>NZ_JBHXJQ010000001.1:171312-557690 GCF_042722305.1 Microbacterium sp. NPDC058389
CCACTAACGGGCCCGCCGCGGCGGCGCCCCGGCCGCGGTGGCGCTGTGGGGGGGCGGTGGACCGGGCGCCGCGCTAACCCCCACCCGCTTACAAATTCTACGTGGGCTTGCGGACCGGTGCCGCAATCCCCTCTTCTCATGGGTGACGACGGTGCGCCTCAGCGGCGGAAGCGGGCCGCCAGCTTGCGCTCCCGCCCGGATACGGGGGAGTCGGCCGGCACGATCGACCCGCGCCGCGCACGGCGGACGTCGACGATCGCGCCGATGGCGAGCGTGAGCGTGATCGCCCAGCTCAGCCAGGCCAGTCCCGTGCGCCACGTGAACGGCTGGCCGTCGCGGATGTCGCGCAGCAGCGCGATGCCGCTCGTGATCGCGGTGAGGATGCCGGTGCCGAAGAGGTACGTGCGCATGCCGCAACGTTATCGCGGCGGCCGGCCGACCGTGCGACCCCTTCGCATGCACACACCGCGTCGTCGAGGGGCGACAGGCGGCCCGACCCCGCTGTTAGCCTGGCCATGCCGAGTCCCGAACCGTCAGGAGCCCGCGTGACAAAGCCCCCGCCTGCAGAGCACACCTCAGAGCCCGACCGCAAGGCCGCGCTCGTGGTCGTCGCCAACCGCCTCCCCGTGGACAAGGTGACCGAGCCCGACGGCGGCTCGGAGTGGCGGCGTTCGCCAGGCGGGCTCGTCACGGCGCTCGAGCCGGTCATGCGGCGCGCCGACGGCGCGTGGGTCGGCTGGCCCGGCCAGCCGGACATCGAGGTCGAGCCCTTCGAGTTCGAGGGCACGCACCTGGTGCCGGTGTCGCTCAGCGCCGACGAGATCGAGAACTACTACGAGGGCATGTCGAACGACACGTTCTGGCCGCTCTACCACGACGTCATCTCGCCGCCCCGGTACCGCCGCGTGTGGTGGGACGCGTACGTCAAGGTCAACCGCCGGTTCGCCGAGGCCGCGGCCTCCGTCGCAGCGGAGGGCGGCACCGTATGGGTGCAGGACTACCAGCTGCAGCTCGTCCCGGCCATGCTGCGGGAGTCCCGGCCCGACCTCACGATCGGGTACTTCCACCACATTCCCTTCCCCGCATACGGCCTGTACTCGCAGCTGCCATGGCGGCGACAGGTTCTGGAGGGACTCCTCGGCGCCGACGTCATCGGCTTCCAGCGGGTCGCGGATGCCGGCAACTTCGCGCGCGCCGTGCGACGCCAGCTGCGGTACCAGACGAAGGCCACGGGCATCACCGTGCCCCAGGCCGACGGCACGACACGCAACGCGCTGGCGAAGGCGTTCCCGATCTCGATCGACACGTCGTCGTACATCGAGCTGGCGGAGCGCCCCGACATCCAGGCGCGCGCCGCCGAGATCCGCGCGAGCCTCGGCAACCCCAAGAAGATCCTCCTGGGCGTCGACCGCCTCGACTACACCAAGGGCATCCGGCATCGCCTGAAGGCGTTCGGCGAGCTCCTGGAGGACGGCCGGGTCAGCGTCGAGGACGTGACACTCGTGCAGGTCGCGAGCCCGAGCCGCGAGCGCGTCGACGCGTACATGCAGCTGCGCGACGAGATCGAGCTCACCGTCGGCCGCATCAACGGCGACCACGACACGATGGGGCACACCGCGATCCGCTACCTGCACCAGGCCTATCCCCGTGAGGAGATGGTGGCGCTGTTCCGCGCCGCCGACGTCATGCTCGTGACGGCACTGCGCGACGGCATGAACCTCGTCGCGAAGGAGTACGTGGCCACGCGCACCGACAACCGCGGCGTGCTCGTGCTGAGCGAGTTCGCCGGAGCGGCGGACGAGCTTCCCAGCGCCATCCGCATCAACCCGCACGACATCGGCGGGATGAAGGACGCGATCATGCGCGCCATCGAGATGCCCCCCGCAGAGCAGGGGCGACGCATGCGCGCGCTGCGCAAGAAGGTGCTCGAGAACGACGTCGACCGCTGGTCGAAGTCGTTCCTCGAAGCCCTGGAGGACGCGCGCCGCGGCAAGAGCAAGCGGGGCCGGGCATGACGGCGGCGACCGACGCGATCGCCCGGCTCGCGGCATCCCCCCGCCTGCTCGTCGCGCTGGACTTCGACGGCACGCTGTCGCCGCTGGAGGACGAGCCGATGGACGCGCGGATGCTGCCGGCCGCGCGCGACGCCGTCGACGCGCTCGTCGCCGCCCCCGAGACCGTCGTGGCGTTCGTGTCAGGGCGCAGCCTCGTGGATCTGCGGGTGATCGCCGAGCACGACGACGGATCGCGCGTGCTGCTCGCGGGGTCGCACGGCGCGGAGTTCTGGATCCCCGGCGAGGGCGTGGTCAGCCACGGCGAGGACGAGTCCGACGTTGCGCTGCGCGATGCCCTCCGGGCCCACGCGGAGCGCGCCACCGCGCACCTGGGTGGCGTGTGGATCGAGCCGAAGACCTTCGGCTTCGGCGTGCATACGCGCCGCGCCGACCCGGCGGACGCCGCCGACGCGAATCGCATCGTCGACGGGATCGTCGCAGCGGAGGCGCCGCACTGGCGTCGGCGCACCGGGCACAACATCGTCGAGTACGCCTTCCGTCACGAGGGCAAGGACTCCGCCGTCGCCGAGCTGCGCCGGCGCGTCGGCGCGACGGCCGTGCTCTTCGCGGGCGACGACGTCACGGACGAGGACGCCATCGCGAGCCTCGGCCCGGAAGACGTCGGCGTGCGCGTGGGGGAGGGACCGTCGGCGGCAGCCGTGCGGGTCCCCGACATCGCCGCGCTGGCGGCGCTGTTGGCCGGGCTCGCCGGGGAGCGCACGCGCGCCGTCGGCTGAGTCGTCATGCCGGACGAGCGGGTGTCGGAGCGGGAATAGACTGCAACAATGGCCCAGCCCGATTCACCCGCAGCTGATAACTCCATCGACATCAAGCCCCGCAGCCGCGTCGTCACCGACGGCATCGAAGCGACGACCTCCCGCGGAATGCTCCGCGCCGTCGGCATGGGCGACGAGGACTGGGACAAGCCCCAGATCGGCATCGCGTCCAGCTGGAACGAGATCACGCCCTGCAACCTGAGCCTCGACCGGCTCGCACAGGGCGCCAAGGAAGGCGTGCACGCGGGCGGCGGCTACCCGCTGCAGTTCGGCACCATCTCCGTCTCGGACGGCATCTCGATGGGCCACGAGGGCATGCACTTCTCGCTCGTCTCGCGCGAGGTCATCGCCGACTCGGTCGAGACCGTCATCATGGCCGAGCGCCTCGACGGCTCGGTGCTGCTCGCGGGCTGCGACAAGTCGATCCCCGGCATGCTCATGGCCTCCGCCCGCCTCGACCTGTCGAGCGTCTTCCTGTACGCCGGCTCGATCGCACCCGGCTGGGTGAAGCTCTCGGACGGCACCGAGAAGGACGTCACGATCATCGACTCGTTCGAGGCCGTCGGCGCGTGCCTCGCGGGCAAGATGAGCGAGGCGGACCTCAAGCGCATCGAGTGCGCGATCGCGCCCGGCGAAGGCGCGTGCGGCGGCATGTACACCGCCAACACCATGGCGTCGGTGGCCGAGGCGCTCGGCCTCAGCCTCCCGGGATCGGCCGCTCCGCCCTCGGCGGACCGCCGCCGCGACTACTTCGCCCACCGCTCGGGCGAGGCCGTCGTGAACCTGCTGCGCCAGGGCATCACGACGCGCGACATCCTGACGAAGGAGGCGTTCGAGAACGCCATCGCGCTCGCGATGGCCCTCGGCGGCTCGACCAACGTCGTGCTCCACCTGCTCGCGATCGCGCGCGAGGCGGAAGTCGAGCTGAGCCTGCACGACTTCAACCGCATCGGCGACAAGGTGCCGCACGTGGCCGACATGAAGCCGTTCGGCAAGTACGTCATGAACGACGTCGACCGTCACGGCGGCATCCCGGTGATCATGAAGGCGATGCTCGACGAGGGCCTGCTGCACGGCGACGCGCTCACCGTCACCGGCAAGACGCTCGCCGAGAACCTGGCTGACCTGAACCCCGACCCGGTCGACGGCACGGTCATCCACTCGTTCGACGACCCGATCCACGCCAAGGGCGGTATCACGATCCTGCACGGCTCGATCGCCCCCGAGGGCGCGGTCGTGAAGAGCGCAGGCTTCGACGCCGACGTGTTCGAGGGCCCCGCGCGCGTGTTCGAGCGCGAGCGGGCCGCGATGGACGCACTCGAGGCGGGCGAGATCACCGCCGGCGACGTCGTGGTCATCCGCTACGAGGGCCCCAAGGGCGGCCCGGGCATGCGCGAGATGCTCGCGATCACCGCGGCCATCAAGGGCGCGGGGCTCGGAAAAGATGTACTACTCTTGACGGACGGACGATTCTCAGGCGGCACAACCGGCCTGTGCATCGGCCACATAGCACCCGAAGCGGTGGACGCAGGTCCTATCGCCTTCGTGCGCGATGGTGATCTGATACGGGTCGATATCGCGGCTCGCACTCTCGACCTACTCGTCGATGAGACCGAGCTGAGCTCCCGCCGCTCTGGCTGGGAGCCGCTTCCCCCGCGCTATACCCGTGGCGTCCTTGCCAAGTACTCCCGTCTCGTGCGCTCCGCTGCGGAGGGCGCGACGACCGGTTGAGTCCTGGCGTCCGACATCGCTCCGACAGGAATCAGAGGATCCCTTTCATGTCAGCCGACACCGCCGCCATTCCCCGGCCGCCAGCCCGCACCGCCACGACGCCCGTGATCACGGGTGCCGAAGCGGTCGTCCGTTCGCTCGAGCTCCTGGGCGTCACCGATGTCTTCGGGCTGCCGGGCGGCGCCATCATGCCCGTGTACGACCCCCTCATGGACGCCGAGTCGGTGCGCCATATCCTGGTGCGCCACGAGCAGGGCGCCGGCCACGCCGCGCAGGGCTACGCAGCGTCGTCCAACAAGACCGGAGTCGCCCTCGCGACGTCCGGCCCCGGCGCGACCAACCTCGTGACCGCGATCGCCGACGCCTACATGGACTCGGTGCCGATCGTGTGCATCACCGGACAGGTCTTCTCGACCCTCATGGGGACGGATGCCTTCCAGGAGGCCGACATCGTCGGCATCACGATGCCCATCACCAAGCACTCGTTCCTGGTGAAGCGCGCCGAAGACATCCCGGGAGCCATCGCCGCGGCCTTCGAGATCGCCTCGACCGGCCGCCCCGGCCCTGTGCTCGTGGACATCACGAAGGATGCGCAGCAGACCGAGGCGCCGTTCGTGTGGCCCCCGAAGATCGACCTGCCGGGCTACCGCCCGGTGACGAAGGCGCACGGCAAGCAGATCCAGGCGGCGGCGCAGCTGATCGCCGAGGCCAAGAAGCCCGTGCTCTACGTGGGCGGCGGCGTCATCCGTGCGCAGGCGTCGGACGAGCTGCGCACGCTCGCCGAGTCGACCGGCGCTCCCGTCGTGACGACGCTCATGGCCCGCGGCGCGTTCCCCGACTCGCACGCACAGCACCTCGGCATGCCCGGCATGCACGGCACGGTGCCGGCGGTGCTCGCGCTGCAGGAGGCCGACCTCATCGTCGCCCTGGGCGCGCGCTTCGACGATCGCGTCACCGGGAAGGCGTCACTGTTCGCGCCGAACGCGAAGGTGGTGCACGTCGACATCGACCCGGCCGAGATCTCGAAGATCCGCACGGCCGACGTGCCGATCGTGGGCGACCTCAAGGACGTCCTCGTCGACCTCGAGGCCGCCTACCGCGTCACCGCCGCCGAGGAGTCCGCAGACACCACCGAGTGGTGGTCGTTCCTCGACGGCCTGCGCGACGAGTTCCCGCTGGGATACTCGCAGCCGACCGACGGTCTGATGGCGCCGCAGTACGTGATCCAGCGCATCGGCGAGCTGACCGGGCCCGAGGGCGTGTACGCCGCGGGAGTCGGCCAGCACCAGATGTGGGCCGCGCAGTTCATCAAGTACGAGCGCCCCAACGCCTGGCTCAACTCCGGCGGCGCCGGAACGATGGGCTACGCGGTGCCCGCCGCCATGGGCGCCAAGGTCGCGGAGCCCGACCGTGTGGTGTGGGCGATCGACGGCGACGGCTGCTTCCAGATGACCAATCAGGAGCTCGCCACCTGCGCGATCAACAACATCCCGATCAAGGTCGCGATCATCAACAACTCGTCGCTCGGCATGGTGCGGCAGTGGCAGACGCTGTTCTACGACGGACGCCACTCCAACACCGACCTGAACACGGGCCACGGCACGGTCCGCATCCCCGACTTCGTCAAGCTCGCCGAGGCCTACGGCTGCCTCGCGCTGCGCGTGGAGAAGGAGGAGGACGTGGATGCCGCGATCAAGACCGCGCTGGCGACGAATGATCGTCCCGTCGTGATCGACTTCGTGGTGAGCGCCGACGCCATGGTGTGGCCGATGGTGCCGCAGGGCGTCAGCAACAGCTACGTCCAGTACGCGCGGGACCACTCGCCCGCCTTCGCAGAGCAGGAGGACTGAGACATGACGAGTCACGTGCTGAGCCTCCTCGTCGAGGACAAGCCGGGTCTGCTGACCCGCGTCGCGGGCCTGTTCGCCCGTCGCGGCTTCAACATCGAATCGCTCGCCGTGGGCGTCACCGAGGTGCCGGGTCTCTCGCGCATCACGGTGGTCGTCGATGTCGACGAGCTGCCCTTGGAGCAGGTCACGAAGCAGCTCAACAAGCTGATCAACGTGATCAAGATCGTGGAGCTCGACCCCGCAGGGTCGGTGCAGCGCGAGCACATGCTCATCAAGGTGCGCGCCGACAACCAGACCCGCTCCAACGTGCTGGAGGTCGTGAACCTCTTCCGCGCGCAGATCGTCGACTACGCGCCGGACGCGCTCGTGGTCGAGGTGACCGGCGACAAGGGCAAGGTCGAGGCCTTCCTGCGCGCCCTCGAGCCGTTCGGCATCAAGGAGCTGGCCCAGTCGGGCCTCGTCGCGATCGGTCGCGGCGGCAAGAGCATCACCGAACGAGTGCTCCGCGGCTGAGCTTCGAAAGCTCTGACGCGGCATCCCGATTTCCCAAACCGCAACATCAAGGAGAAACAACGAAGATGGCTGAGATCTTCTACGACGCCGATGCCGACCTGAGCATCATCCAGGGCAAGAAGGTGGCGATCGTGGGCTACGGCTCGCAGGGCCACGCGCACGCCCAGAACCTTCGCGACTCGGGTGTCGAGGTCGTCATCGCCCTCAAGGACGGCTCGAAGTCCACCGAGAAGGCCCAGGACGAGGGCTTCGAGGTCAAGTCGGTCGCCGACGCGGCCGAGTGGGCCGACCTCATCATGATCCTGGCGCCCGACCAGCACCAGCGCTCGATCTACACGGAGTCGATCAAGGACAAGCTGACCGCCGGCAAGACGCTCGCCTTCGCCCACGGCTTCAACATCCGCTTCGGCTACATCCAGGCGCCCGAGGGCGTCGACGTGATCCTCGTCGCCCCCAAGGCCCCGGGCCACACGGTGCGTCGCGAGTACGTCGCCGGCCGCGGCATCCCCGACATCATCGCCGTCGAGCAGGACGCCTCGGGCACCGCCTGGGCGACCGCGCTGTCGTACGCCAAGGCGATCGGCGGCACGCGCGCCGGTGTCATCAAGACGACGTTCACCGAAGAGACCGAGACGGACCTCTTCGGCGAGCAGGCCGTCCTGTGCGGCGGTGTGTCGCAGCTCGTCGAGTACGGCTTCGAGACGCTGACCGAGGCCGGCTACCAGCCGCAGATCGCCTACTTCGAGGTGCTGCACGAGCTGAAGCTCATCGTCGACCTCATGTGGGAGGGCGGCATCGCCAAGCAGCGCTGGTCGGTCTCCGACACGGCCGAGTACGGCGACTACGTCTCGGGCCCGCGCGTCATCGACCCGCACGTCAAGGAGAACATGCAGGCCGTGCTCGCCGACATCCAGTCGGGCGCGTTCGCCAAGCGCTTCATCGACGACCAGGACAACGGCGCCGTCGAGTTCCACCAGCTGCGCGAGAAGGCCGCCCAGCACCCGATCGAGGCCGTCGGCAAGGACCTACGCGCCCTGTTCGCGTGGAAGCAGCAGGACGAGGACTACGTCGAGGGCTCGGCCGCGCGCTGATCCGACGCTCCGCAGAAGACCCGGTTCCCGTTCGCGGGGCCGGGTCTTCTGCGCGTCACCCGTTGTTCGCCGTTTGCTGAGAGTTTCCTCATCGTCCGACCCTTGTCGCGGACCGGCGGCGCATGGTGTGATCCTCGCCATGGGAGAACACATGCCTGACCACGCATCCGACGACCTCACCCCTCTCACGGATGATCCACCGCGGTCAGGCATCAGCCGCCGTACCCTTCTCGTCGGCGCGTCTGCGGCCAGTGTGCTCGCCGCCGCCGGGTGGGGCGCCGCGCCCAAGGCCGTGGCGGCGCCCGGTGAGAAGGTCGTGAAGATCGCGATCATGGGCACCTCCGACATCCACTCGAACGCACTCAACTGGGACTACTACAAGGACGCCGCGTACAGCGACAGTGCCAAGAACTCGATCGGCCTCGCCCGCGTGTCGAGCCTGGTGAACCAGGTACGCGCCGATGTCGGCCGCGAGCGCACGCTGCTGTTCGATGCCGGAGACACGATCCAGGGCACGCCGCTCGGGTTCTACTACGCCACGGTCGAGCCCGTGACGACGACCGGCGCGATCCACCCGATGGCGGCCCAGTTCAACGCGATCGGCTACGACGCCGTCGCGCTGGGCAACCACGAGTTCAACTACGGGCTCGACTTCCTCGACAACTGGATCTCGCAGCTCGACGCGCCGGCTCTGGCGGCGAACGCTGTGCACGCGGGCACGACGGTGCCGCGGTTCGAACCGTTCGTCATCAAGAACATGCACGCCGGCCGGGGGCTCCCCGCGATCCGCGTCGGCGTGCTGGGTCTCACGAACCCGGGCGTCGTGATCTGGGACAAGGCGAACGTGAGCGGAAAGGTCGACGTGCTCGACGTCGTCGAGACCGCCGCGCGCTGGGTGCCGGTCATGCGTCGCCGCGGTGTCGACGTCATCGTCGTGAGCGTGCACGCCGGCGACAGCGGTCTGTCGTCGTACGGCAGCGATCTTCCGGTCGAGAACGCGGCCGCGCTCCTGGCCGAGGAGGTGCCCGGGATCGACGTGATCCTGTTCGGCCACGCGCACAAGGACAAGCCGGAGGTCCTCGTGACCAACAAGGCGACCGGTGATCAGGTCGTCATGAGCGAGCCCGCGATGTGGGGTCAGCGTCTCAGCGTCTTCGACCTCGAGCTCGCGTTCTCACGAGGGTCGTGGAAGGTCGTGTCGAAGTCGGCGCATTCGATGAACGCGAACACGGTCGAGGACGATCCGGCGCTCGTCGCCGTCGTGAAGGCGCAGCACGACGCCGTCGTCGCGTACGTCAACACGGCGGTCGCGACCTCCACGGAGGTGCTCTCGGCCGCCGAGTCGTGCTGGAAGGACACCGCGATCCTCGACTACGTGAACCACGTCCAGGTCCAGACGGTCACGAAGGCGATCGCAGGCACGGCCGAGGCGTCCCTCCCGGTCATCTCGATCGCCGCGCCGTTCAACCGGGCGGCCACGTTCCCGGCGGGGCAGGTGACGATCAAGGACATCGCCGGGCTCTACATCTACGACAACACGCTGATGGCGTCGGTGCTCACGGGTGCGCAGATCAAGGACTACCTCGAATACTCCGCGAAGTACTTCGCCAAGGTGGCTCCTGACGCGCCCGTGGCCCCCGAGACGTGGACGAACGCGCTCGGCACGCCCGACTACAACTACGACCAGTTCTCGGGCGTGACGTACGACGTCGACATCTCGCAGGAGCAGGGCTCACGCATCGTGAACCTCCGGTTCGACGGTGCCGATGTCGCACCTGACCAGCGCTTCGTCGTCGCGGTCAACAACTACCGGCAGTCCGGCGGCGGCGGCTTCCCGCACATCGCCACGGCGCCCGTGGTCTACAACGCCCAGGTCGCGATCCGCGAGGCGATCGTCGCCTTCGCATCGGCCGCGGGAGTGATCGATCCGGCCGACTTCCATGTCGTCAACTGGCAGCTGGTGCGTGCCGGCACCCCGGTGTTCTGAACCGGCGGCGTGCGGCCCGGTCCTGGTGAAGGGGCCGGGCCGTCGTCGTGCGGGGCATCAATCGTCCGGCGCCGCGCCCGCAGTGGCGAGCAGGTCCTCGCAGAGGGGATGCCGCGCGCCCAGGTCCGCGAGGAAGCTCTGCCACTCCTCGGGCGTGAGCTCCCGTCCGGCGAGCCGGCACGCGGCGGCGGCCTGCTCTGCAGGATCGAGAGTCCGGTACTGTGCGCCACGGTCGCCGGAGGCGACGAACCCGCCGCCGTCCGCATCGATGGAGGATCCCTCCGAGTAGCGATAGACGTCGATCGGCTGGCCGAGCATCCGCCCCGATGCGAGATCCACGACGGTCAGGCCGTCGCGGCCGCCCGCGGTGGTGAGCAGCAGACGCCCCGCGTCGTCGACGCTCAGATCCAGGAACCACGCCGACTTCGAGGTGATCGACTCGGCCGGCTCCAGGTCGAGCGTGAGCGACAGCAGCCCGGACACGTCGGAGGCGATGACGCGGTCGCCGGTCACGACGGTGCGCGTCGTCTCGTCGAGCCCTTCGGCGACGACCTCGCCGGTGGCGTCGAACACCCGCGTCTGCCACGGCCGTGGCGCAGACGACCAGGTCGTGACCACGACGCGGGAACCGTCGGACGTCGCCGAGACCGTCACGGGGATGCCGTCGAGGTCCATCGGCGCGCCGACCCGGCGCAGCGTGACCTGGTCGTAGCGGACCAGGCGCGTCCGCTGGGTATCGTCGTCGAGGCTGATGAGGCCGTACAGGCGCCCGCCGGTCGCGGTGAAGAAGCGCTCGATCGTATCGTCCAGCACCGCCCGGGTGAGGATCGCGTTGGCGACGTCGTAGATGGCGTAGTGCTCGTTGTCGGTGCGGGGATCGTGGAACACGAGGAACAGGCGTGCCGGTGCGATCCAGGTGGCGGCGACGACGAACGCCTGCGTGCGCCACGGGTCGGGGTCGGTGAGCGCGGTGAGGTCGGTCGCCGCGCTCGCGGTCGCCGTGTCCCAGACGGTCAGCGGTCGCGGATCCTCGTCGGGGGCGCGCTCCGTGGCGGTGCGCGAGCCGAGGACCACATAGCGCCCCGACGGGTCCGTGCCTGTGAGGGCGTACGCGTCCGGGCCGCCGAACGACGTCGAGGCCGGTCCGCCGCCGTCGATGCGCATGCGGCCGATGCTCGGCGAGAGCGCATTCATGAACCAGACCTCGGTCTCGTCGTCGGTCAGCACCGGCTCGCCGGCATCCCCGAGCTGATAGTCGAACGGGTCCGACGCCAGCTCGCCGGTGTCGAGGGAGCGGATGACGATGCGGCCGGAAGGCGTTCCGCACACCACGAGGCGCTGCACGGCCGACGCCGTCATGCGGCTGCACTCGTCGCCCTCGGTCGGGACGATGCGCCACAGCGGAGCCCCGGCCGGGTCGAGTCCGGCGATGACCGAATCGCGCGCGACGATCATGGTTCCGTCGTCGGCGACGGCGAGTCCGACGCCTCCGGTGTCGGCAGGCACGGCGCCGAGCGCGTCGGCCCTGCCCGTCGCCGGATCGACGACGAAGAGCCGGTCGTCGATGTTGGTGGCCACGATGCGGCCGTCCGGCCGGAACGCGGACGCCGCGTACGACGAGGTGACGCCCTCCGTAGGCGCGGGGACGGTGGCCGTCACGCGGGTGAGCGCGCCGGTGTCGCGGTCGACGATGACGGTGGTGCCTGCCGAGGCCCAGGTCGCGAAGCGTCCATCGTGCGACAGGTCGACCGTCTCGCTCCACTCCTCGACGTGCACGGGCGTGCCGTGCGCCGCGCCCGTGTCGGTGTCGAAGAAGTACAGCATCTCGTCGCGGTCCACCGACGGATCGCGGTCCTCCCAGTCCGGCATCGGGAGCTCTTCGACATGCTGCATCACGAGGATCGTGCTGCCGTCGGCGCTCACCCTGATCCAGGGGCGGACCTCCTGCCGGCTGCGCGGGAAGTCCGTGGGGATGCTGCGGACGAGCGAGCCGTCGTCGACGTCGCGCACTTCGAGCGTGTCGTAGTCGCGCACCAGCGCCACGGTCCGTGTGCCGGGGATCGGCGCGGCGGCCACAGGCTGGGTCGTGTCGGGGATGTACGTCGTACCGACGAGTCCGGCGGCCGCCGACATCGTGCCCAGCAGCGCCGCCCTGGTGCGTGCGTCGTCTGGCCAGCGCTGCCAGGCCGCCACCGCCATCAACGCGGCGACGGCACGGTCGGTCCCGGTGAGGTCCAGGGATCGGCTGGTCGTGGCCTCGATCAGCCGGTCCTCCGCGGCGGCCGCGGCGTCGCGTCCTCGGCTGATCGCGACCCCGCCCGAGACGACCGCGGCGACCAGCAGGACGCCGGCACCCGTCAGCGTCCAGCGCAGCCGTCGGTTGCTGCGCGCCTCGTGGGCCGCGTGATCGGCGAGCGTGCGGAGCTCGCTCTGCTCGTGGGCGCTCGACTCGTCGATCAGGGCGCGCTCCGAGGCGGTGAGATCGGGATCGGACCCCTCGGCCCACTCGATGGCGGCCTGCAGCCGCGCACCGCGCAGCAGATCCTCGTCGCGCCGGCCGTCGGCGTCCCACAGCTCGGCTGCCGACGCCACGAGCGCCATCACCCGTGCGCTCGCCGCGTCCCGTTCGAGCCAGCCGTCCAGGCGCGGCCAGGCACGGGCGACCGCCTCGTGGGCGACCATCACGGTGTCGCCGTCGACGGTCAGCAGGCGCGCCGCGATCAGGCGGTCGAGCACGCGCCGGCGGGCGGTGTCGTCGACGAGCGGCTCGAGATGGGCGATCCTCCGCACCGACGCACCGTCGGGGCCGCGCTGCACGAGCCGCAGGAGCAGCGCATGGCAGGCCTCGGCCTGCTCGGGTTCGAGTGAGCGGTACAGCGTCTCGGCGGACTGCGCGATGGCCCCGGCGATGCCCCCGGATGCCTCGTACCCGGCGACCGTGAGGGTCGCTCCCTCGCGCCGGATCCACGTCTCGACCAGGGCGTGCGAGACGTGGGGGAGCGTGGCGCGCCGGTCGCCGGCATCCCGCAGGATCAGTTCGACGAGTCCGGGTTCCAGCCGCAGCCCCGCGCGTGCGGCCGGCTGCTCGATCGCCTCGCGCAGCCCGTCGGCCGTGAGCGGGCCGATCGCGTAGACACCGCGACCGATGAGGCCGCCGATGCGGGGGAGGCCCGTCGCCCGGTCGAGGAAGTCGCTGCGGAGCGTCATCAGCACGGTCGCGCCCGCGGCGACCGCGTCGGCGATGATCGTGCACAAGTCCTCCTGCTCGCGCTCGTCGAGCTGGAAGATCGTCTCGACCTGGTCCACCACGACGATGTCGGCGACGCCGTGCTGCGCGATGCGTGCGCGCAGCACGGCGGCGACGTCGCGTCCGGCCGTGACCACCGCCGCACGTCGACCGCCCGAGATCCGGGGGAGCACTCCGGCGAGCACAAGGGACGACTTGCCCGAGCCCGAGGCGCCCACCACGGTCGTCAGCGACCCCGGCAGTGCACGGTCGCGGATCGCCGCGACGTCGTCCTCGCGTCCGAAGAACACATCGGCGTCATCGGGTGAGAACGCCGACAGGCCGCGGTAGGGGCAGTCGTCGCTCACGCGATGCCGCGTCCGTGCGGGCGTCAGCGCAGGATCCTGCTGCAGCATCGACGCTTCCAGGACGCGGAGACGATGGCCGAGATCGATGCCGAGCTCCTCGGAGAGGCGGACGCGCGCCGCCCGCACGGTCGCCAGCGCCTCGGCCTGCCGGCCCGCACGGTAGTTCGCCATCGCGAGGATCGCCCAGCGGGACTCCCGGAGGGGCCGGGCGCGCACCAGGCGCTCCGCGTCGGCGATCACGGACCGGTGCTCGCCCTCGGCGAGCCGGGACTCCAGCAGCTCCTCCTCGGCGCTGTCGCGGATCTCGGTGAGCCGCTCGGACTCGACCGCGGCAGGCTCCCAGTCTGCGAGCTCCGGGTAGGGCGAGCCCCGCCACAGAGCCAGGGCGCGGCGGTAGGCGTCGACGGCGCGGTCGTGCTCGTCGTGCAGCGCGTGCTGGCGAGCGGCCGAGACGAGACGTTCGAACTCGAAGGCGTCGATGGTCGCGGGGTCGAGTCCCAGCGTGTACTCCGAGCCTCGGGTGATGACCGAACCGGCCCCGAGCCCCGCGCGGATCCGGGCGACGGCGGTCTTCACCTGCTGCGACCACGTGCGGGGGGTGCGCTCTCCCCAGTACGCCTCGGCGAGTTCGCCGGGCGCCACCGCCCGCCCCGCATACACGATGAGTGCTGCGAGGACCGCCCGCTCCCGCGGGCTCAGGGCGGGCTCGTTCCCCGTATCGAGCGGCCCCAGCACCCTGATGGCCATGCAAGAAGTGTGAGATCCGGCGACGTCCGCGTCAACGGCCTGGCCGTCGGCGAGTACCGGACGAGTACCGCAGGCCTGCGCGACGGATACCGGCCGTCACGACGCCGGATCCGCCACCGCGTGCAGACCGCACCGCGCGGCGCGACTCCGGCGATCGCGGGGCACACGTATCACAGGGGGCACCCGCCTGCTCTCCACTGAGCACAACGCCGAGACCCGGCGGGACCCGAAGGAAAGGAAAGGCCATGGACGCCAGCACTCTGACCCTGGCCGACCGCATCCACCGCGAGCGGACGGCCACGCTGTACCGCGAACACGAGAACCAGCTCACGATCGCCGACCGTGGCGTCGGCCTCACGCCGTCGCGCCCCGAGGTGCACGCGCACGCAAGCCTGGGGGTGTGGCTGCGAGAGCACTTCGCCGCACCGCGCCGGCCGCTGTTCTCATGATCGGAGGGACCTGCCGCAGACGGGGAGCGGCGGGTCCCACGGCGGGCGATCGCGGGGTCAGGCCGATCCGCGGACGATGAGTTCCGGTGCCAGCACCTCGTGCCGCGGCGGCATGCCCGGATCGTCGACGATGTCCAGGAGCAGACGTGTCATCTCGGCGGCGACGGCCTCGATCGGCTGCCGGATCGTCGTGACGGTCGGGCGGCACATGAGGGCGGCGATCGTGTCGTCGTATCCGATGACCGCGACGTCGCCGGGCACGTCGACGCCGCGTTCATGCGCCGCCAGGATCGCACCGACCGCCATGTTGTCGTTCGAGGCGAACACGCCGTCCACCCCCTGGGCGAGCAGCTGGATCATCGCGTGGGACCCGCTGTCGACCGAGAACGTGCCCGCGGCGGTGGCCACCTCGTCGAGCCCGAGGCGCCGCGTCGCCGCGAGGAAGCCCGTCAGCCGGTCTTCCGCTCCCGCGACCTCGGTCGGACCCGTGATGATGCCGAGCCGGCGGCATCCCCGCGAGAACAGGTGCTCGGCCGCGAGCCCGCCGCCGGCCCGGTTGTCGACGTCGACGTAGGAGATCGGCGCGGGGGTGCTCGGGCGTGAGAACAGCACGACCGGCACCTTCGCCGAGGACAGCATCGCCGGAAGGGTGTCGTTGGCCTCGGCCGAGACGAGCAGCACGCCGTCCGCGTTCCCTTCGCGTACGTAGTTGACCACGCGTTCGCGCTCGGCCTGGTCGACCGCAAGCATGAGGACGGGGTCCACGTTCCGAGGGCGCAGCGAGCCCATCAGCCCGCCCGCGACCCGGGCGAAGAACGGGTCGGCGAGAACCTCGCCGATTCCCCATTCCCGCATGCTGGTGTCGGTCCCTGACACGACGACGAGCACGATGCCGGTGCGCCGCGTCACGAGCGTCCGCGCCGCGCGGTTCGGGACGTACCCGGTCGCCGCGATCGCCGCCATGACCGCCTCAACGATGTGGGGCGCGATTCCGGACTTGCCGTTGACGACCCGCGACACAGAGGCGCGGGAGACTCCGGCGATGCGTGCGACCTCCTCGAGCGTGCTCGCGGTCGGCGGGTCGGGGAGGGGTGCGGGGCGCGCGTCGTCGGGATCCACGACGCCGAGCCTAGATGGTCGTCGCGGCCGGCGGGCGGGCGTCACGCTGAGAGCGCTCTATGAGAACCCAGAGAGCGCTCTATGCAAGGCCGCCGATCTCCGGCATACTGAGCGGGTCCGGCGCCCAGAGAGCGCTCTATGACAGGAACCGCGAGTACCCGGTCGAAGACGACCAGATCCAGGAGAGACGCCGCATGCATCGTGCAGCATCCCGTATTCCCGCGTTCCGAGACCGTACCCGACAAGCCTTCGCCGCAGCCACAGCGCTCGCGGTGGCGGTCGTCGCGGTCGGTTTCGGAGTCGGGGGAGCCGACCCCGCCCGCGCAGCCGATCCCGAGCTGCTGTCACAGGGAAAGACCGCGACAGCCTCGAGCGGCAACGCCGCGCTGGCCTTCGACGGCAAGACCGACACGCGCTGGGAGTCCGCCAGCAGCGATCCCCAGTGGATCGAAGTCGACCTCGGCAAGACGAGCACCATCACCGAGTTCGTCCTCAAGTGGGAGACGGCGCGGTCCAAGGACTTCATCATCGAGGTCTCTGACGACGGCAGCAGCTGGACGACGGTCCACACCACGACCAACGCCCCTGCGGGCAACAACACGGTCGAGACCTTCGCGCCGGACGGCGGGTCGGCGGAAGGCCAGTTCGTGCGACTGACCGGCACGTCGCGCACGACAGGCTACGGCCACTCCCTCTGGGAGTTCGAGGTGCGCGGATCGATCGCGGTGTCGTCGCCGACGACCCCGACCGGCAAGACCGTCGAGGTCGTCGGCACCTACGGCGACTGGCAGCTGTACGTCGATGGCAGCCCGTACACCGTCAAGGGCCTCACGTGGGGGCCGAAGACGACCGGGTCCGGCGCCATCTCGGCGGCGAACCTCGACGCCTACATGAACGAGCTCGTCTCCCTCGGCGTGAACACGATCCGGACCTGGGGCACCGACGCGGACTCGCAGGTGCTCTTCGACGCTGCAGCGGCTCACGGCATCCGCGTCATCGCCGGGTTCTGGATCCAGCCCGGCGGCGGACCCGGCTCCGGCGGCTGCCCCGACTTCGTCGCGGGCACCGACAGCTACCTCGACGCGGTGCGCTCCGACGTCGCCACGTTCGTCGAGAAGTACAAGAACCACGACGCGGTGCTCATGTGGAGCATCGGCAACGAGTCGCTGCTGGGCCTCGGCAACTGCTACACCGGTGCGCAGCTCGAAGACCAGCGCAACGCGTACGCGGCGTTCGTTGAGGAGCTGGCACAGGATGCCAAGACGATCGACGCGAACCACCCCGTCACCTCGACCGACGCGTGGGTGGGCGCATGGCCGTACCTGAAGAACAATGCGCCCTCGCTCGACCTGTACGCGATCAACTCGTACGGGGCGCTGTCGGGCGTGCAGCAGGCGTGGGAGGAGGGCGGGTACACCGTTCCCTACGTCGTCACGGAGACCGGTCCGCAGGGGGAGTGGGAGACTCCCGCCGACGCGACCGGAAAGCCGTCAGAACCCTCCGACGCGGCCAAGGCGCAGGCCTACCTCGACGCGTGGGCCGAGATCACCTCGAACGCCGGCGTCGCGCTCGGCGCGACGATGTTCCACTTCGGCACCGAGACCGACTTCGGCGGCGTGTGGTTCAACCTCTACCCCGGCGAGAAGAAGCGCGCCGCGTGGTACGCCGTCGCCCAGGCCTACGGCGGCTCCGCTGCGGCGGGCGACAAGGCGCCGACGATCACCGCAGTCACCGCGCCCACGTCCTCGGTCGTCGGCGGATCGACCTTCGAGATCGGCGCCGCTGTCGCGGACCCGGAGTCCGACCCGGTGGCCGTCTCGATCCAGCAGTCCGGCAACTATGCCACGGGCGCGAGTGCGCTGGCTCCGGCGACCGCGGTCGCCAAGAGCGCCGGCGTGTGGACCGTCACGGCACCGCAGGATGCCGGCGTCTGGAAGTTCTACGTGACCGCGACCGACGACCACGGGAACATCGCGTACGCGCCCGTCTCGGTGGCCGTTGCCGACGCGGCGGGCGTCAACGTCGCACTCGGCAAGGCGGCCACGGCGTCGTCGTCGCAGGACCCGGCGGCCAACGCGGTGGACGGCAGCACCGGGACCAAGTGGGGCAGCGCGCTCGACGGCAGCTGGCACGGCAAGGACGACGAGTGGTTCCAGGTCGACCTGGGCGCGACGTACCGGGTCAACCAGGCAAAGCTCCTGTGGGAGGGCCAGGCGTTCGGCAAGGACTACGACATCCAGGTCTCCGCGAACGGCACCGACTGGACGACCGTCTCGGAGCAGCGCGGCAAGTCGGCCGGCACGCACACCGTGGCGTTCGCCGAGACCGAGGCCCGCTACGTCCGCATGCGCGGAATCGCGCGCGGTGACGTCTACGGCTACTCGTTCTACGAGTTCCAGGTGTTCTCGCCGGACGGCCTCGCGGTCGGCTCGCAGGTGGTCTGCGGTCGTGACCTCGTGAACGCGGGCGGCGTCACGGCCTCGGCCTCGCACGGTGCGGGCAAGGACGCGATCGACAACAACGTGTGGGCGCGCTGGGACTCCGGTGTGGTCGAGACTCCGGCCGGCTCGGGCAACTACGTCGGGCGTGACGGCGAGTGGCTCCAGGTGGACCTCGGTCGTGTGACGAGCGTCTGCGGCATCAAGCCGTACTGGGAGGCCGCGTTCGCCGCCGACTACGACGTGCTCGTGTCGACCGACGGGCAGAACTGGACCACGGCGGCGCAGGCGCGCGGCGTCTCCGCGGCGGGCCCACAGGTGAGCCGCTTCGAGCCGGTCACCGCCCGCTACGTCAAGATCGTCTCGGTCACGCGCGGCACGCAGTTCGGCATCTCGATGTGGGACCTCGAGATCTTCGAGCCGCGCACGATCGTGATGCCGACCACCGAGCTGCTGGGCGACCGCGTGGTGGTGTTCGACCCGTCGATGGACGCGCTCGACATCCAGGCCGTCATGGACTCGGTCTTCGCCGACCAGGAGGAGGACCAGTTCGGTGCGGGACGCTGGCAGTTCTTCTTCACCCCCGGCGAGTACGCCGTCGATGCCCGAGTGGGCTTCTACACCTCGTTGTCGGGTGCGGGCCTCAACCCGACCGACGTCGACATCCACGGCGCCGACTGGGTGGATGCCGAGTGGTTCGGCATGAACGCGACCCAGAACTTCTGGCGCTCGGCAGAGAACCTCTCGTACACCCCGGACGGCGGCCTCGGCCGGTGGGCCGTCTCGCAGGCCGCCCCGTTCCGGCGCGTCCAGGTGAACGGCGACCTCCAGCTCGACTCCGGTCGCTACGGCTGGTCGTCCGGCGGCTTCATGGCGGACTCGAAGATCACGGGGTACGCCAAATCGTTCACGCAGCAGCAGTGGTACACACGTGACAGCTCGGTGGGGACGTGGGCAGGTGGAGTGTGGAACTTCACCTACTCGGGAGTCGAAGGCAAGTGGGCCAAGGGTGACGGCGTGAACGACGCGAAGGTGTCGATCCTCGACGCCGGCGACGACTGGCCGACTCCTCCGGTGACCGCGCTGGAGCACACCGGCGCGGTGGCCGAGAAGCCGTTCCTGTACCTGTCGGGTTCGGATGCCGACCTGGAGAGCGACTGGTCGGTCTTCGTGCCGGCCGTCCGCGAGGGCACCACAGGAACCACGTGGGAGAACGGCACGGACGCCGCCGACGGCACGTCGGTCCCGCTGAGCACGTTCTTCATCGTGAAGGCCGGCGCCACGGCGACCGAGGTCAACGCGGCGCTCGCCGCGGGCAAGAACCTCCTGTTCACGCCCGGCGTCTACGAGATGGACAAGACGATCGAGGTCACCCGACCCGGGACGATCGTGCTGGGCCTCGGCCTCGCGACGATCATCCCGACGGGCGACGGCTTCGGCATGCACGTGGCGGATGCCGCGGGCGTGCGGGTCGCCGGGTTGCTGTTCGACGCCGCAGTGACCGAGTCGCCGGCCCTCCTGGTCGTCGGCGACAAGAACGTGCACACCGACCACGCCGCGGACCCGATCGTGCTCAACGACGTGTTCATGCGCGTGGGCGGTGCGGTCGCCGGCAAGGTGAAGGCGGCCATGATCGTGAACGCCGACGACACGATCGTCGACCACGTGTGGTCGTGGCGCGGTGATCACGGTGACGGCATCGGCTGGAACCTGAACACGTCCGACTACGGGTTCGTGGTCAACGGCGACGATGTGTCGGCGTACGGGCTCTTCGTCGAGCACTACCAGAAGTACAACACCCTCTGGAAGGGCGAGAACGGCCGCACGATCTTCTACCAGAACGAGCTCGCGTACGACGTGCCCGATCAGGAGACGTGGACCCATGACGGCATCCGCGGGTGGGTGTCGTACAAGGTGGACGCGGGCGTGAAGAAGCACGAGGCGTGGGGACTGGGGTCGTACTCCAACTTCACGTCCGACACCGAAGAGAACGAGATCACGGTGGACAACGGATTCGAGGTGCCCAAGAACGTCCCGGGCGTCAAGATGCACAGTCTGCTGACGGTGTCGCTCGGCGGCGAGGGCATCTTCGAGCACGTGATCAACGGCGTCGGCGCACGCCAGGCCGACGCGGCGACGGTCCCGTCCTACGTGGCGGAGTACCCGATCCCGGGCGACGAGGATGCCGGGATCGACCCCGCGCCGGCGCCGAAGGATCCGGCGACGAACCCGGAGACGAGCCCCAAGACGGGTGAGCCGGGTACGGGTGAGCCGGGTACGGGTGAGCCGGGTACGGGTGAGCCGGGTACGGGTGAGCCGGGTACGGGTGAGCCGGGTACGGGTGAGCCGGGTACCGGTGAGCCGGGTACGGGTGAGCCGGGAACCGGTGAGCCGGGAACGGGCGAGCCGGGAACGGTCGGGCGCGTCGTCGTCGAACTCTCGGCAGGATCGGTCGTGCAGGGCGGTTCCGTGCTGGTCGAGGCCAGCGGACTCCCGACCGGTGCGACGGTCGAGGTGTGGCTGCACTCCGAGCCGAAGCTCCTCGCCACGGTGACCGCGAACGGGGCCGGCGAGGTCTCCACCTCGGTGAAGATCCCCGCCGACACCGCGGTGGGTGCGCACACCCTCGTGGTCACGGTTCCGGCGACCGGTGAGCAGGGTGTCGCCTCGCTGCAGGTGACCGCCGCAGGTGGCCTGCCCGCGACCGGCGTCGAGATCGGCGCCACCGTGACGCTCGCTCTGCTTCTGCTGGCCGGCGGTGTGACGCTGTTCCTCCTGCGACGCCGGAAGGTGCTGGCGGGCGAATAGCCGACAGGCAGATGGGTCGGTGGCGCGACTGCGCCACCGGCCCATCTGTCTGCCCCCGGCATCCGCACCCCGCCGGTAGGCTTCACCGCATGTCCGCATCGCGCCCCGTCGAGATCGCCGTCCAAGACCCCGCGGGGGCCCGCATCGCGATGGCGGGCGGCGCGACGCGCCTGGAGCTGTGCCAGGCCTTGGAGGCCGGCGGCCTGACGCCGTCCCTCGGGCTCCTGGAAGCCGTGCTGGCGGCGGTCGATCCCGTCGTCGTGAACGTGCTCGTGCGCCCGCGCGGTGGCGGATTCGTGTACGACCCGGACGAGGTCGCGATCGTGACCGCCGACATCCGCGCGTGCGTCGACCGCGGCGCGGGAGGCGTGGTCATCGGCACGCTCGACGCCGCCGGCGGCCTCGACGTCGACACGCTGCGCCGGTGGCGGGATGCCGCCGGCCCGGCGACCCTCGTCTTCCATCGTGCGATCGACGCGTCGGCCGATCCGTCGGCGGTGTTCGACGCGCTCGTCGCCGAGGGTGTGGACCGGGTGCTGACCTCCGGCGGAGCCCCGCGATCGATCGACGGACTCGATGCGCTCGCCGCCTTCGCGGCCCGGTCGGGCGACGTCGAGGTGATGGCGGGCGGCGGCGTGCAGCCCGCCGACATCGCCGCGCTCTTCGCCGCCGGCGTCGACGCGGTGCATCTGTCGGCCCGCTCCCGCGCCGGCCACGACGCGCCGTCCGGCCCGGGCGGCGGCTCCTCGGGCCACGACGTCACCGATGCCGCCACCGTGGCCGAAGCGGTGGCCGCTGCGGGTTGAGCGTCGCCGCGCGGGGAGCCGCGGCATCCATCGCGTGTTCGCTACGCTGGGCAGGTGACGAACGGCCGCGACGACGACGCCCTGTCGTGGGACGGCGATGACGATCCCACCCTGGATGTGGGCACGTCCGCCGATCCTGACGACACCCCGCCTGATCCGGCCGACGCCGACGTCGACGCCGCCGCAGGCGCCGAACTCCCCGACGGCTTCACGGCCGTCGGCAAGGGGAGCGAGACGGTGGGCGCCGCTGCGGCTCCGGACATGGCCCGCGCGGACCGGGGACCGATGGGCAACGGCGAGCTCATCGGCGTCGGAGTGCTCGGCGGCGTGTACGCGCTGTTCGCGATCGGCTGGATCATCGGCGGATTGCGGCTGCAGGACTGGCGTCCGTTCCTCGTCAGCGACGCGATGTACCAGGGGAGCCTGTGGCTCGCCGTGCTGGCGCCGGTGCTGTGGTTCGCGACGGTGTTCCTCCTCACGCGGGCGTCGCGCGCGTGGGTGCGGTTCGCATGGCTCGCGGCGGGCGTGGTGCTGCTGGTGCCGTGGCCGTTCGTGCTGATCGGGGCGGTGGGGCAATGACCGACGAACACGTGGATGCCGTCACCCCCGCGCCTGCGCGTCGCTCCGCGCCGACCTGGGCGGTGGCCGCGATCTCGGGCCTCATCGGCCTGTTCTACGCCTACGCGGTGTGGAACGCGATCGGCAACCTCGTCGAGACCATCGGGTTCCTCGGCGACAACGACCTCTCGCTGAACGCGCTCGGATGGTTCGTGTGGATCTTCGCGGCCGTCTTCCCGCTTCTGGTGTGGGCCGGCGCCTTCGCCATCGGCTTCCGCCGCCCCGCGCACGAGCTGTTCCTGGTCATGCTCACGGGCCTGGGCCTCGTCGCGGTCTTCTGGCTCAACGTGGTGGCGTATACGACGCTCAACACGTCGTCGCTGGTGGGCTGAGCGCCCACGGGCGTCACACGGTCAGAGGCGTTCGCGCACCCGCGATAGGCTGGAAGGTGAGGCCTCGCCCCCGACGGCGTGCGGCGCGGCAACGATCCCATCCGAGCAATGCCGCGTGCTCGCGCGCTGTCACCGAAGGAACACCGTGACGAAGCCTGTCGTTCTGATCGCCGAAGAACTCTCTCCCGCCACGATCGACGCCCTGGGTCCCGACTTCGACGTGCGCAACGTCGACGGCACCGACCGGCCCGCGCTGCTGTCGGCCCTGGCCGACGCGAACGCCGTGCTGATCCGCTCGGCGACGAAGATCGATGCCGAGGCGATCGCGGCCGCCCCCGTGCTCAAGGTCGTGGCCCGCGCGGGCGTCGGCCTCGACAACGTCGACATCAAGACGGCGACGACCGCCGGCGTCATGGTCGTCAACGCGCCGACGTCGAACATCATCTCCGCTGCCGAGCTCACGGTCGGCCACATCCTGAGCCTCGCGCGCCGCATCCCCGCCGCACATGCGTCGCTGTCGGGCGGCGCGTGGAAGCGCAGCTCTTACACCGGCACCGAGCTGTTCGAGAAGACGGTCGGCATCATCGGCCTCGGCCGCATCGGTGCGCTCATCGCCGCTCGCCTGCAGGCGTTCGACATGCGCGTCGTGGCGTACGACCCGTACGTCACGAGCGCTCGTGCGCAGCAGCTCGGCGTCCAGCTGCTGAGCCTGGACGAGCTGCTCGAGCAGAGCGACTTCGTCACGATCCACATGCCGAAGACGCCCGAGACCACCGGCATGATCAGCACCGAGCAGTTCGCGCGCATGAAGCGCACCGCCTATGTGGTCAACGTCGCCCGCGGCGGCCTGATCGACGAGGCGGCGCTGCACGCCGCGCTCACCGCGGGCGAGATCGCCGGCGCCGGCCTCGATGTCTTCACCTCGGAGCCCCCGGCCGAGGGGGGCACCGCCGCGGCGCTGCTCAGCCTTCCGAACGTCGTCGTGACGCCGCACCTCGGCGCCTCGACCGAGGAGGCGCAGGAGAAGGCGGGCGTGTCGGTCGCCAAGTCGGTGCGCCTCGCCCTCGGCGGCGAGCTCGTGCCCGACGCCGTCAACGTCGCGGGCGGCATCATCGACCCGTACGTGCGTCCCGGCATCCCGCTCGTCGAGAAGCTCGGCCAGATCTTCGCCGCGCTGGCGCACTCGCCGCTCACGAGCCTCGACGTCGAGGTGCACGGCGAGCTGCAGGCGTACGACGTCAGCGTCCTCAAGCTCGCGGCCCTCAAGGGCGTCTTCACCAACATCGTGAGCGAGACGGTGTCCTACGTGAACGCACCGCTGCTCGCCGAGCAGCGCGGCGTCGACGTGCGCCTGCTCGTCGACGACGACAGCCCCGAGTACCGCAACGTCATCACGCTGAGCGGCGCCCTGTCGGACGGCTCGCAGCTGTCGGTCTCGGGCACGCTCACCGGCACCAAGCAGGTCGAGAAGCTCGTCGCCATCAACGGCTATGCGATCGAGCTGCCCATCGAGACGAACCACGTCGTGATGCTGTACACCGACCGTCCTGGCATCGTCGCGGTGTACGGTCAGCGCTTCGGCGAGGCGGGTATCAACATCGCCGGCATGCAGATCGCGCGTCAGACCGCCGGAGGCCAGGCGCTGTCGGTGCTCACCGTCGACTCGCCGGTGCCAGACGAGCTGCTCGACGAGGTGCGCGCGGCGATCGACGCCGACCTCTTCCGCCAGATCGAGATCACCGAGTCCTGATCGGCGTGTGGATGCCTCGCCCCTGAGCCGCTCGTCGGCCCGGGGCGAGGCATCCGTCGTCTGCGGACACGGGCGCGAGTATGCGGTGAGTATCCGCAGAACCCGGTTCGATATCGTCGGTCCTCAACCTGGACTCGTCCACCTCTCCGGGGTGGCGGAGATCAGGAGGTACGGCCATGGACGCACGAGGCTGGACGGGTGCGATGGTGCTCGCCGGGATGATGCTGGGGCTCGCGGCGTGTCAGGCGCCAGGTCAAGAATCGGCCGAGCCGCTGCCGGCGGTCGTGCTGCCGGCTGCCGGCACGGTGATGATGCTGCGGCCGGCGTGGGCAGAGAACATGGCGCCGGATCGCATCGAGGAGGCCCTGCAGCGCGGGGCGGCGACGTCGGACGGCGCGTGCGACTGGGTCGCGGTGATCCTCAGCACGAACCTGATGCGCCAGGTCTGCCGCACCTGGTGATCCTCAGGTCAGTCGCGCACGGTGCGTTCCACGAGCGCCACGAGCGCGTCGAGGGCGGCGCCGTCGGGAACGACCGTGAGCGGGGCGTCGCCGCCGAGCGCGTTGTTGAAGTAGAGGCCGTCGCTGACGAGCATGACGAGGTCGAGTGCTGCGGCGTCGCGCGTGTGCGGTCGCAGCGCGTCCTCCCACCGGGAGCGCATCTCGTGAAGCGCCGCGATCGCCGCGGCGTTGCCCGACTGCGCCAGGCGTGACGCGGCGATGATCGCGCGGTCGAGGGGCTCGTCGTCCATGACCGACGAGCGCAGGAAGTAGGCGACCGGGCCCTCGGGTGCCGCGGCGATGGCGGCGAGGTCGGCATCGACGAGCTCCGACAGGCGCGCGATGAGCCCCGCCTCCATGGCCTCCTTGGTGCCGAAGTGGTACAGCAGGCCGCCCTTGGAGACGCCTGCGGCGCGGGCCGCGGCATCCATCGTCGCGGCGCGTTCGCCGTCCTCGATGAGGATCCGCTCGAACGCGTCCAGCACCTTCTCTCGGGCGAGGGGAGGGCGGCTCATGGCCTCGATGCTATCGACAGCGGGTGCGGCATCCTGATACTATACCGGCTGGACGGTATAGAAATGATGACTCTCACTCAAGAACTCTCGCTCGCCGACGCCCAGGGCCGGAAGGTCGGCTGGCGCGGCTGGGCTGCGCTCGTCGTGCTCATGCTGCCGGTGCTGCTGGTCTCGGTCGACAACACGGTGCTGAGCTTCGCGCTCCCCGAGATCGCGCTCGACCTGGAGCCGTCGAGCACGCAGCAGCTGTGGATCATCGACGCCTATCCGCTGGTGCTCGCGGGCCTGCTCGTCACCATGGGCACGCTCGGCGACCGGTTCGGGCGCCGCCGCATGCTGCTCATCGGCGCGACCGGATTCGCAGCCGTTTCTGTGCTCGCCGCGTTCGCGCCCACCGCCGCGCTGCTGATCGCCGCGCGCGCCGGCATGGGCGTGTTCGGCGCCATGCTGATGCCGTCGACCCTCTCGTTGCTGCGCAGCATCTTCACCGACCGCGACCAGCGCCGCCTCGCGATCGCCGTGTGGGCGGCCATGTTCTCGGCCGGTGCCGCCCTCGGTCCCATCGTCGGCGGCATCCTGCTCGAGCACTTCTCGTGGGGCTCGGTGTTCCTGCTCTCGGTGCCCGTGCTCATCCCGCTGCTGATCCTCGCGCCGCTCCTCGTGCCCGAGAGCCGCGACCCGAACCCCGGTCGTATCGACCCGCTCAGCATCGCGCTGTCGATGGCGACGATGATCCCGATCGTCTACGGCATCAAGGAGCTCGCCGCGCACGGTCTCGGCGTGAGCGCCTGGCTGCCGATGCTGCTGGGTCTCGGATTCGGCGTGCTGTTCGTGCGCCGCCAGCTGCGGGCCGCGAACCCGATGCTCGACATGCGCCTGTTCGGCCTCGGCACCTTCACGGGCGCCCTGCTCGTCAACCTGCTGAGCGTCATCGCGCTCGTCGGCTTCCTGTTCTTCGTGGCGCAGCACCTGCAGCTCATCGTGGGGCTCACGCCGCTGCAGGCGGGCCTCGCCCTGGTTCCCGGTCTCGTCATGATGATCGTGTCGGGTCTGGCCGTCGTGCCGATCTCGAAGAAGTGGCCCGCTCGCGTGGTCATCCCGGTCGCTCTGGTGTTCTCGGTGGCGGGGTACGTCACCGTGGCGTTCGCGACCGGCCCGGAGAGCGTCGCGGCCCTCGTGGCGGCCTTCGTGTCGCTCGGCATCGGCATCGGCGCGGCCGAGACGGTGTCGAACGAACTGGTGCTCGCGAGCGCCCCGCCGGCGAAGGCGGGGGCGGCCAGCGCCGTGTCCGAGACCGCGTACGAACTGGGCGCCGTGCTCGGCACGACCGTGCTCGGCGGCATCCTCACCGCGCTGTACCGCTCGAACCTCGTGGTCCCCCCGGGAGTCCCGGATGCCGCGGCCGACGCCGCCGCCGAGACGCTCGCCGGCGCGGTGCACGCCGCCGACGGCATCGGGGGAGACACCGGTGCCGCGCTGTTCGACGCCGCTGCCTCCGCGTTCGATGCGGGGGTGACCGTGACGGCGCTCATCGGCGCCGCCCTCGTCGTGATCGCCGGGGTCATCGCGGCCACTACCCTGGGAGAGTCCCGCCAGAAGTCGTAGGAGCCCCATGTCTCGTGTCGTGAAGCTGGCCGTCATCCCGGGTGACGGCATCGGTCCGGAGGTCATCGCCGAGGCGGAGAAGGTGCTGGATGCCGCGACATCCGGCAGCGACGTCCGGTTCGACAGGACGCGGTTCTCACTCGGCGCCGGGCGCTTCCTCGAGACCGGCGAGACGCTCACGGACGCCGATCTCGACGCGATCCGCTCGCACGACGCGATCCTGCTCGGTGCGGTCGGCGGCGTCCCCGGCGATCCGCGCCTGAAGAACGCCAACATCGAGCGCGGCCTGCTGCTGAAGCTGCGCTTCGAGCTCGACCACTACGTCAACCTGCGTCCGTCGAAGCTCTACCCCGGCGTGCCCGGCCCCCTGGCTGCGCCCGGCGACATCGACTTCGTCGTGGTGCGTGAGGGAACCGAGGGGCCGTACGTCGGCAACGGCGGATCGATCCGCACGGGCACGCCGCACGAGGTCGCCAACGAGACGTCGGTCAACACGGCGTTCGGCGTCGAGCGCGTGGTGCGCTACGCGTTCGACCTGGCCGAGCGCCGCAGCAAGAAGCTCACGCTCGTGCACAAGACGAACGTGCTCGTGCACGCGGGCGGCATCTGGAAGCGCCTCGTCGACGAGGTGGCGCTGGAGCACCCCGACGTCGCCGTAGACTATGTCCACGTCGACGCGGCCACCATCTATCTGGTCACGAACCCGGGCCGATTCGACGTGATCGTCACCGACAACCTCTTCGGCGACATCCTCACGGACCTGGCCGGCGCCGTCACCGGTGGCATCGGCCTCGCCGCCTCGGGCAACATCAACCCCGACGGCGCGTCCCCCTCGATGTTCGAGCCCGTGCACGGTTCGGCGCCCGACATCGCAGGCCAGCAGAAGGCCGACCCCACGGCCGCGATCCTCTCCGTCTCGCTGCTGCTCGACCACCTCGGGCTGCACGACGAGGCCCAGCGCGTCACGACCGCCGTCGAGGAGGACATCGCCACCCGCGGTGAGGCCGCCCGAACGACGACCGAGATCGGCGACGCCATCGCCGCCCGCCTCTCGGCTTAACCTGTATACGTCGCCGCACCGACGGAGGATGCACCCATGACCACCGAACTCCACCTTCAGGCGCCCTCGGCCTCGGGCCTCGTCTGGAACGTCCTGCCCGACGCCGAGCCCACGCCCGACGCCGAGCGCGAGGCGATCCTCGCCGACCCGGGCTTCGGCCAGCACTTCACCGACCACATGGTCGACATCTGCTGGTCCGAGAAGGGTGGCTGGCATCGCCCCCGCGTCCAGCCGTACGGGCCGATCCCGCTCGACCCGGCTGCCGCGGTGCTGCACTACTCGCAGGAGATCTTCGAGGGACTCAAGGCCTACCGGCACGCCGACGGCACGATCTGGACGTTCCGCCCCGACCGCAACGCCGCCCGGCTGCAGCGCTCGGCGCGCCGCCTCGCGCTGCCGGAGCTGCCCGCCGAGTACTTCCTCGAGTCCCTGCGCGAACTCGTCGCCGTCGATGGGGCATGGGTGCCGACGGCTCCCGAGACGAGCCTGTACCTGCGGCCGTTCATGTTCGCGAAGGAGGCCTTCCTGGGCGTCCGCGCGGCGAAGAAGGTCGCGTACTACCTGATCGCCAGCCCCGCCGGCGCGTACTTCACGGGTGGCGTGCAGCCGGTCAACATCGCGCTGTCGACCCGCTACGCGCGCGCCGGGCACGGCGGCACGGGCGCGGCGAAGACGGGTGGCAACTACGCGTCGAGTCTGCTGCCGCAGGCCGAGGCGTACGAGAAGGGCTGCCAGCAGGTGCTCTTCCTCGACGGCGAGTACATCGAAGAGCTCGGCGGCATGAACCTGGTGCTCGTCACGAACGACGGCCGGCTCATCACGCCGGAGTCGGAGTCGATCCTCGAGGGCATCACGCTGGCGTCGATCCTGCAGCTTGCGAAGGACCGCGGCCTCACCGTCGAGCAGCGCAAGGTGTCGATCGACGAGTGGCGTGAAGGCGCCGCCGACGGCACCATCATCGGCGCCTTCGCGTGCGGCACCGCGGCCGTCGTGGTGCCGATCGGCAAGCTCGTCGCAGAGGACTACGAGATCGTCCACGAGGGAGAGGCCTCGTCCGAGCTCGCCCTGTCGCTGCGCGAGGAGCTCACCGGCATCCAGTACGGCCGCGTCGCCGACCGCCACGGCTGGATGGTCCGTCTCGACGGCTGACCAATCGCCTGACGAAGCCCCCGCGGGTCGTGCCCGCGGGGGCTTCGCGCGTCCGAGGGGGCGGCTAGGGTGAGTGCGTGAGGATCGCGCGCTTCAGCCACAACGACGCCATCAGATACGGGATCGTCGACGAGGGCGAGCTGGTCGTCCTCGCGGGCGACCCGATGTTCGCCGGGTACGACACGACGGGTGAGCGTGTGCCGCTGGCCGACGTGGCTCTGCTCGCACCGGTGATCCCGCGGTCGAAGGTCGTCGCCGTCGGCCGCAACTACCGCGATCACGCGGCAGAGCTCGGCAACGACGTCCCCACGGCTCCGATGCTGTTCTTCAAGCCGAACACGTCTGTCGTCGGCCCCGGTGACGCGGTCGTGCTGCCGGCAGGCTCCGACTTCATCAGCTTCGAGGGTGAGCTTGCGGCGGTGATCGGCCGCATCGCCAAGAACGTTCCTGCAGAGCGCGCGCTGGAGTACGTGTTCGGCTACACGATCGCCAACGACCTCACCGCGCGCGACTGGCAGAAGTCGGACGGGCAGTGGGCGCGCGCCAAGGGCTTCGACACCTCGTGCCCGCTCGGGCCCGCGATCGAGACCGAGTTCGACCCTGCCGGCGACGCCGTGATCACGACGCGGCTGAACGGCGAGGTGCGCCAGCAGGGACCGATCAGCGACATGATCTTCTCGCTCGCCGACGTCATCGCGTTCGCATCCGCCGCGTTCACGCTGCTTCCCGGCGACGTCATCCTCACGGGCACGCCTGCCGGCGTGGGGCAGATCGTCGCGGGTGACACCGTCGAGGTCGAGATCACCGGGCTCGGCACGCTGCGCAACAGTGCTCGAGACGCGTGAGCTCGGAGCCTGGCATCGGTGAGGCCGGGCGCGCGTCGCCCGAGCTCTCCCTCGCCCCGACCGCCGACGAGGTCGCCCGCGTCCAGCGGCGCACCGTCTGGGTGCTCTCGCTCGGCCAGGTGCTGGGTGGGCTGGCCTTCGGTGCCACGCTGTCGCTCGGTGCGGTGCTGGCGGCGGAGCTGTCGGGCAACGACTCTCTGTCGGGTCTGGCGGCGGCATCCATCACTCTCGGTACGGCGCTGACGGCCGTGCCGCTCGCGGCGATCGCCCGTCGCCGCGGGCGCAGGCTCTCGCTCACCACGGGCATGGCGGTGGCGCTGGCCGGCGCCGGGCTCGTGATCCTCGCGGTCGCCCTGCAGGTTTTCGCGCTGCTGCTCGTCGGATTCGCGATCGTCGGCGCGGGGCAGGCGGCGAACCTGCAGTCGCGCTTCGCCGCGGCGGACCTGGCGACGGATGCCTCCCGCGGACGCGACCTGTCGATCGTGGTGTGGGCGACCACCATCGGCGCGGTGCTCGGGCCGAACCTCGTGGGGCCGGGGGAGGTGCTGGGCGACGCGCTCGGCATGCCGCCCCTGACCGGACCGTACCTCTTCACGATCGTCGCCCAGGCGCTCGCGATCCTGCTGTACGCGTTCCTCATGCGCCCGGACCCGCTGCTGCTCGCGCAGCGGGTCACCGCGACCGCGCCGGCCGCGGGCCGGGCGATCGCTCGCGCCGACCGGCCCGTGGCAGCGCGCTACGCGATCTTCGCGGTAGCGGCCGCGCACGGCACGATGGTGTCGATCATGGCGATGACGCCCGTGCACCTCACGCATCTCACGCACGCCGAGTCCGACACCGCGACACTGTCGATCATCGGCCTGACGATCAGTCTTCACATCGCCGGCATGTACGCGCTGTCACCGGTCTTCGGCATCCTCTCCGACCGCGTCGGGCGGGTGCCGACGATCCTCGTCGGGCAGGCCCTGCTCGCCGCCGCGCTGCTCACCGCGTCGTTCGGGCAGGACTCGACGGCCGCGGTCACGGTCGCGCTCGTGCTGCTCGGCCTCGGCTGGAGCGCGTCGACCGTGGCCGGCGCGACGCTCCTCGTCGAGTCGTCGTCCGAAGAGCTGCGCACGAAGCGCCAGGGCATCAGCGACTTCACGATGAGCATCGTGGGCGGGGCCGGCGCCATCGCCGCGGGCGCGGTGCTCGGCTGGATCGGCTACGGCGGGCTCGCGCTCGTCGTGATGGCGCTGGTGGCGGCCTCGGTCCTCATGGCACCGCTGGGCTGGCGTGCGTCGCGGCGTCCGGCCGCGGCGGGCGGTGCGCGAGCCGATGGCTGACTGGTCGGACGTCGGCGAGGCGTACGCGGCGTCGTTCGCGGCGCTGTGTGCGGGCGCGGTCGGCGCGGTGCTCGACGAGGCCGCTGCCCGCACGGAGGGCCGCGTGCTGCTGGACGTCGGCACGGGGCCAGGCACGGTGGCCGCGGCCGCCATGGCGCGGGGCTGGAACGCGGCCGGCGTCGACGCGGAGGAGTCCATGCTCGCCACCGCGCGCCGACTGCATCCCGGTGTGCCGTTCGGCCGGGGCACGCTGCCGCAGCTCGGCATCGAGGACGACACGGCGGATGCCGTCACCGCGAACTTCGTGCTGAACCATGTGCCCGACGCTCGAGTGTCGGCGGGCGAGCTCGCGCGTGTCGCGAAGCCGGACGGCGTGGTCGTGGCGACGATCTGGCACGGCGTGACCAGTCCGCTCCGGCCGATGTGGGACGCCATGCTCGACGCGGTGGGCCTCGACCGCCCGGCGGACAAGACGTTGCCGGCGGAGAAGGACTTCGGCCGCGACGCGGACGGCGTCGCGGAGATGTTCCGCGACGGGGGTCTCGTCGACGTGCGTGCGCGGATCGTCGCGTGGGACTACGCATTCGACCCGCAAGAGCTGTGGAACGGGGTCGAAGGCGGGGTCGCCACGGTGGGCGGGATCTACCGTGCGCAGGATGCCGCCATGCGGGCGCGCATGACCGACGCCTACGACCGCATCACCCGCGCGCAGGCCGGGGTGGACGGACGGGTGACCGTGCCCCACCGTGCGGTGCTGGTGTCGGGGCGCCCGGCCTGACAGCCGAGACCCCAGCCGTCAGAATCGGGTCTCGACCAGGTCGGTGACCGTCGCCGTGGCCGGGTCGAACGTCCCGTCGTCGAGCGAGTCCACGACCGGGACGAGCCGCCACTTGTCGAACATCGTGCAGGGATGCGACAGCCCGAGCACGACGGCGTCTCCGATCGTGAGCGCGGTGCCGTCGGCGACGCGCAGGAACCCGTGCTGATCGTTCAGCTTGGTCAGCTCGGCGCCGGGGAGCGGCATCCGCTCTCCTGCGGAGGTGAGCGCATACAAGGGGACCGGCAGGCCCTCGTCGTACGGGAAGTCGCGCTTGCCCGCGTCGATCAGCGCGAGCCCGGGCTCGGGCCGGGACACGACCCGCGCGATGCCGCGCGCGGCCGGTCGCAGACCGGCGCCTTCGAACGGCGAGTTCTGCCGGTAGTACCCGTGGTCATGCACGATGTAGGCGCCCGAGCGCAGCACGAAGCGCGCGGAGTCGCCCCCCTGGACGGCCGCGGCGAAAGCGGTTCCGACGACATCGGGGTAGGCGCTGCCGCCGGCGGTCACGAGCACGTCGCCGCCGTCGTAGAGCGGGGCGAACGCCTCGTGCGCGGCGAGGATCTCATCGACGAACGTGCGGGCCGCGTGGAGCCCTTCGGGCCCGCGTCCGTGCGCGACCGCTCCTTCGTATCCGGCGACGCCCGCGAGGCGCACGGCGGACGAGTCGGCGATCCGCTCGGCGAGCGCGAGGGCCCCCGCGGCGGAGCGGACGCCGGTGCGCCCGCCCGGTCGGCCGAGGTCGACGAGCACGTCGAGCGGGCGATCGGGCGACGCGCCCAAGGCGCGCTCGATGACCTCGACCGCGGCAGCGTCGTCGATCCAGCTCCAGATGCGGGTGCCGGCCGCTGCGGCGTCGGCCGCCCACCGGATCGCCTCGGGCTGCGCCAGTTGGTTCGCGAGCATGACGGCGGGGATGCCGGCATCCACGGCGACCCGCAGCTGCCACGGCGTGGCCACGGTGATGCCGGTGGCGCCGGCGTCCAGCTGCTGTCGCCACAGCTGCGGGGCCATCGTGGTCTTGCCGTGCGGCATGAGCTCGAGGCCGCGCGCGGCGACCCAGCCGGCGAGGAAGGCGATGTTGTCGTCGAGCGCGCCCTGGTCGAGGACGAGCAGCGGGGTCCACAGCTGTGCGAGCCGGGGGGCGCGCGAGAGGAACTCCGCGACGCTGAGGCCGGCGGCGTCCGCCGGCAGTCCCTTGTCGTCCGCGCCGAGGACGCGCTCGACCGGCATCATGCCTCCGGCAGGACCGCGACGACGTCGATCTCGACGAGGATGTCGTAGAGGTCGGAGCCGACGGTGGTGCGGACCGGGTACGGCTCGACGAAGAACTCGCCGTACGCGCGGTTGTACTCGGCGAAGTCGCGCTTGAGGTGCTGCAGGTGCGCCGTCACCTTCACGACGTCGTCGAACGAGGCGCCCTTGGCCTCCAGGACGCTGCGGACGTTGCGCAGCACCTGCTGCGTCTGCTCGTACACGCCGCCGGGCACGACCTCGCCGGTGGCGGGGTCCTGCGGGCCGAAGCCCGCCGTGAAGAGCAAGCCGGCCGCGGCGACGCCGTGGCTGTACGGGCCGGCAGGCTTCGGGGCGTTCTGGATCATGACGGCTTCCTTGGTCATGGGGTTCCTTTCGTGGAGGTGGTCGAAGCGGGCGGACGGCGCAGTCCGCGCCCGGCGAGCGCGCCGGTGAGGGCACCGTCGCGGAGAACCTGGGTGCCGTTGACGAAGACGTCGTCGATGCCGCGCGCGAGGGCGCGCGGGTCGTCGTAGGTCGCGGTGTCGACCGCGGTCACCGGGTCGACGATCGCGAGGTCGGCGGCGGCTCCCGGCACGACGGCACCGCGGTCGGCGAGGCCGAAGCGCTCCGCTGTGCGCGAGGCGAGGTGCACGGCGGCGCCCTCCCACTCGAACGAGCGCCCGACGTACGTGCCCAGGAAACGTGCGAACGATCCGGCGGCACGCGGGTGCGGCACGGCGCCGACGAAGATGCCGTCCGACCCGCCGGTGTGCGCGTCATGTGCGAACAGCCGGGCGAGGTTCTCGACGGGACGCTCGTCGCGCACGGCCATCACGGCGTTGACCTCGAGGCGGCCCGCGACGAGCAGATCGAGCGTGGCATCGACCACGTCTGTGCCGCGCTCGTCGGCGATCTCCGCGAGCGTGAGCCCGGGTGCCCACGCCCAGTCCGCGGCCGGCGTGTGGCCGATGCGGATCATCGCGGGCCACTCCGGTCCGAGGCTCGGCTTGTCTGCCACGCCCGGGAACCACGTGTCGCGCAGCCGCGCTCGCTCGGCGGGGTCGGAGAGGCGCGTGACGGCGGTGTCGACGTCGAGCGCGCTGTACTCGGGCGGCAGCACGGCCATCGACACCAGCGTGCACCCTCGCGTGTACGGGTACATGTCGAAGGAGAGATCCGCGCCGGATGCCGCGGCCTCTGCGAGCAGCCGATCGGCGTCGGCCGCGTCGACGTGCAGATGCGACACGTGCCCGCGGACGCCCGGGTGCACGTCGCCGCCCGTGCAGATCGCGACCACCTCGTGGAGCCCCGCTGCCGTGTTCGTCTCGTACCCGCCGCGCATGTGGGTCACGTAGAGCCCGCCCGCCTCGGAGAGGGGTGCGCACAGCGCCGTGAGCTCCTCGCGGTCGGCGAAGATCCCGGGCACGTAGTCGAGCCCGGTCGACAGCCCGAGGGCCCCGGCCTCGAGCCCTTCGGCGACGAGGCGCTGCATCTCGGCCAGCTGGACGGCATCCGCGCGGCCGGTGCGCATGCCCATCACGTGGTGTCGCACCGTGCCGGCCGGCACCAGGAACCCGACATTGAGCGGGGTCGCCTCGTCGTACGACGCCAGGAGCTCCGCCACGCCGCCGCCCGCGTACGTCGGGTGGGGGCCGTTGATCGCGGCGAAGTAGCGGGATGCCCACACGCCGTCGCCGGGGGCGTAGGACACGCCGTCCTGTCCGCCGATGACGGTCGTGATGCCCTGTCGCAGCAGCGCCAGCTGGACACCGGCGTCGAAGACCCGTCCGTCGACGTGCGCGTGGGCGTCGATGAAGCCGGGCATCACGAAACGGCCGCGGCAGTCGATGACATGGTCGCCGGGCAGCGTCGCGACGTCGCCGACGGCAGCGATCCGTCCCCCCGTGATCTCGACGTCCGCAGCATGCCGCGGGCCGCCCGTTCCGTCGATCACGATGCCGCCGCGCAGCACCGTGCGGTCGGGGTGGGGGGTCATGAGGCCTCCGTCGGGGCGAGGGCCGGCTGACCCGCGTGTGCAGTCTACGCAGTGCGGCGAGGCCGCCGACGGCTCAGCGGCCGAGCGCCGCGAGCGCCAGGTCGACGTCGTCCGCGTCGTTGAAGACGTGGAACGCGACGCGCGCGCGTCCTGCCCGGCCGGATGCGGTGAGGCCCGCGGCGGTGAGCCGGGCGAGGTCGCAGCCTCCGGGGTCGTTCCAGGTGACGATCGCCGACGCCCGTTCGGGGACGGGCAGACCGAGACCCGCGCGGAACGCCGCGGCGAGCCCTGTCGCGTGCGCGTGCAGGTCTGCGGGGTCGATGGCGGCGAACAGCTCCAGCGCGGGCGCGGCGCCGACGAACGCCTGCCACGCGGGCGAGACGTCGAACCGCCGTGCGTCGGTGGCGAGTTCGACCTCCCCGCCGTAGCACGACGACCACGGGTCGTCGCCGGCGTACCAGCCGGCGTGGATCGGCGTCATGCGGGAGGCGAGGCGCTCCGACAATGCGAGGAACGCGACGCCGCGCGGTGCGCACAGCCACTTGTACGCGTGGCAGACGACGGCGTCGAAGTCGGATGCCGCGACGGGAAGCCAGCCGACGGCCTGCGTCGCGTCGCACAGGGTGAGGGCGCCGTGCCGGGCCGAGGCGGCGACGATGGCCGCGGCATCCGCCACTTCGCCGGTGGCCGACTGCACGATCGAGAAGGCCACGAGCGCGGTGTCGGCCGACACGGCCGAGGCCAGCTCGGGCAGCGGAGCGGTGCGGACCCGGATGCCGCGCCCGGCGTGCACGAACGGGAGCACCATCGACGAGAACTCGCCCTCGGGCACGAGCACTTCCGCACCGTCGGGGAGCGATGCCGCGATGAGGCCCGCAGCGACCGACGTCTGCGAGCCGATCGCGACCCGCTCGGCGCCGACGCCGACAAGGGCGCCGAACAGTGCGCGCGAGCGCTCCACCGCCGCGCAGTAGGAGGCGAGATCGACGCGCCCCGCGGCGGCGGCGTCGAGGTCGGCCACGACCGCGTCCCGCGTGGCGCGGCTGGGCAGGCCCGCGGTGCACGCCGCGAGGTAGTCGCGCCCGCCGGGGAACGCGCGCTGTGCGGCGCGGATCGCGGGGGAGGAGACGGCCAGGGCGGACATGCCACCAGCCTGGACGCAACGATTGCTCACGTCTACGGCAGGTATTCCATGAAACCCATAACGAATGCTTATGCTCGGAGCATGACGGACGTGTTCGACGACGACCCCGGGTTCGACGCGCGGGAGCTGCGGCTCGTGAAAGCGGTGGCCGACGCCGGCTCGATCACGGGTGCGGCGCTGGAGCTCGGCTACAGCCAGCCCGCCGTCAGCCAGCAGCTCAAGCGCCTCGAGCAGCGGCTGGGCATCGCGATCGTCGAGCGCGTGGGTCGCAGCGTCCGCCTCACCGACGCAGGCCGCATCCTCGCGCGGCACGCACCCGCCGTGACGACGGCGCTGGATGCCGCGGCCGGCGAGCTCGCCGAGCTGCAGGGACTCCGCGCCGCGCGCGTGCGGCTCATGGCCTTCCCGTCGGCTTCGCCGACGGTCGTGCCGCGGCTGCTGGCGGACCTCGCGGTGCGGCATCCCGGGATCTCGCTCACGTACGTCGAGGCCGAGCCGCCCGAAGCGGTCGAGGCGGTGCGCGAGGACCGCACCGACATCGCGCTGACCTTCAGCTACCCGGGGGACCGCGACGACCCGCACGGGACCAGTGCGCGCGGGCTCGACGTGCGCTCGATCGGCGTCGACGAGATGCTCGCGGTGCTGCCCGCAGGGCACCCGGGTGCCGGTGCGGCGTCCGTCGAGGTCGCGTCGCTCGCCGACGACTCCTGGATCGCGGGGTGCCCCCGCTGCCGCGGACACCTGCTGGAGCTGTGCGGCCGCGCCGGGTTCGCCCCCCGCATCGCGTTCGAGACCGACAACTTCGTCGCCGTCGAGGGCCTCGTCGCGCAGGGGATCGGCGTCGCGACACTGCCGCGCATGGCCGTCGAGTCGTTCCCGCAGCTGCCGGGCCTGGCGATCGTGCCGCTGCCGGCGGGGGAGCGGCGCACGATCCACACCGTCACCGCGCGCGGCGCCGACCGCGTCCCCGCGGTGCGGGCCACGCTCACGGCCCTGGCGCGGCTCGTGGCCGGACCCACGTCGGGCGCCACGGCCGGCCCCGGCGGCGAGGCATCCGCGAACTAGAATCGACGGTGATGTCCTCTTCGCCTGATCCCCGCACCACGACCGCCACCGGCGCCGACGTCCGCGTCCGGTTCTGCCCTTCGCCGACCGGCCTCCCGCACGTCGGACTCATCCGCACGGTGCTGTTCAACTGGGCCTACGCCCGCCACAACGGCGGCAAGCTCGTGTTCCGCATCGAAGACACCGATGCGGCACGCGACAGCGAGGAGAGCTACCAGCAGCTCCTCGATGCGCTGCGCTGGCTCAAGATCGACTGGGACGAGGGCGTCGAGGTGGGCGGCCCGCACGCTCCGTACCGCCAGTCGCAGCGCCACGACATCTACCGCGACGTGCTCGACAAGCTCATCGCGGCCGGCGCCGTGTACGAGAGCTACTCGACGGCCGAAGAGATCGACGCGCGCAACGAGGCCAACGGCCGTGCCAAGCAGCTCGGCTACGACAACTTCGACCGCCACCTCACCGACGAGCAGAAGGCCGCGTTCCGTGCCGAGGGTCGCGAGCCTGCGTGGCGCCTGCGCGTGCCCGACGAGGACCTCACCTATGTCGACCTGATCCGCGGCGAGGTCACGTTCCCCGCCGGGTCGTTCCCCGACTTCGTGCTCGTCCGCGCGGGCGGCGTTCCGCTGTACCCGTTCGTGAACCCCGTCGACGACGCGCTCATGGGCATCACGCACGTGATCCGCGGCGAGGACCTCATGCCGTCGACCGCGCGTCAGCTCGCCCTCTACGGAGCGCTGGTGGATGCCGGCGTCACGACGTTCGTCCCGCGCTTCGCCCACATGCCGCTCGTGCTGGGCGAAGAGGGCAACAAGAAGCTCTCCAAGCGCGACCCGAAGGCCGACCTGTTCCTGCAGCGAGACAAGGGCTTCATCCACGAGGGCCTGCTCAACTACCTCGCGCTGCTCGGCTGGTCGATCGGTCCCGACCGCGACGTGTTCTCGCTCGAGGAGCTCGTGGCGGCGTTCGACATCGTCGACGTGAACCCCAACCCGGCCCGGTTCGACCAGAAGAAGGCCGAGTCGATCAACGGCGACCACATCCGGATGCTGCAGCCTGAGGACTTCGCGGCGCGCCTCGTGCCCTACCTGGCGGCCGCCGGCGTCGTGGCCGAGCCGCCGACGCCCGCGCAGCAGGCGACGCTCGCCGCGGCCGCGCCGCTCGTGCAGGAGCGCATGCAGCTGCTCGGCGACGCGCCGGGTCTGCTGGGATTCCTGTTCGCGGACGACGTGTCGTACCAGGACGACGCGCTCGCGTCGCTCCCCGCCAACGCGAACGAGGTGCTGGTGGCGTCGGTGGGCGCGCTCGAACTCGTGCCCGACACGGACTTCTCGGCCGCCGCGGTGCAGGACGCCCTCGCCGGCGCCCTCATCACCCCCGTCGAGGAGGGCGGCCTCGGTCTCAAGCCCCGCGTCGCCTACGGCCCGCTCCGCGTCGCGCTGAGCGGCCGCCGCGTGTCGCCGCCGCTGTTCGAGTCCATGGAGCTGCTCGGCAAGCCCGAGTCGATCCGCCGCCTCGGGGCGCTGGTCGACGCGCGCGGGTAGCGGCTCGGTTTGGAGCACGTGCCGCGGTGACGTAGACTCATTCCTCGGCACCGCTTCGGCGGAAACGCCTTGGGGTATGGTGTAATTGGCAACACGGCTGATTCTGGTTCAGTTGTTCTTGGTTCGAGTCCAGGTACCCCAGCAAGATGAAACCCCCGTTTGAACGGGGGTTTTCTTGTTCCTCCGAGGGCCGCGACCCGGCTCGCGTGCCGGTCCCGCCTGGGATCGGACGGTGGATGCCGTCACGCCTCGCCGTCGGCGAGCACCTGCGTGACGGCATCCCTTCCGAGCTCGAAGTAGTCGGGGTTGTCGTCGCTGTGGACGAGGAACATGAGGGCGACGGCAGCCGCCCAGGCGTGGGCGCGGCGCCACGTCGCGGGGTCGTAGCGCCCGCCGGTCGCGGCGACGAAGCGTCGGCGTGCCGGGGCGTCGAACGCGAGCCATGCCACGCCGAGGTCGTAGGCCGGGTCGCCGGCGGTCACGTCGCCGAAGTCGATGACGCCCGCGAGAGCGCCCTCCCGTGAGACGAGGTTGCCGGGGTGCAGATCGCCGTGGATCCACACCGGCGTTCGGCTCCACTCCGGCGTGGCGACGCCGGCGCGCCACACGGCGGCCAGCCGCTCGGCCGTCGCGTCGTCGAGCGTCCGGGTCTCGCGCAGCAGGGCGAGCCGCTCGGCGAATCCAGCGTCGCGCGTCGCGAGCGGGTGGCCGCGCACCGGGTTGACGGGGAAGTCCGCCGGAGCATCGGTGTGCAGGGCGACCAGTGCTGCGGCGAGCGGCGCCGCCCAGCCGCCGCGATCGACGCGCGGGACGTCCATTGCACGCTCTCCCTCGATCCACGGGACGATCGACCACGCCCAGGGGTAGACGCCCGCCGGAACGCCGCACACCACCGGCTCGGGGACGGACAGACCGAGGGGGGCCAGGCGGCGGGCGATCTCCGGCAGTACGCGCTGCTCGTTGAGGACGAGGGGCGCGGCCATCTCGCGTCGGGGGAGCCGCACGGCATACGCGTCGCCGAGTCGCCAGATCTCGCTGTCCCAGCCTTCCGCGACCTTGTGCAACGGCAGGGTCGCGGCGTTCGGGATGCGCGCTCCTGCCTGGGCGAGGACGAGCCCACGCACGAGGTCGGCGTCGATGGGGAACTCCGCGGCGGGCTTGTCGGGCATCGTTCGAACCTACTCCGTCCGACTCCTGCGCTCTCTTGTGTTTGTGTTGGAACATGTTGTAATGTGTGGGAATCCACGGAAGGACCCGCAGATGTACGCAACGGAGCGCCACGAGCAGATCGAGCTCCTGCTGGCCGCACAGGGACGCGTCAGCGTCGTCGAGCTGGCCGACCGCTTCGACGTCACGACCGAGACCGTCCGCCGCGACCTCGACCACCTGGAGTCGGTGGGTGCCCTGCGGCGCGTGCACGGCGGCGCCGTCGGGCGCGAACGCGCCAGCACCCGCGAGCCGTCGCTGGCCGAGCGGCTGGAGCATCACGGCGGCGCGAAGGCGGCCATCGGCGCCCGGGCGCTCGACGTGCTGGGCGATGACTTCAGCGGGTCCCTCTTCCTCGACGCGGGCACCACGACGGCGGCGGTGGCGGCAGCCCTCGCGCCGCGGCTGGCGGCGGAGCGCATCGAGGTGGTGACGCACTCGCTGACCCTGGGCCATGCGCTGGCGGCGGTCCCGGGGGCGTCCCTGTCGCTCATCGGCGGTCGCGTGCGCGGCCTCACCGCTGCCGCCGTCGGCGCCGATACGGTGCGGGCGATCGGCGCGCTGCGCCCCGACGTGGCATTCGTCGGCACCAACGGACTGTCCGCCGCATTCGGACTGAGCACCCCCGACCCGGACGAGGCCGCCGTCAAGCGGGCGATCGTCGCGTCGGCCCGCCGCGTCGTCGTGGTCGCCGACGCCGACAAGTTCGGCCTCGAGCTGCTCGTCGGCTTCGCGCCTCTCGAGGCGATCGACGTGCTCGTCACCGACACCGCTCCCGATGCCGAACTCGCGTCCGCGCTCGCCGACGCCGATGTGGAGGTCTGGCTCTCATGATCGTCACGCTCACCGCCAACCCGTCCCTCGATCGGACCGTGATGCTGCCCGCGCCGCTGCAGGTCGGCGAGGTGCAGGGCGCGCAGTCCGCGCGCGAGGATGCCGGTGGCAAGGGCATCAACGTCGCGCGGGCGATCGTCGCCGCCGGCGAGCCGTGCGTCGCCGTGCTGCCGCTCGCCGTCGACGACCCGTTCGACACAGCGCTGCGGGGGAGCGGCCTCGACGCGCATCGCGTGCCGGTCGCCGGTCACGTGCGCGCCAACCTCGCCGTGACCGACCCCGCAGGAATCACCACGAAGCTCAACCTGCCGGGGGCACGCCTGTCGCCCGACGAGATCTCGGCCGTCGTGGACGCGACCGTCGCGGCTTCGGCCGGCGCGCGCTGGCTGGTGCTGGCGGGGTCGCTCCCGCCGGGTGTTCCGGACGACTTCTACGTTCGGGTGATCGGCGCCGTGCGCGCCGTGCACGCGGAGAAGGCGCCTCTCATCGCCGTCGACACCTCGGGTCCGGCGCTGGCAGCCGTCGTCGCGCACGGGCGTCCGGACCTCATCAAGCCGAACGACGAGGAGCTCGGCGAGCTGGTCGGCACTCCGCTCGACGGCGCCGATGCGCACACGGCCCTCGACGTCGCGCGTGCGCTCGTGCCCGATCGCGTCGGTGCGGCGCTGGTCACTCTCGGTGCGCGTGGCGCACTGCTGGTCGCCGCCGACGGCGCCTGGGCCGCCGTCCCGCCGCCCATCCGCGTCGTCAGCACGGTCGGCGCCGGCGACAGCTCCCTCGCCGGCTACGTGCTGGGCGAGGCCCGGGGGGACGGCCCCGACGAGCGGCTGCGACGGGCCGTCCGGTACGGGGCGGCCGCGGCATCCCTTCCCGGCACACAGGCACCGGCGCCCGCCGACCTGCCCCACGGCGACGTACCCGTCACCCGTCTCGCCTGAATTCCCACCCGCCCGAATCACCCCTACGAAAATCGGAGGTCGTCATGGCCGACACCATCACCCCGGGCCTCGTGAGCCTGGACACCGCCCTCGGCGCCGACAAGTCCGCCGTCATCCGCTCCCTCGCCGAGCGCGTCGTCGCACAGGGACGCGCGACCGACGCCGAGGCGCTCTACGCCGACGCGTGGGCCCGCGAGCAGAAGGACGAGACCGGGCTTCCCGGCGGGATCGCGATCCCGCACGCGAAGAGCGCCGCCGTCACGACGCCGTCGCTGGCCTTCGCGCGCCTGGATCCGGGCGTCGACTTCGGCGCGACGGACGGCGCCGCCGACCTCGTGTTCCTGATCGCGGCGCCCGCCGACGCCGCCGAGGCGCACCTCGCGGTGCTGTCGAAGCTCGCCCGCAGCCTCATGCAGGAGGACTTCACGGCCGGCCTGCGCGCCGCCTCGTCGGACGACGAGGTGGTCGCGATCGTGCGCGCGGCCATCGGCGAGGCGGATGCCGCGTCCATGCCCGCAGCCGCCACGCCCGCAGCCGCCACGCCCGCCGCCGCGGCACCGGTGCCGGGTGCGCCTGGCATCGACGGCCGCCCCGCGCGCATCGTCGCCGTGACCGCGTGCGCCACGGGCATCGCGCACACCTTCATGGCGGCCGACGCGCTGACGGCGGCCGGCAAGAAGGCCGGCGTCGACCTCGTCGTGGAGCCGCAGGGCTCCAGCGGCTACCAGGCGCTGCCCCGCGAGGTGATCGACGCCGCCGACGCGGTGATCTTCGCGACCGACGTCGATGTGCGCGAGCCGCAGCGCTTCGCCGGCAAGCCGGTGGTCCGCTCGGGTGTGAAGCGCGGGATCGAGCAGCCCGCGCAGCTCATCGCCGAGGCCCTCGCGGCGGCCGAGGACCCGTCGGCCACCCGTGTCGGCGGCGAGGCGGCGGCCGCGGCATCCACGTCGTCCGAGACGCTGTCGTGGGGCGCCCGCATCCAGCGGATCCTCCTCACCGGCGTGAGCTACATGATCCCGTTCGTCGCCGGCGGCGGTCTGCTGATCGCGCTCGGCTTCCTTCTCGGCGGGTACGACGTCAACAAGGACGCCGCAACGGTCATCGTCGAGAATGCGCTGTGGGATCTGCCCGCCGGCGGATTGGGGCAGTACCTCGGCTCGGTCGCCTTCATGATCGGCGCGACGTCGATGGGCTTCCTCGTCTCGGCGCTCGCCGGCTACATCGCGTTCGCGATCGCCGATCGGCCCGGCATCGCGCCCGGGTTCGTGGCCGGCGCGGTCGCGGTGCTGATGAACGCCGGGTTCATCGGAGGCATCATCGGAGGTCTGCTGGCCGGTGTCGTCGCATGGTGGATCGGCACGTGGCGGGCGCCTCGCTGGCTGCGCGGCCTGATGCCCGTCGTCATCATCCCCCTGCTGGCGTCGATCGTCGCGTCCGGTCTCATGATCCTCTTCCTCGGGCGCCCCATCGCGACGCTGATGGAGGGGCTGAACTCGTGGCTCACCGATCTCGCCGCTACCGACGCGATCATCTTCGTGGGCGTGATCCTCGGTCTCATGATGTGCTTCGACCTGGGTGGTCCGGTCAACAAGGTCGCCTATGCGTTCGCGGTCGCCGGCCTCGGCGCGGGTTCGGCCGAGAACCCGACGCCGTACCTCATCATGGCCGCAGTGATGTGCGCCGGCATGGTGCCGCCGCTCGCGATGGCCCTCGCCTCGACCGTGCTGGCCCGCGACCTCTTCCCGCCGATCGAGCGCGAGAACGGCAAGGCCGCGTGGCTGCTGGGCGCCGCGTTCATCAGCGAGGGGGCCATCCCGTTCGCTGCCGCCGACCCGCTGCGGGTCATCCCCGCGTCGATGCTCGGCGGCGCCGTCACCGGGGCGCTTTCGATGGCGTTCGGCGTGCAGTCGCTCGCCCCGCACGGCGGCATCTTCGTCTTCTTCGCGATCGACCCGATCTGGGGCTTCGTCATCGCCCTCGCCGCGGGCACGGTGGTGGCGGCGCTCGCCGTCATCGGACTCAAGCGCTGGGTCGGTCGCAAGGAGCTCGAGCAGGCCGAATCCGGCGTACCCGTGGCGGCCTGACCCGGTCGTCCGACAGAATCGGATCGTCGACGCGCCCACTTCCGTTCCGGGCGGGTCGGACCAGACAGGAGAGAACCATGGCAGAACGTCAGGCCACCATCGCGAGCAGCTCGGGGCTGCACGCGCGCCCCGCGAAGCTGTTCGTGCAGGCCGTCCAGTCCCAGCCCGTCCCCGTGACCATCGCGGTCGAGGGCGGCGCCGACCTCAACGCCGGCAGCATCCTGTCGCTGATGGGGCTCGGCGCGTCGCAGGGCACGGTCGTGACGCTCAAGGCCGACGGCGAGGGCGCCGAGAAGGCGCTCGACGAGCTCGTCGCGCTGCTGGAGACCGATCTCGACGCACAGTAGGCAGGCTCTCATCCGGCTCCGGCGGGATGAGTCGAAGACGAGACGACGGATGCCGCGGGTCGAAGCCGCCGCAGCATCCGTCGTCTCGTGCGTTCCGGGTCAGATGTCGACCGAATCGCCCGGATCGAGGACGACGAGCTCGCCGCCGTCCTGCTGGGCGGCCCAGCCCAGGCGGCCGCGTCCCATGTCGCGCCCGGCGACCGACAGCGTGAGGTCGTGCGTGCCGAAGACCTGACGCGGTGCGACGGCCAGGACGAAGTCCATGGCCTCGCCGATCTTGAGCCACGGGGCGCCGACGGGTGCGGCGAGCAGCTTCACCGGGCGTCCGGGCTCGGCGTACGAGTCGCCGGGGTAGTAGAAGTCGTCGTTCACGAGCACGCCGACGTTGTCGACGACCGGGATCGTCCGGTGGATCACGGCGTGCGTGCCGCCGAAGAACTCCAGGCGGAACGGCTCGATCTCGACCACGTCACCCGGGTGGACGACGGTGACGTCGAATCCGGCGGCGGCCTTCGCGACCCCCTCGGGGCCGTAGATCGGCGTGTCGGGGAACTGCTCGAGGATGCGGTCGAGGTGGTCGGCCGTCCAGTGGTCGGCGTGCTCGTGCGTGATGACGACGGCGACGACGCCCTCCAGGTCTCCCAGCGGCGCGGTGAACGAACCGGGGTCGATGACGATGGTCCGGCCGCTGTCGGACAGGGTGAGCGTCGCGTGCTCGAACTTGGTGACTCGCATGCGTCGAGTCAATCGCTCCGGGGGGTGCGGCGGCAAGCCGCGCCGCACCTGCTGCCTCGATTTGGAGCGATGATGCGGGGCGTGGCATAATCGAACGGTTGCCTGAACGGCCCCATCGTATAGCGGCCTAGTACGCCGCCCTCTCACGGCGGTAACGCGGGTTCGAATCCCGCTGGGGTCACCAGTCAGGCAACACGTCGGAGTCCAGGCTCCGGCTCGCTGTACGGCCCCATCGTATAGCGGCCTAGTACGCCGCCCTCTCACGGCGGTAACGCGGGTTCGAATCCCGCTGGGGTCACCACCCGAAGAGCCCCGGTCCACGGACCGGGGCTCTTCGTCTGTTCGGGGATAGGCTCGGCCTCGATGGACAGCCGATTCCCCCGCTCGCTCTACCGGCGCGGCTCCGAGCCCGATCCACGGTTCAGCCTCGCCAACGAGCGGACGTTCCTGGCCTGGGTGCGCACGTCCCTCGCGATGCTGGCTGCAGGCGTCGCCCTCATCGCCCTGGACGTCGGCGTGTCGACCGGATTCCGCATCGCGTCGGCGGCGGTGTTCATCGTGCTCGGCGTGCTGTGCGCCGTGCAGGCGTGGGTGGGCTGGTACCGCACCGAGCGGTCGCTGCGCGAATCGCGCCCGCTTCCCGGCGCCGCCCTGGCGCCCGCGCTGACGGTCGGGGTCGTGCTGGCCGTCGTGCTGCTGGTGCTCGGCCTGCTCTGGTGACGCGATGAGCACCCCCGAGCAGCCGTTCGATCCGGGCCTGCAGCCCGAGCGGACACTGCTGGCCTGGCGTCGCACGTTCCTGGCACTGGGGGTCGCCGGTGCCGTCGCGGTGCGTTTCGCGGCCGAGGTGAGTCTGTATGCCGCGATCCCGCTGGGGCTGGTGCTCGTGGCGCTCGCGCTGACGGGCTACCTCCGCGTGGCTCGCCGTTACCGCCGCGTCCATGAGGGACTCCATGCCCGCGGCGAGCTCGCGACCGGGGGCGTCACGATCACGATCATGGCGCTGACCCTGCTGACCGTCGCGCTGTCGGTCGTCGTCTACCTCGTCGGCATGGCCGCGGAGCTCGCCTCGGCACCGAAGTGAGGCGTCCTCACTCCGTCTTCGACTCCTCGGTGGATGCCGCCGGCTCCGCGGGGCGCGCGTCCCGGGCCGTCCGCCGCCGGCGCACGGCGCGGACGATGAGCCACACGATGAGCCCGGCGACGGCCGCGACGGCGAGCCAGGGGATGAGGAACCCGATGGCCACGACGATGCCGTTGAGCGTGGCCACGAGGCCGTTCCAGCCGGCGGCGAGCCCGTCGCCGAACCCGGCGGGATCGGCGGTCACAGGCTCGACCTCGGGGGTGAGGGTGACCGAGAGCGTCGACATCGCGACCTGGTCGTCGAGCATCTTGAGCTGCTGCTGGTAGGACTCCAGCAGCGCCTGCCGCTCCGACAGGGCGGACTCGGCCGCGAGAAGGTCGGCGACGCTCGCGGCCTGCGCCATCAGCGCCTCGAGCCGGTCTACCGAGGCCTGTGCGGCGTCGATGCGCGCCTCGAGGTCGACGGTCTGTGCCGTCACGTCTTGCCGATCGACGTTGGACGCGGTGACGGTGCCGAGGTCGTCCAGGGAACCGCGCACGGCGGTCAGCTGGTCCGCGGGCACGCGCACGGTGATCCAGGCGCCGTCGGTCGGCGCCGGATACGGCATGACGTCGGGTGCGACGACGCCGTCCGTCATGCCGCTTTGCGCGGGATCGACCGGGGAGACCGTGCCGTCACTGCCGATGCTCATCGATTCGACATAGCCGCCGTGCAGCGCCGCGGTGTCGGCGACGCTGCGCACGGCCGCGTCGACGTCGTCGACCGTGACAGTGGCCGACGCGGTCGTCACGATGTCGCGACCGACTGTCGCGGTGTCGGTCGCGCCCGCTCCGGCGGACTCGTCCGCCACCATCGAGCCTGCGCTCGACTCGGGCGCTGTGTCCGCGGCTCCGTTCTCGGCGCCGCCGTCCGCCCGGGACGCCGGCGCGACGGCCGCGCTGTCGGAGCCTCCCGACGGGCTGACCATCGTGCCGACGCTCGGCGCGATGACAGCCGCGACCACGATGACGGCCGCCGCCGCGCCGCCAGCGATCCAGTACCGCCCGCGACGGCGGCGCTGCGTGGTCGCCCGCGACCGGTCGGCGGCGATGTCGGCGAACAGTGCGTCCTCGATCTCGTCGATGCGCTGCGGACTCAGCTCGGGAAGGGATGCCGCACCCTGCGGGTCCCTCGGCTGCGTGTTCATGTGCTCTCCTTCACGACGGTCCGCAGGCGCGTGCGGATGCGGGAGAGACGATTGCGGACGACGCCGTGCGTGATGCCCAGCTGCTCGGCGGCCGCCTGGTAGGCGTAGCCCTCGGTCGCACAGAGCCGGAAGATCTCGCGGTCGAGGTCGCCGAGGCCGGCGACCTCGCGCAGGATCGCGTCGGCCAGTGCGCCGTCGACGACCTGCTGCTCGACGTCGACCGTGTCTGGCAGGCTCTCGTCGGCCGGTGCGGCGGTGTGCTCGCGGTCGCGGCGCTGCCGCCGGACGCGGTTGGCGGCCTGGAAGCGGCAGATGGTCGCCAGCCACGGCAGCAGCGACTCGCCCGCCAGTTCGAAGCCGGGGAGCTTGCGCCACGCGACGAGGAACGTCTCCTGCGTGACCTCCTCGGCGTCCGCGGGGTTGCCGACCAAGCCGTGCGCGAGCCAGTACACCGGGCGCACGTAGGTCCGGTAGATGGCGCGGAAGGCGCGCTCGCTCCCGCCCGCGGCCAGCGCCGCCAGCGCGGCGTCGCCCTGCGGGTCGTCGTGCGAACCGTCGTCAGCCATCCCCATCCTCCGAACCCTCGAATCATCTCTCATCGAACAGGTGTCGGCCCACCCCGGATCGTCTCACCGGATCCGCCGCGATGCGCGAGGTGCGGCATCCCGAGCCTGTATCCTGATGCGAGCGAGAGGGAGTATCCCGAAACCGCGCATCCGTCATCACGGGTCCCGACAGAGCGACCCCGGGTGTGCGACGCCGGCCGGCAGGCCAGCGGGGGAGAGACTTTCGAATTCGACCGACCCCTCTCCGCATTCTCGAAAGGCCCGCAATGGACCTCGATCTCCCGCTGTGGTTCGAAGTCGGATCCCTGGTGATCCTGACGCTCATCCTCGTCGCCGACCTGCTGCTGATCCTCAAGCGCCCCCACATCCCGTCGGCCAAGGAGTCGACCCTGTGGGTGCTGTTCTATGTGACGCTCGCGCTGATCTTCGCCGGCTTGATGTGGATCTTCGCGGGCGGTGAGTACGCCGGTCAGTTCGTGGCCGGCTGGCTCACCGAGTACAGCCTGTCGATCGACAACCTGTTCGTGTTCGTGCTGATCATGAGCCAGTTCGCCGTGCCCCGCAGGTACCAGCAGGAAGTCCTGATGGTGGGCATCATCATCGCGCTCGTGCTGCGCGGCGTGTTCATCCTCCTGGGCGCCGCGATCATCGAGCAGTTCAGCTGGGTGTTCTACCTGTTCGGCGCGTTCCTGGTGTGGACCGCGATCCGGCAGGCGTTCCCCGGCGGCGACCATGAGGACGACGTCAAGCAGGAGGGCTTCGTCGTCCGTGTGCTCCGCCGCTTCATCGACATCAGCGACGAGTACGACGGCGCGAAGATCCGCACGGTCGTCGGCGGCAAGAAGATGTGGACGCCGATGATCATCGTGTTCGTGACGATCGGCGTCACGGACCTGCTGTTCGCGATCGACTCGATCCCTGCGATCTTCGGGATCACGCAGAGCGCGTTCATCGTGTTCACCGCGAACATCTTCGCGCTGATGGGGCTCCGTCAGCTGTACTTCCTGCTGGGCGATCTGCTCGACCGCCTGCGGTACCTCCACTACGGCATCGCGTTCATCCTGGCGTTCATCGGTCTCAAGCTCGTGTTCCACGCCATGCACGTGAACGAGCTGCCCTTCATCAACAACGGCGAGCCCATCGAATGGGCCCCCGAGATCTCGACCTGGATGTCGCTCGGCGTCATCGTCCTGTCGATGGCGGTCGCGACGATCGCGAGCCTCATCGCGTCGGCGCGCGACAAGCGGAATGCCGTGGATGCCGCACCCGCCGTCGAGGGGTCCACGGGCTCCGAAGGGCACTGAGAGCGGGTCCGCGCGAGTCGAGGTCCACCGAGCCGGTGGTAGCCTGGGCTCGTGCGGATCGCTCGCCTTCTCCTTAGCGGCCGCGACGAGTCCTAGTTCCCAGGCCTCCCTCGTCGCGGAGTTCGTCGCGGGCCCCACCCTCACGGCCCCGGTTCGTCGCGGGCGCCGTCTCATCCGAGGAGAACGACAGAGCAATGAGCACGATCGACGCATCCGGCATCCCGGACCGCCCCCGCACGCTGGCCGAGAAGGTCTGGGACGACCACGTCGTCGTCCGCGGCGAGGACGGCCAACCCGACCTGATCTACATCGACCTCCACCTGGTGCACGAGGTCACGAGCCCACAGGCGTTCGACGGCCTGCGCGCCGAGGGGCGCCCCGTGCGCCGGCTCGACCTGACGATCGCGACCGAGGACCACAACACCCCGACGCTCGACATCGACAAGCCGATCGCCGACCTCACCAGCCGCACGCAGATCGAGACGCTGCGCCGCAACGCCGAGGAGTTCGGTGTGCGCCTGCACTCGCTGGGCGACAAGGAGCAGGGCATCGTCCACGTCGTGGGCCCGCAGCTGGGGCTCACGATGCCCGGCATCACCGTCGTGTGCGGCGACTCGCACACCTCGACCCACGGTGCGTTCGGCGCCATGGCGTTCGGCATCGGCACGAGCGAGGTCGAGCACGTGATGGCGACGCAGACGCTGCCGCTCAAGCCCTTCAAGACGATGGCGATCACGGTCGAGGGCGATCTGAAGCCCGGTGTCACCGCGAAGGACATCATCCTGGCGATCATCGCGAAGATCGGCGCCAACGGCGGTCAGGGCTACGTGCTGGAGTACCGCGGCAGCGCCATCCGCTCCCTCTCGATGGAGGGGCGCATGACGATGTGCAACATGTCGATCGAGGCGGGCGCGCGCGCCGGCATGATCGCACCCGACGAGACGACGTTCGCGTACCTGGAGGGTCGCCCGCACGCGCCCCGGGGCCAGGACTGGGACGACGCCGTCGCGTACTGGCGCACGCTCCCGAGCGACGAGGGGGCCGTCTACGACGCCGAGGTGTTCCTCGACGCGGACGAGCTCGAGCCCTTCGTCACGTGGGGGACGAACCCCGGACAGGGTGTGTCGCTGTCGGGCGTGGTCCCGACGCCGTCCGACATCGCCGACGCCAACGAGCGAGCGGCTGCCGAGCGCGCACTGGAGTACATGGACCTGCAGCCGGGCACGGCGCTCAAGGACGTCGCGGTCGACGCGGTGTTCATGGGCTCCTGCACGAACAGCCGCATCGAGGACCTCCGTGCCTTCGCGTCGATCGTCAAGGGCCGCAAGAAGGCCGACGGCGTGCGCGTCATGGTCGTGCCGGGGTCGGCCCGCGTCCGGCTGGAGGCGGAGGCCGAGGGCCTCGACAAGGTGTTCGAGGACTTCGGTGCAGAGTGGCGCTTCGCCGGCTGCTCGATGTGTCTGGGCATGAACCCCGACCAGCTCGCGCCGGGGGAGCGTTGCGCCTCCACGAGCAACCGCAACTTCGAAGGACGCCAGGGCAAGGGCGGGCGCACGCATCTGGTCTCGCCGCTGGTCGCGGCGGCCACCGCCGTGCGCGGCACGCTCTCCAGCCCGAGCGATCTCAACGAGTTCGTCGGATCGGCTGCGGACGGACAGGGAGCCTGACATGGAGAAGTTCACCACCCACACCGGCATCGCCGCCCCGCTGAAGCGCTCTGCGGTCGACACCGACCAGATCATCCCCGCCGTGTACCTCAAGCGGGTCACCAAGACGGGCTTCGACGACGCCCTGTTCGCCAGCTGGCGGCAGGACCCCGAGTTCGTGCTGAACCAGCCTGCCTACCAGGGCGCGAGCATCCTCGTCGCCGGCCCCGACTTCGGCACCGGATCCAGCCGCGAGCACGCCGTCTGGGCGCTGCGCGACTTCGGGTTCAAGGTCGTCCTGAGTCCCCGGTTCGCCGACATCTTCCGCGGCAATGCGGGCAAGCAGGGCCTGGTCACGGGGGTGATCTCCGAGTCCGACCTCGAGGCCGCGTGGGCGGCGATCGAGGCCGACCCGGGCGTCGAGATGACGGTGGACCTGCAGGCCCGCACGGCGACGATCGGCGCGCTGGAGCTCGCTTTCGACATCGACGATTACACTAGGTGGCGGCTTCTCGAAGGGCTCGACGACATCGGGCTCACGCTGCGCGAAGCAGACAAGATCGCGCAGTTCGAGGCTCGCCGCGAGGCGTGGCGGCCGCGGACGCTTCCCGTTCCGTGAGCCGGGTCGGGCGCTCCAACAGGGCGCCCGGTCCACTGCAAACCGCCCCCGGGCAGCACCCGAGGCACCCCTCGGGTGACAGCCCCCGACCAATACAGTGAGGTCCACCGGATGAAGTCGCTTCTGAATGTCGCCGCGGGCGCCGAGACGATCGCGAAGTCGGGAGAGAAGCACGTGAACGGTGAAGTCCTCGCCATCCGCGGCGGTCGCCCCCTGACGGGGCGCGTCGAGGTCAAGGGCGCCAAGAACCTGGTCACGAAGGCGATGGTCGCCGCCCTCCTCGGCGAGACGACGAGCGTCCTGCGGGACGTCCCCGACATCAGCGACGTCCAGGTCGTCCGGTCCCTGCTCGAAGTCCACGGCGTGCGCGTGTGGGACGGCGAGGAGGAGGGGACGATCCACCTCGACCCCACCGGGGCCGTGGCCGCGCACTTCGAGGAGATCGACGCGCATGCCGGGGCATCCCGCATCCCGATCCTGTTCTGCGGCCCGCTGCTGCACCTTCTCGGTGAGGCACTCATCCCCGACCTCGGCGGCTGCCGCATCGGCGACCGTCCCATCAACTTCCACATGGACGCGCTGCGCGCGTTCGGCGCGGTCGTCGACAAGAGCTACGAGGGCATCCGCATCACGGCCCCGAACGGCCTGCACGGTGCCAACATCGAGCTGCCGTACCCGAGCGTGGGCGCGACCGAGCAGGTGCTGCTCACCGCCGTCCGCGCCAAGGGCGTCACCGAGCTGCGCAACGCGGCCATCGAGCCCGAGATCATGGATCTCATCGCCGTGCTGCAGAAGATGGGCGCCATCATCTCGTACGAGCCGAACCGCGTGATCTTCATCGAGGGCGTGGACTCGCTGCAGGGCTACGATCACCGTGCGATCTTCGACCGCAACGAGGCCGCCTCGTGGGCGTGCGCGGCGCTCGCGACGGACGGCGACATCTTCGTCGGCGGAGCCCGTCAGCAGGAGATGCTCACGTTCCTCAACGTGTTCCGCAAGGCCGGCGGCTGGTTCGACGTCCGCGAGGACGGCATCCAGTTCCGTCGCGACGGCGCGCTCAAGCCCGTCGTCGTCGAGACCGACGTGCACCCCGGCTTCATGACCGACTGGCAGCAGCCGCTCATCGTGGCCCTCACGCAGGCGCCGGGCGAGTCGACCGTCCATGAGACGGTGTACGAGAACCGCCTGGGCTTCACCGAGGCGCTCAACCAGATGGGCGCCGACATCGTCGTGCACCCCGACGGCATCGACGCTCCCGCCCGGCGCGTTCCTCGCCGGGCGCTCGAGCAGGCCGCCGTGATCAACGGCCCCACGCCGCTGCACGGCGCCGACGTCGTCGTGCCCGACCTCCGTGGCGGCTACAGCTACGTGATCGCGGCGCTCACCGCAGAGGGCGAGTCGGTGGTGCGCAACATCGGCATCATCCGCCGCGGGTACGAGAAGTTCCTCACCAAGCTCGAGATGCTCGGTGCCGACTTCGACGTCATCGGCTGATCCGATGAGCCCCCGTCGACCGCGCGCTTCGAGCGAGAAGACACGACCGAGTCTGTTCTGGCCGCTCGCGGCCATCATCATCCCGCTCATGGGCCTCGTGTTCAAGATCGAGGTCGAGGGCTCCGAGAAGCTCCCGCGCGACGGCGCGTTCGTGCTCGCGCCCAACCACGTGAGCGAGATCGATCCGCTCGTCGTGGCCATCGCGGTGTGGCGCATGGGCCGCGCGCCGCGGTTCATGGCGAAGGAGAGCCTGTTCCGCGTCCCCGTGCTCGGATGGGTGCTGCGCCACACCGGCATGGTGCCGGTGTCGCGGGCGACGTCCGCCGCTGCGGCCCGGGCGACGCTCGAGTCGTCCGAGACGCTGGTGCGCCACGGACGCGGCGTCATCGTCTACCCCGAAGGTTCGCTGACGCGCGAGCCCCACCTGTGGCCCATGCGCGGCAAGACCGGTGCGGTCCGGCTGGCTCTGGCCGGCGGCATCCCGGTCATCCCGATGGCGCAGTGGGGCGCCCAGCAGGTGCTGCCCCGGTACGGGAAGCTCAAGCTGTGGCCGCTGCGCCGCCGCGTCCGCGTGATCGTGGGCGACCCGGTGGACCTGTCGGCCTACACCGACGAGGCGACCTCGCAGACCGCGCTGGTCGCGGCGACGGACGTCGTGATGGCCGACATCGCGGGGCTGCTGTCGCAGCTGCGCGGCGAGCCTGCGCCCGAGGCCCGGTGGAATCCCGCCGACCATGGGCAGAAGGAGACGGGGCGCCTTGAGCCGTAGGCAGGATTCCGCTCGGCCGCGGGTCGCCGTCATCGGCGCCGGCAGCTGGGGCACGACGTTCGGCAAGATCCTCGCGGACGGCGGCGCGCACGTGACCATGTGGGCTCGACGCCCCGAGCTCGCGGGCGAGATCCAGGAGGGCAAGCGCAACAGCGAGTACCTCCCGGGCATCAACCTCCCGCGTGACATGCACGCGACCCACCACCTGTCCGAGGCGCTCGAGGGCGCGGAGCAGGTGTACCTGTCGATCCCGAGCCAGGCGGTGCGGCAGAACCTGAAGGCCGTACGCCCGCTGATCGCGAAGACGGACGCGCCGATCGTGTCGCTCATGAAGGGCGTCGAGCGGCGCACGGGGCTGCGGATGAGCCAGGTCATCGAGCAGGAGCTCGGCTGCGACCCGGCCCGCATCGCGGTGGCCTCCGGGCCCAACCTCGCGCTCGAGATCGCGCGCGAACAGCCCACGGCCGCGGTGATCGCGTCGACGAGCCAGGAGACGGCGGAGGCCGTCGCCCGGCGCGCGCGCAACAAGTACTTCCGCACCTTCGTGAACACCGACGTGATCGGCACCGAGTTCGGCGGCGTCCTCAAGAACCTCATCGCGGTCGCGATCGGCATCGTCGACGGCGTCGGCTACGGCGAGAACACCAAGGCGTCGATCATCACGCGCGGTCTGGTCGAGATGACCGACTTCGCCGTGGCCTTCGGCGCGCAGCCCGAGACGCTGCAGGGGCTTGCCGGCCTCGGGGACCTCATCGCGACGTGCCAGTCGCCTCTCAGCCGCAACAACACCGCCGGGCGCCTGCTCGGCCAGGGCTACCGCTTCGACGACGTGGTCAAGCAGATGAACCAGACCGCAGAGGGGCTCGCATCGGTCGCGCCCATCCTGCAGCTGGCGCGCGAGGTCGGCGTGCAGATGCCGATCGTCGAGCAGGTCAAGATGGTGCTCGACGGCACCATGAACCCTCGAGACATCGCGCCCCACCTGACGACAGACGACGACACCCCCCAGGGGGAGAGGACGCAGAATGGACAAGCCGGCGGTGGCGGTGCTCTTTGGCGGTCGATCCAGCGAGCACTCGATCAGTTCCGCAACGGCGGGAGGGGTGCTGCGGGCGATCGACCGTGACCGGTACCGCGTGATCCCGATCGGGATCACGCGCGACGGCGTGTTCGTCCTGGAGGACGACGACCCCGACAAGTTCGCGCTCGATGCCGACCGTCTGCCCGAGGTTGCCGACAACGGCACCCGCGTGGTGTGGCCCGAGGGCGGCGCCGACCGCACGCTGCGGGTGCGCCGCGCCGACGGCACGGTGGACGACCTCGGCCGCCTCGACGTCGTGTTGCCGATCCTCCACGGCCTGCACGGCGAGGACGGCACCGTCCAGGGCTTCTTCGACACGCTCGCCATCCCGTACGCGGGCGGCGGCGTGCTCGACTCGGCGCTGTGCATGGACAAGCACTTCATGAAGATCGTGCTGGCCGCCGCGGGTGTGCCGGTATCGCCGTGGGTGACGGTCACGCGTGCCCGATGGGACAGCGACCCCGGGGGCGTGCGAGCGGATGCCGCAGCCCTGGGTGAGCCGTCGTTCGTCAAGCCCGCGCGGGCGGGGTCGAGCGTCGGCGTCTCCAAGGTCCACGTGGCCGCCGAGCTGGATGCGGCCCTCGCGCTGGCGTTCGCGGAGGACGACAAGGTGCTCATCGAGTCCGCCATCGTCGGCCGCGAGGTCGAGGTCGCGGTGCTCGAGGGACGCAACGGTGCGGGCGCCCGCGCGTCGCTGCCCGGCGAGATCGTGCTCACGACGCGTGAGTTCTACGACTTCGAGGGCAAGTATCTGGGCGGTGACGGCGCCGACGTGGTGTGCCCGGCCGACCTCACCGACGCCGAGATCGCGGCGATCCAGGAGCTGGGTGTCCGCGCGTTCGACGCCGTCGACGGCCGGGGCCTCGCCCGCGTGGACTTCTTCCTCGCCGCCGACGGGCTCTACGTGAACGAGCTGAACACGATGCCGGGCTTCACGCCGATCTCGATGTTCCCGAAGTGCTGGATCGCGTCGGGCATGACCTACCCCGAGCTCATCACCGAGCTCATCGACACGGCGCTGGAGCGCGCGGCCGCCTGAGCCGCGCGGTCCGCGCGAGCGCGGGCACAGCCGGCCTGAGCCGGTCGTCGCCGCGCGTCAGCCCGTGGGCGCGTCCTGCTCCAGCGACTCCACGTTGGTGCAGGCCGCCTCGCTCACCGTGGCGTTCAGCACGACGCGTTCGCCGAGCTGCGTGAGCACCTCGTTGGGCGAGACCGCCTCGTTGTCGATGAACACCTCGACGGCGGGCTCGCGCCCGTAGGTCGTGACGAGGTACTTCGGCGCCTGCGTCTCGTCGACGATCCAGTCGACGCCGCCGAGGCTGATGCACTTGGCCTCGGTAGGTCCCGGAGGCGTCACGCCGCAGCGCAGCAGGATGGCCGAGCCGTCGTTGCCCCAGGCGCCGGTCGCCTGCGCGTCCGTCCAGATGCGCGACTGGCCGTCGACCGAGTCGGGCAGGCGGACGCTCACCTCGGCGCAGGCGGGGTCGTTCGCGTCCTGCGCCGGCTTCATGTCGACCGTGGTGGAGCAGCCGGCGAGGCCGATCGTGGCGACCGCCGCGAGTCCGGCAGCGAGCAGGGTCGGGATCACACGCACCCCTCCAGGCTAACCCGGGCGTGACGGCATCCCGATCCGGCGACGGTAGCGTGGACGGATGGTCGACGAGCACGCGGATCCGACGGTGGGCGAGTTGCGCGAGGGCGTGATCCTGCGGAGCATCCTGGAGCGGCTGGGGGAGTCCAACGCGCTGGTCGGCCCCGGTGACGACGCCGCGGTGATCGCCGCCGCCGACGGCCGCGTCGTGGCGACGGTCGACACGCTCGTGCACGGCCCCGACTTCCGCCTCGCCTGGTCGAGCGCGTACGACCTCGGCTTCAAGTCCGCGGCGGTGAACCTCGCCGATGTCGCGGCCATGGGCGCCACCCCGACGGCGCTCCTCGTGGCGCTGGCGATGCCCGAGTCCACGCATCTGTCCTTCGTCACGGGCCTCGCCGACGGGCTGCGTGCCGCATGCCGCGAGCTCGCTCCCGGATGCCGGGTCGAGGGCGGCGACCTGACCGTCTCGGACACGCTGACGATCGCGGTGACCGCGCTCGGCGCCCTCGCCGGGCGTGCACCCGTGCTGCGGTCGGGCGCCCGGGCGGGCGATGTCGTGGCCGTGGCCGGCGAGCTCGGCCGGGCGGGCCGCGGCCTCCGCGTGCTGTTCGAGCGGTTCACGGATGCCGCGCACGCGCCCGTGCCGGTCGACGAGAGCATCCTGACCCCTGCCGAGCGCCACGACCTCGCGGCCCAGCTGCGTCCTGCGCCGCCGGTCGCGCTCGGCCCGATCGCGGCGGACGCGGGGGCGACGGCGATGATGGACGTGTCGGACGGCCTGCTGCTGGACGCGTCGCGCCTGGCCGAGGCATCCGGCGTCTCCGTCGCGATCGAGTCCTCGGCGCTCGGGGGCGACGCGCACTCCGCCCTCACCGGGGGCGAGGACCACGCGCTGCTCGTGACGTTCCCGCCCGACAGGCCGCTGCCGGCCGGCTTCCGCCGCATCGGACGGGTCGTCGCGCGCGGCGCGGACCCGGTCCTCGTCGACGATGCGCCCTACGAAGGCCGCACCGGATGGGACCCGTATCGGGACTGGGACGCGCGCACCGGCTGACTCATGGCGCGCGGTGTCGCCGCCGACCGCTACGGTGACGGGGTGAGCGCTCTCCTTCCGCGTTCGGCCCCCGAACAGCAAGCCCTCCCTGCCGTGGCGATCGAACGCCTCGTCGCCGCGCTCGGCCGCATCCCGCACGTCCACACGGTGACCGTCGTCCGGCATGGGCATGTCGTCGGCGAGGCGACCTGGGCGCCGTATGAGCGCGACGAGCCGACGGCGCTGTACTCGGTCAGCAAGAGCTTCACCTCTCTCGCCGTGGGCATGGCGATCGACGAAGGGCGGTTCGGGCTCGACGATCGCGTGATCGACCTCCTGCCCGACGTCGCCCCCGCCGAGCCGTCCGATCACCTCGCGCAGCTGCGGGTGCGGCACCTGCTCACGATGACCACCGGGCACACGTCCGAGGCCGAGCTGGGGGAGGGCGACTGGGCCCGCGAGACCCTGGCCGCCGAGCTCGTGCACGCACCGGGGACGCACTGGATGTACAACACCCCGGCGACGCATCTGCTGTCGCTCATCGTGCAGACGCGCACCGGCGAGCGGCTCCTCGACTATCTGCGTCCGCGGCTCTTCGAGCCGCTCGGCTTCGTCGATCCGACCTGGCTGCAGAGCCCGACGGGAGTGGATGCCGGCGGCTTCGGCCTCTCGATCCGCCCCGAGGAGCTGGCGGCCTTCGGACAGCTGCTGCTGCAGCGCGGCACCTGGAGGGGCCGGCAGCTCGTGTCCGCGGCGTGGATCGACGAGGCGACGGCGTGGCAGGTCGCCAACGGGCAGGGCGAGTCCGACTGGAATCAGGGCTACGGCTTCCAGTTCTGGCGGTGCCGCCACGGCGCCTACCGTGGCGACGGCGCGTTCGGCCAGTATGTCGTGGTGCTGCCCGAGCATGATGCCGTGGTGGCGATCACCGGCGGCCTGCCCGACATGCAGCAGCCTCTCGACGCGCTCTGGGCTGAGCTGCTTCCGGCCTTCGACGCCGTGCCGGCCGCGACGGCGGACGGTCCCGCGGTGATCGTCCCGACCGTCCCGATCGCAGCACCCGGTGGCGAGCTGCGCGCTGACGACGTCTTGTACGAGTACGAGGACGCGCCGGTGCGTCGCCTGCGGGTGGCCGGCGGCGTCCTCACGATCGACGACCATGCGCTGCCGTTCGCGCCCGGAGCGTGGTCGGTGGCGGAGTTCCCGGCCGATCCCGGTGCGGGCCGCTTCTGGTACGGCGATCGCGTCGCCGTCGGAGGCGGGTGGCACGGCGACGAGTTCATCGCCGAGTTCCGGCTGCTCGGCGACGCGTCGACGCTGCGGCTGGTCCTGGGCGCCACGGGCAGGCTGACCATCACGCAGGACGTCGGCTTCGAGGGCCCGGACGTGTGGCAGGGCGACGCGGTTCAGGCGGTCGTCGCCCACCAGAGCGTGGTGTCGCCGTAGCGCTTCGACCGTGACGCCACGAGCCCGTCCGGCAGGGCGGGCTCGGGCGAGCGCGATGCGCGTTCGATGACGACGTCGGCGCCGTCGGCGACGAGCGGCGCGAGGAGCGCGAGGGTCGCCGCGAGCTCGGTCTCGCCCACGTCGTAGGGCGGGTCGAGGAACACCAGGTCGAACGGTCCCCGCGCCGTGCGCAGGTAGGCGTCGACCGCCGATCGGTGCACGCGGATGGCGCCGCCGTCGCCGATCGCCTTGGCGACCCGGCCCGCGTTGCGCTGGGCGACGGTCGCGGCACGCGGCGCCTTCTCGACCAGGTCGACGGATGCCGCGCCGCGGCTGGCCGCCTCGAGCCCGAGTGCGCCCGACCCGGCGTACAGGTCCAGAACCGCCGCGCCGTCGAGCACGCCGGACGACGCCAGCGCTCCGAACAGCGACTCGCGCACGCGGTCGCTGGTCGGACGCGTGCCGGCGTCCGGAACGTCGAGGACGAGGGAGCCGGCGCGGCCCGCGATGATGCGCGTCACCCCCTCACGATAGCCCGCGAGCGGGCGCAGCCGCGTCGCCGGCTGTCCGGGCCGCGCGATAGCCTCGGGGCATGACGTCCTTCACGCTCGATTCGCGTCTGGGCGGCGCGATCGGCGGCAAGACGGCGGCGGCGCTGGACCGCGCCTTCGGCATGACGACGGTCGGCGACCTGCTCGTGCACTATCCCCGGCGGTACGCGCGGCGCGGCGAGCTGACCCCGATCTCGACGCTGCCGATCGGCGAGCCGGTCACGATCGTGGCGGAGGTGCGGCGCGTCAACGAGCGCCGCATGAAGAACCGCAACGGATCGCTGCTGGAGGTCGTGATCAGCGACGGCAACGGCGAGATGTCGCTCACGTTCTTCAATCAGTCGTGGCGCGTGCGGGACCTCAAGCCAGGACGTCAGGGCATCTTCGCCGGCAAGGTCGGCGTGTACCGGGGTGCGCAGCAGCTCACGCATCCCGACTATGAGCTGTTCGAGGACGAGGACGCCGCGCGTCTGAAAGCCGCCGAGAACGCGCACCTGCCGATCCCCATCTACCCCGCCACGAGCACGGTTGCGAGCTGGCAGCTGCAGAAGACGGTCGAGCTCGTCCTCGACGGACTGGGCGAGGTCCCCGAGCCGCTGCCGCTCGAGGTGCGGGCGCGGCATGGCCTGCTCGACGCGCGGACCGCGCTGGAGCGCATCCACCGTCCGCAGCAGTTCGACGAGGTCGATCAGGCGCGTGCGACGCTGCGCATGCAGGAGGCGTTCGTGCTGCAGGTCGCGCTGCTGCAGCAGCGGGCATCGGTGCGTGCGATGTCGGCGACGCGGCGCAGTCCCGGCTCGCTGCTCGTGCGCTTCGACGAGGCACTCCCTTTTCCGCTCACACCCGATCAGGTGAGCGTGGGCGACCAGATCGTGCGCGATCTGCAGGGCGACTGGCCGATGAACCGGCTGGTGCAGGGCGAGGTGGGCTCAGGCAAGACGCTCGTCGCGCTGCGTGCGATGCTGCAGGTGGCGCAGGACGGCGGCCAGTCCGCGCTCATCGCGCCGACAGAGGTGCTCGCCGCGCAGCATGTGCGATCGATCGCGCGCATGCTCGGACCCCAGCTCGCCCCCGAGCTCATGCCGACCCTGCTGACCGGCCAGCTGCCGGCGGCCGAGCGTCGCAAGGCGGCGCTGCGCGCAGCATCGGGGCAGGCGCGCATCGTGGTCGGCACCCACGCTCTGCTGAGCCAGTCCACGACGTTCGCGGATCTCGGACTGGTGGTCGTCGACGAGCAGCACCGGTTCGGAGTGGAGCAGCGCGAGTCGCTGCGCGCGAAGGGCTCGTCGCCGCACGCGCTCGTGCTCACGGCCACCCCCATTCCGCGCACCGTCGCGATGACCGTGTTCGGCGATCTCGACGTGTCGACGATCCGCACGATGCCGGCGGGTCGCGCCGCGATCGAGACGTTCGTGGCGCCGCTCGCGGAGCGGCCGGGCTGGTTCGGCCGCGTATGGGAGCGGATCGCCGAGGAGGTCGCGCAGGGTCGGCAGGCGTTCGTCGTGTGCGCCGCCATCGACGCCGAGGCGCTGACCAAGGACGACACGGCCGACGAGCCCGCAGGGGATGAGGCGGGGGAGGCCCCTCGTACTCGCTGGGGCGTCGTGCAGGTCGCCGACCTGCTGTCGCGGCATCCCTCGTTCGATGACATCCGGGTCCAGATCCTGCACGGCAAGATGCCTTCCGACGAGAAGGATGCCGTCATGCAGGCGTTCGCGCGCGGCGACGTCGACGTGCTCGTGGCCACCACGGTCGTCGAGGTCGGCGTCGACGTGCCGAACGCATCGACCATGGCGATCCTCGAAGCCGACCGGTTCGGCGTGTCCCAGCTCCATCAGCTGCGCGGCCGGGTCGGTCGTGGCGGCGTGCCGGGGCTGTGCCTGCTGGTCACGGAGGCGCCGCAGGGCACGCCCGCGCGCGATCGCGTCGATGCCGTGGCCTCGACCCTCGACGGCTTCGCGCTGGCCGAGGTCGACCTCGAGCTGCGGGGCGAGGGCGATGTGCTCGGCGATGCGCAGTCCGGTGCGCGCTCCTCGCTGCGGCTGCTGCGGGTCGTGAAGGATGCCGACGTCATCGGCGAGGCTCGTGTCGCGGCCGAGCAGGTGCTCGAGGACGACCCCGCGCTCGCCCGCAATCCCGGCCTCGCCGCGGCGCTGGAGCACAGCGTCGGCATGGCCGAGCGCGCCGCGCTCGCGAAGAACTGACGCGCGGGCGCGTCCGCTGCGGCCAGTAGGCTGGTCGGCATGAGCAGCCGGATCGCCGTCGTCCCGGGATCGTTCGATCCGCCGACCCTCGGTCATCTCGACGTCATCCGCCGCGCGGCGTCGCTGTACGACCAGCTGCACGTGCTGGTGGTGCACAACCCCGGCAAGGAGGCGATGCTGCCGATCGCGCAGCGCCAGTCGCTGCTGGAGCAGTCGATCGCCGAGAGCGGCATCGAGGGCGACGTCGTGGTCGCGTCGTGGAGCATGGGCCTGCTCGTCGACTATGCGACGGACGTCGGGGCGAGCGTGCTCGTCAAGGGCATCCGCTCGCAGGTCGACGTCGCCTACGAGACGCCGATGGCGATCGTCAACCGGCACCTCGCGCATGTCGAGACCGTCTTCCTGCTTCCTGACCCGGCGCACGCTCTCGTGTCGAGCTCGCTCGTCCGCCAGGTCGCCTCGCTCGGCGGAGATGTCTCGCCGTACGTTCCGGCCGCCGTCGCGCGCTTTCTCGACACGGGCGCTCGCGGCATCTGACCAGCCGGCCGCGGCTAGGCTGGGTCCGTGGTCAGAAAGCATGTGACGGGTCCGTTCGCGATCCCGGTCCGCGATCTCGTTCATCGTCCGGGAGAGATGCGCGAGCACTCGTTCGAGGTCCCCGCTCCCGACAAGTGGGGTGAGGGCCTCGTCGCCGTCCCCGAGGGCGAGACCGTCGCCGTGGACGTGCGTCTGGAGTCGGTGCACGAGGGCATCCTCGTGTCCGGAGACATCGATACGGAGTACGCCGGGGTGTGCGGTCGGTGCCTCACCGACATCGCCCAGGGGCTCCAAGTCGAGTTCCAGGAGCTTTTCGCGTATCCTGGAGAAGACGAAGCTGACTTCGAGGTTCAAGACGACCACGTGGATCTTGAAACTCTGGTCAGGGAAGCGGTCGTCCTGTCGCTTCCATTTCAGCCGGTATGTCAGCCGGATTGCCCCGGCCTTGATCCGGCCACGGGTGAGCGACTGACCGACAGTGCCGGTGCAGAGCTGAGCCAGCCGGCCGATCCACGATGGGCCGCGCTCCAGGACTTCACCCCAGACGTTCCCCGCTCACGCGGGGATGATCCGACAGAAGAGAGTTAGCCATGGCAGGTAACCCCCCGAAGCGCAAGGTTTCCCGTTCGAACACCCGCTCGCGTCGCGCGCAGTGGAAGGCGGCGCCCATCACGCTGACGACCACCGTTGAGAACGGCAAGACCGTCTACAGCCGCCCGCACCAGGCGAAGGTCGTCACCGACTCGCAGGGCACCGAGCTGTTCCTCGAGTACAAGGGCCGCAAGGTCGCCGACGTCTGATCGTCGCACTGACGTGACCGACGTCACTGCCGAGCGCCTGTCGCTCGCAGAACTCACACAGAAGCTCGGGGTCGATATCGACCCCGAGCTTCTGTCGCTGGCGCTCACGCATCGGTCGTGGGCGTACGAGAACGGGCAGGTCCCGCACAACGAGCGTCTGGAGTTCCTGGGCGACTCGGTGCTGGGCCTGGCTGTGACCGTCCGGCTGTACACCGGGCATCCCGATCTCGACGAGGGCGCGCTCGCCAAGCGACGCGCGAGCGTCGTGTCGACCGTCGCCCTCGCCGAGATCGCGCGCGGCATCGACCTCGGACGGCACCTCCTGCTCGGACGCGGCGAAGACCTCACCGGCGGCCGAGACAAGGACTCGATCCTCGCCGACACGATGGAGGCCGTCTTCGGCGCCACACACCTGTCGGCGGGTCCGGATGCCGCCACCGCCCTCGTGCTGCGGCTCGTGGAACCGCTGCTCGCCGACCCCGAGCGGTACGGCGCGGCGATGGACCCCAAGACGGCGCTGCAGGAACTCGCCGCGCACGGTGCGATGCTGCCGCCCGCGTACTCCGTGACCTCGACCGGACCGGACCACGACCGGCAGTTCACCGCGACGGTGACCGTCGGCGACCTCACGGCGGACGGCACGGGCACCAGCAAGAAGCACGCTGAGATGGCCGCTGCGCTCAGTGCGTGGCGAGAGCTCACCGGGCGTGCCTGAGCTCCCCGAGGTCGAGGTCGTCCGAGCCGGCCTCGCGCCCGCGGTGACCGGTGCGACCGTCCTCGGCGTGTCGGTGTTCGACGAGCGCGCGCTGACGCGGCATCCGGGCAGCGGCGCGGACTTCGAGGCGACCCTGACCGGGCGTCGGATCCGTTCGTCGGTGCGCCGCGGCAAGTTCCTCTGGCTTCCGCTGGAACCCCGCGACGGGGACGGGCCCTCCGAACAGGCCGTCATCGGCCACCTCGGCATGAGCGGTCAGCTCCTGCTGCGCGCTCCGGGCGCCGCGCCGGAGCGGCACGAGCGCGTGCGCATCGACCTGTCGCATCCCGAGCACGGGGAGGTGTCGGTGGTCTTCGCCGACCAGCGCACCTTCGGCTCGCTCGCGATCGACGAACTCGTCGCGACGCCCGACGGCGCGGCCGGCGGATTCGGCGGGGACGAGGCATCCGTCCCCGCGCAGGTCGCGCACATCGCGCGCGATCCGCTGGATCCCGCCTTTTCAGATGTCGCCTTCCGCCGTGCACTGGCCCGCAAGGACTCCGCCGTCAAGCGGGTGCTGCTGGACCAGACCGTCGTCAGCGGCGTAGGAAACATCTACGCGGACGAGTCGCTGTGGGCGGCCCGTATCCATCCCGAGACGCCGGCGCGACTGCTGTCGACGCGCGCCGTCAACCGCACGCTCGCCGAGGTCCGGCATGTGCTCGACAAGGCGCTGGCCGAGGGCGGCACGAGCTTCGACGCGCAGTACGTCAACGTCAACGGCCAGGCCGGCTACTTCGCGCATTCGCTCAACGCCTACGGCCGCACCGGGGAGCCATGTCCCCGATGCGGCCGTCCGATCGTGCGCGTGTCGTTCACGAACAGGTCGAGCCACTACTGCGCGCACTGCCAGCGGCCGCCCCGGCAGCAGCGGGGCTGATCAGGCCTCGAGCACCTTCTTCCACGCGCCCGCGTACGAGGCCGGCACGAAGCCGATGGCCTCGTTGATGTCGAGCATGTGGCGGTTCTCCTCCGCGTTGAAGGTCGACACACGCGGCGACTGCGGCGCGATCGTGCGCCAGCGCAGCAGGTTGGCGCACTTCACGATCGTGCCGAGCCGATGCCCGCGATGCTCCTTCACGACGAGGGTGCCGAACTGCTGCGTGGCTCCCGCCGGATCGTCGGCGATCGCCAGCTCGTTGTACGCGGCGACGCGACCGGTGGGCACGTGGAGGACGGCGGCGACGGAGACCGTGAGGCCCTGCGCCTTCAGCCGGGCGTCGCGCCGCTCCACGCGCGCGGCGTCCCAGCGCTGCTCGTCGACGACGAGGCCGCCCTGCGGGGTGTCGGTCGACATGCGCGAGAGCGCGTAGGCGAATCCCTCCACGTACTCCGGCGGCGTCGGCGACGTCCAGGTGACCGAGCGGTAGTCCTCTCCGGCGGTGGCCTCGGCGTCGTGGAGCATCCGCTCGACGGGCGACGGATCCCCGGTCAGGTCGAACACGCTGTTGCGCTCCACCTGCTCGAGCGTGAAGCCGTTCGCCTGCTGCAGCCGTGCCTCCGCATCATCAGGGATCGAACCCCAGCCGGTCGGGGGCTCGAGCCGGTCGCCGACGGCGTCCGGGCGGTGCAGCGTCCAGGTCTGGATCGTCGAGATGCCCCGTTCGCGCGCCTCGCGCTCGACTTCGGCGAGCAGAGGCTTGTCCAGGCCCTGACCGCGGTGCGGCGGGTCGACCATGAGGTCGAACTCGATGGTGCTGGCGTCGGGCTGGTTCGAGATGAGCATCTTGACGACGCCCAGCACGGTTTCGCCGCGCAGGGCGGCGAAACCGAGCTGGGTCCAGTCCGCCTGGTCCTGCCACATGCCGAGCATCTCCTCGGGCTCCTCGCGCAGGTAGTCGTGGCCGGCGTCGTGCAGACACACGGCGTTGGCGATCCGGACCATCTCGACGAAAACCCGGGCGTCGGGCGCGTCGACGGATGCGGGGACGACGACGGGGCTGATGGTGACGACGTCGACGGCGAGCTCAGACATCGAGCACCTTCTTCCATGCACCGTCGTAGGCGATGGGCGCGAAGCCGATCGCCTCGTTGATGTCGAGCATGGGACGGTTCTCCTCTGCGTTGTAGGTGATCACGCGCGGCGAGGCGGGTGCGACGTCGCGCCAGGCCAGCAGCCCGGCGCACTTCACGAGCGTGCCGAGCTTGTGACCGCGGTGCTCCTTGAGGACGAGCGTGTCCTCCTGGTGGGACGCCTCGGTCCGGTCGTTCCCGATGACGAGCTCGTTGAACGCGCAGAGCTCGCCGGTGGCGACGTGCTGGGCGGCGGTGACGAGCAGCGTGCGGCCGACATCCGTGTACCTCGCGTCGTGCTCGGCGATGCGGCCGGCGTCCCACGCCTCTTCGGCGAACTCCATGGCGCCGGTCGGGGTGTCGGTCGACATGCGGGACTTCATCCACGCATAGCCGTCGACGTGCTCGGCCGGGGTGGGGGCGAACCACTGCACCACGCGGTAGTCGCCCGAGGCGGCCTGGGCGACGCTCAGCAGCCGCTCGACCTCGGCGAACGAGCCGGTCAGGTCGAAGGCGCTGCTGCGCTCGACCTGCTCGAGGGTGTACCCGTGGCGCAGGTAGAACCGTGCCGCGTGGTCCTCGGGGATCGAGCCGAAGCCCGTGGGAGGCGCAAGTCGCGGCCCGGCCGCGGCGGGGTGCTCGGCCCAGGACTGCAGGACCGTGCGGCCGCTGTCCTGGGCGGTGCGCTCGACCAGTTCGTACGCGGCCGAGCCGATTCCGCGGCTCCATGTGCGGCGCAGGAGCTCGATGATCCAGATGGCGGAGGTCGATCCCTCGTCGAGCGGGATGTCGACGCCGATGCGGCCGACGACCTCGTCGTCCTGCAGGACGATCCAGAAGTTCCGGATCTGGTGCTCGCTGCTGCGGTAGTGCGGCAACAGCTCCGCAGCGGTGATGGCTTCGTCGCCGTGGCCCGAGATCTCGCGGTAGATCTCGTTGCGGACGTCGACCATGGCGATGAAGTCGGCGGCGTCCGCCGCGTCGACCGACGCGGGGATCACGAGGGGTCGGAATTCGACGCCGGTGATGGTGTTCATTGTCGCTGTTTCCTTCGGTGATGGGAAAAGTGTGAGGGTGGGGTCCGCCGCCCGCAACGGGGCGGCGGACCCGGTGACGTTCACAGGCCCCGCGAGAGGATGACGCCGCGCACGTAGGCGCGTTCGCGCTGCGCGGCGTCTTCCTGTCGGCGGAACGCTTCGCTGTGCCGGTCGCGGACGTCTGCGAGACGGGGGGTGCGGGTGCTCCACAGGAGCAGACGCAGGCCGAGGTGCAGCGCGGCGCGGTCCACCAGCGAGATGCGGTCGTCGCGGCTCGGAAGCCGCAGCGTATCGGGCTCGCCCGGTTGGCGCTGCGGCGCGAGGAGTGTACTCATGATGGTTCTTCTTCCGATGGGAGGAGGGATGCCGACGGCGGGCGCCGACGGCGGGGATGTCGTACCGCAGCACGACGGGAAGGAGGCAGGGGGAGAGCGCTCAGCACCCGGGAGCGGGTGCGGCGCAGCAGACGGTCGTCGCCCGGAAACGGGCAGACTCGTCCCCTGCGGGGATCAGATGGCGGCGGGGAAACGGCCGCTCAGCACGACGCCGAAGGAGACGGTCCCCGACGTGAACGCACGAATCGCCTCGCCATCACGGGCGGCGACTCCAGTGTTGTCATTGATCATCATCGGTGGACCTCCTTTCTCGACTTCAGACGCGGAGAGTGACGCTAGCGCGGTTCTGGGGCCCGCGTCAAGGGAATTCGCAGATTCGTCTCGCGCATGGCGTGTCGCGGCATCCGATCATCCACGGCTCGGCACGCGGGATCGGCGGTGCGGCTCCGGTAGCGTAGGCGGGTAATCGACCGGGGGCGGAGGGCGCAGCCATGCACCTGAAGAGCGTGACGCTCAAAGGGTTCAAGTCGTTCGCCCAGCCGACGACCTTCGCTCTCGAACCCGGGGTGACCTGCATCGTCGGTCCCAACGGCTCGGGCAAGTCGAACGTCGTCGACGCCCTCGCGTGGGTGATGGGGGAGCAGGGGGCCAAGACCCTCCGCGGCGGCAAGATGGAGGACGTCATCTTCGCCGGCACCGCGACGCGCGGCCCGCTCGGGCGCGCGGAGGTGCAGCTGACGATCGACAACTCCGACGGCGCGCTGCCGATCGAGTACTCCGAGGTGACGATCAGCCGCACGCTCTTCCGCAACGGCTCCAGCGACTACGCCATCAACGGCGAATCGTGTCGCCTGCTGGACGTGCAGGAGCTGCTGAGCGACTCGGGTCTCGGCCGCGAGATGCACGTGATCGTCGGGCAGGGGCGTCTGGACAGCGTGCTGCAGGCGACGCCCGAGGACCGGCGCGGCTTCATCGAGGAGGCGGCCGGGATCCTCAAGCATCGGCGGCGCAAGGAGAAGACCCTCCGAAAGCTCGACGCGATGGAGGCGAACCTCACGCGACTGAGCGACCTGGCCGGCGAGCTGCGCCGTCAGCTGAAGCCGCTCGGCCGACAGGCCGAGATCGCGCGAGAGGCCGCGACGATCGCCGCCGTCGTCCGCGATGCGAAGGCGCGGCTGTTCGCCGACGAGCTCGTCGGCCTGCGCGAGGAGCTGGCTTCACACACGCGCAGCGAGCACGAACGCCACGCCGAGCGCCTCGTGCTGCAGGAGCGGCTCGACAACGCGAAGGTGCGCATCGAACAGCTCGAAGCCGACCAGCGCTCCGAGGCGGTCGACGAGGCGCGCCGCGTCGCCTACGGGCTGGAGCGCGTCCAGGAGCGGTTGCGCGGTCTGTACGCGCTCGCGGGTCAGCGGCTCGCCCTCCTGGGCGACGCCGAGGACGAGGAGCGCATCGAGCTCACCACCGTGTCGCAGGCGATGATCGACGAGGCCCGCACCGAGATCGACGAGGTGTCGGACGGACTGGGCGCTGCTCAGGATGCCGCCGCCGAGGCCGCCCGTGACGTGATGCGGGCGCGAGCCGAACTCGACGCGCTCGATGTCGACATCGCTGCTCAGAGCGCGCTGGTGTCGGAGCACGACATGCGCATCACCGCGCTGCGGGGATCCGCGGAGGCCGCGGCATCCGCCCTCGCCGCCGTGCAGGCGGCCGTGGAACGACAGCAGAAGGCGCTCGATGCGGCGCTCGCCCGCCGGGGGGAGGCGGAGCAGATCCTTGCCGGCGTGGATCCGGACCTGATGCCCCAGGAGGCGTCTGCCGACCACGCCACGGCGTACGAGGCGGCGCAGCGTGACGCGGCCGATGCCGAGACGGCCGTGGCCTCGTTCCGCGAACGGCTTCACGCGGCCGAGCGGGAACGGGAGGCGCTGACGGCTCAGACCGCCGCGCTCAGCCGGGCGCTCGACGTCCAGAACGGCGCCTCGTCGCTGATCGCTCAGGGACTCGACGGCGTGCGGGGTCTGGTCGGCGACGCCGTCCAGGTCCGACCCGGTTTCGAGGCGGCGATCGCTGCGGTGCTCGGACCGCTCGCCGAGGGGGTGCTGGTCGACGACCGGGCCGGTGCGTTCGCCGTCGCCGAGGCCGTCCGCGACGCGGACGCCGGGGTCGTCGACATCGTGATCGCGGACGCCGGCATGATGCGCCCTCCGTTCCCGCAGCTGACCGGAGTGGTGCCGGCGCGCGAGGTCGTGACGGCGCCCGAGGGCGTGCTGGGTGTGCTGTCGTTCGTCGTGGTGGCAGACGACCTCGACGCCGCGCAGACGGCCGGGCCCGCCCTCGCGGACGCCCAGCTGGGCGGCCCGGTCACGGTGGTCACCCGTCGTGGCGAGGTCTACACCGAGTACTCGCTGCGCGCCGGCACGGGTGCTTCGCGCTCACGCCTGGAGCTGACGGCCGAGCGGGATGCCGCGGCCGAGCGCCGCGACGAGGTCGCCGCGGTCGCCGAGACTCTGCGCGAGCAGCTGGCGGAGGCGTCGCGGTCGCTGGAGTCTGCGCGACAGCGCACCAAGACGGCGTTGACGACGCTGCGCGAGCACGATGCGGCGCTGGCCGCACACGCGGAGCAGCTCAACCGGGCGACCGTGCGGCACGAGGCCGCCGTCGCCGAGTGCGAACGCCTCGCGGCGGGGCTCGCGCAGGCATCGGCGGCGGTCGAGGAGGCCGAGGGGTCGGCACGGACGGCCGACGACCAACTCACGGCCGCGCTCGAAGCCCCCCGCCCGATCCTCGACGCGTCGGCGCGCGAGGGGATGCTGGCCGCGCTCGACGCCGCGCGCGACGGCGAGATGCGCTCGCGCCTGGACGTCGAGACGCTGCGCGAACGCATCCGCGCGGGCGAGTCCCGCGTCGTCGCGCTCGAACGCCAGCGCGAGCGCGAGAAGGAGGCCGCCGCGGAGGCCGCACGGCGGGCGGTCGTGCGACGGGCCCAGCGCGAGATCGCGGCCGGTGTCGCCGGTCAGCTCCCCGCGGTCATCGACTCCGTCGACCGCTCGCTCGCCCAAGCGCGCGCGGAGCTCGCCGCCGCGGAATCGGCGCGCACCGCGCTGACGACCGAGCTCGCCGGGCTCCGCGCCCAGGAGTCCTCGGTCCGGGAGCGGCTCGCCGGGCTCACCGAGAGCGTGCACAGCCTCGAGCTGCAGATCCACGAGAAGCGGCTGCACGTCACCGGGCTCCTGGAGCGGGTGCAGTCGGAACTCGGGCTCGCGGAAGACATTCTGGTTTCGGAATATGGTCCCGATCAGCCGATCCCCGCCGATGACGTGCTCACGGCGCCCCTGGCCGACGAACCCGGTGCCGACGACGCCGCGATCGAGGTCGACGCTGCGACGGTCCCGTTCGATCGTGCGCGACAGCGTCGACGGCTTCAGGAGGCCGAGCGCAAGCTTGCGCAGCTCGGTCGGGTCAACCCGCTCGCGCTGGAGGAGTTCGAGGCGCTCGAGCAGCGGCACAAATTCATGACGGAGCAGCTCGCCGACCTGACGCAGACCCGGAAGGACCTGCTGACGATCATCGAAGAGCTCGACGAGCGCATGCAGACGATCTTCCTGGCGGCGTTCGAAGACACCCAGGTCGCATTCGGCGAGGTGTTCCCGATCCTGTTCCCCGGTGGCACGGGATCCATCACGCTGACAGACCCGGACTCTCCGCTCACCACCGGAATCGAGGTGGCCGTGCGTCCGGTGGGCAAGAAGATCGAGCGCCTCTCCCTGCTGTCGGGCGGCGAGCGGTCACTGGCGGCCGTGGCGCTGCTCACCGCGATCTTCAAGGCCCGGCCGAGTCCGTTCTACATCCTCGACGAGGTCGAGGCGGCGCTCGACGATGCCAACCTGGGGCGCCTGCTCGGCGTGTTCGAGCAGCTGCGGGAGTCCAGCCAGCTGATCGTCATCACGCATCAGAAGCGCACGATGGAGATCGCCGACGCCCTCTACGGCGTCTCGATGCGCCAGGACGGCGTCTCGGCCGTCGTGGGCCAGCGCGTCGGCGAGCGCGTTGCGTGACCGCCGGGCGCATACCCATCTGCCCGCCCTTTGACGATAGGTTGCCAGCCATGATCCACCTTCTCCGCTCAGCCGCCGGCGTGGGCATCCTGATCGTCGGTGCCGTCACGCTCGCCGGCTGTGCGCTGCCCATGCCCACCATCGTCGGTCCCGCGGACTCGTCCCAGGGGCCGTCCGACGAGCCGACCACCGACGACGAGGCCGCGACGGACGAGACAGGCGTCGGCGACCTGCCGTTCGACGTCGAGTTCGACGCGACCACGATGACGCTGCAGTGGACCGACCCGTTCATGACGGACTCGAACTACACCGTGAGCGCCGCCGACGACGGCAACGGAAGCTGGGGGTACACCGACACCCGCACCGGGTGCGTCGCCACGTACTACCAGGGCACGATCACCGACCTCGACACGTCGCTGGACGACAGTGCCCTGACCGATTCGATGCTCGCGATCGTGCTCACCAGCGACGGCGACGCGGTGACCGGGGACGACGTCGCGCAGTACGCATACGACGATGGCATCCCGCTGTCGCCGTCGGGGACCGTCGACACCCGCAGCATCACGAGCTCCAGCGACGACGGCACCAGCTGGCTCGACACGGCCCGCATGTTCGGGTCGGTGGGCGGCGGCATCTACCTCGGGATCCAGTGCCCGTCCGGCCAGGACGCGACGGCCGAGCTCGACACGCTCATCAGCGACGGCCTCGCGGCCACGATCGTCCCCCTGCAGTGAGCGCGGCGACGGTCGGGCCGCCGGACGCCCGCCTCTAGGCTGGAGACATGGCAGAGAGCTCCTGGTCGCTCGGCCGCGCGTTGCGCGGCATGTTCGTCAAGCCCACGATCGACGAGACCACGTGGGAGGACCTCGAGAGCGCGCTGCTGACGGCCGACTTCGGCCCGGACATCACCGAGCGCATCGTCGACGAGCTGCGCGAGAAGGTCGAGCGTTTCCGCACGACCGACCCGAAGGACCTGCAGCGGATGCTGAAGGAGACGCTGGAGGAGCACTTCGCGAAGTTCGACACGACCCTGCGGCTCACCGAGCGTCCCGCGGTCGTGCTGGTCGTCGGCGTCAACGGCGTCGGCAAGACCACCACGATCGGCAAGTTCGCGAAGTTCCTGCAGCGGTACGGGCGTTCGGTCGTCGTCGGCGCGGCCGACACCTTCCGCGCGGCCGCCGTCGACCAGCTCGCCACATGGGCCGAGCGCGGCGGCGCGGCCATCGTGCGGCCGCAGCAGGAGGGCCAGGACCCGGCATCCGTGGCATTCCAGACGATCGAGTACGCCAAGAGCACCGGCACGGAGATCGTGCTCGTCGACACCGCCGGCCGCCTGCACACCAAGGGCGGGCTCATGGACGAGCTCGGCAAGATCCGGCGGGTGATCGAGAAGCAGGCGCCGATCAGCGAGGTGCTGCTGGTGCTCGATGCGACGACCGGGCAGAACGGCGTCATGCAGGCGCAGGCGTTCCTGGAGCACGCCGGCGTCACGGGGCTCGTCCTCACCAAGCTCGACGGGTCGGCGAAGGGCGGATTCGTGCTCGCCGTGCAGGAGCGCACCGGGATCCCGGTGAAGCTCCTCGGGCAGGGCGAGGGCATCGGCGATCTCACGGGTTTCACGCCGCACGTGTTCGCGGCATCCCTCGTCGACTGATCGGCCGTGACCGTGCCGGATCGCCGCGACGGCGTGTCCGGACTTTCGCCGACGCGCTCGGTGCGGTTTCATGGGGGCATGGCGATCGAGCACGACTACTTCGGACTCCTCGAATCGGGCCCCGACGGATCCATCTTCTGGTCGGAGAACGTCGAACTGGGAGATCAGTCGGTCACGGTCGACCTCACGGCGCCCGACCAGGACGACGTGTCGCCGGCTGCGCTCGATGTCGCCGCCGCGCTCATCTCGTCGCTGGAGGCCATCGACCTGAGTGCGCGCAACGCGATGGTGAACGAGCTCAACGACCGTACGAGCGAGGTGACCGAGTACATCCTGCAGCAGCAGGAGGCGCTGGGTGAGGCGCTCGACGACGTACTCGTCGACATCTCCGGCGACGTCCACATGGACGTCATCCGGTCGCTGCAGCTCATGAGCATGACGATCCTCGCCGACGAGCACGGCGGCTCCGACCCGTTCGCGGTGCTCGAGTACGCGCTCGACCCCGATGCCACCGACGACGTGCTCCTGGTGAACCTCGACTCCGACGGGGCGGTCCAGTCGGTCACGAGCGCCGACTGACGACGATGGGCCGCGGCGTCGAGCGTGTCGCGCTCACGGTCGGATGCGTCGGCCTGCTGGTGGTCGCGATCGCAGGATGCACCGCGGCGCCGGCCGCGTCAGATGCGGACTCTCCGGCACAGTCGCAGCCTGCCGTCTCGCAGCCGGCCGACCCACCGGCTGCGTCGCCGTCGCCGCCGGTCGAGACCGCCACGGAGTGCGTCGACGGCACGTGGAACGCCGACCTGGACGGCTTGATCGGGCAGCAGGCGCAGCAGCTCTCGGCGACGGGCCTGGACGTGACGTCGGCCGACGCGACGGGCAGCCAGACCCTGTCGATCGGCCGAGAGGGCGTGCTGGGGTTCGACGCCGACATGACGTTCGTGCTGGCCGTCGACATGGCCGGCGGCCTCACGATGACCATGACACAGACGCACACCGGAGTTCTTTCGGCGAACTGGGAGTGGTCGGACGATGCCACCGCCGACGGCGGCACCATACGCTTCTCGGACTTCGACGACTCCGGCTACGACGTCCAGACCGCGATCGACATCAACGGCCAGTCCGCCGAGTCGCCGTTCCCACCGCCGTCGGTCGCTGCCGCGGACGTGCCGACGGTCGTGACCTGCGACGGCAACACGCTCACCACGCATCCGGAGGGGTCGCCCTTCACGACGACCTGGACGCGCGGCTGAGTCAGGCGCCACCGACGCGTGCTGCCGGTGACGCCTGACTCCGACGGCGCGGTCCCGTCGGCCACGAGCCGACGGGACCGCACCCGCATCCAGACGGGGGATCCGGACTCAGACCGCCTGCGCGAAGCCGCGGTCGACGTGAACGTCCTCGGCGATGTGCGCCAGGTGCGGGGGGATCTCGCGCCCCTTCGAGAGCATCGACTGCGCCCACAGGCGTCCGGCGCGATAGGACGAGCGCACGAGGGGGCCGGCGAGCACGCCGAGGAAGCCGATGCGCTCCGCTTCCTCCTTGAACTCGACGAACTCCTGCGGTTTGACCCAGCGCGCCACCGGGAGGTGACGCGGTGAGGGCCGAAGGTACTGCGTGATGGTGATGATGTCGGTGCCGGCCTCGTGGAGGTCCTGCAGAGCCTGCACGACCTCCTCCGGCTCCTCGCCCATGCCGAGGATGAGGTTCGACTTCGTGATGAGCCCCGCGTCGCGGGCCTGCGTGAGCACGTCGAGCGAACGCTCGTAGCGGAACGCGGGCCGGATGCGCTTGAAGATGCGCGGCACCGTTTCGACGTTGTGCGCGAACACCTCCGGTCTGCTGTCGAACACCTCGCCGAGCAGTGCCGGGTCGCCGTTGAAGTCGGTGGCGAGGATCTCCACACCCGTGTTCGGGTTCATCGCGTGGATCTGGCGCACGGTCTCGGCGTGCAGCCACGCACCGCCGTCGGGCAGGTCGTCGCGGGCGACGCCGGTGACGGTCGCGTAGCGGAGGTTCATGCGAACGACGCTCTCCGCGACGCGACGGGGCTCGTCGGTGTCGTAGTCGGCAGGCTTGCCGGTGTCGATCTGGCAGAAGTCGCATCGCCGCGTGCACTGCGAGCCGCCGATGAGGAACGTCGCCTCGCGGTCCTCCCAGCACTCGTAGATGTTGGGGCAGCCGGCCTCCTGACAGACCGTGTGCAGCTCTTCGGTCTTCACGAGCGAGTGCAGGGCCTGGTACTCCGGCCCCATCTTCGCCTTCGTCTTGATCCACTCCGGCTTGCGCTCGATCGGCGTCTGCGCGTTTCGGACCTCCAGGCGCAGCAGCTTGCGTCCGTCCGGGGCTGCGGAGGGGGTGGATGCCGCACCCGGCGTCGTGCAGGCGCTCACGCGGTCACGCCCGCGTACTCGGCCTCGAACACGCGGCTCACGGTGCCGATCACGTCCTTCGGGGCGATGTCGGCCCCGACGATCTCGCTGATGGTCGTGACGCCGGCATCCGTGATCCCGCACGGGATGATCCCGCGGAATCCGGCGAGCGAGTTGTCGCAATTGAGGGCGAAGCCGTGCATCGTGACGCCGCGCTGGACGCGCACCCCGATCGCAGCGACCTTGTCCTCGCCGAGCGGCCGGCGCACCCACACCCCGCTTCGGCCTTCGACGCGGTAGCCGTCGACGCCGTGCACGGCGAGGGCGTCGATGAGCAGCCCCTCCAGGCGCCGGACGTGGGCGACGACGTCGACAGGCTCGTGCAGGCGCACGATCGGATAGCCGACGAGCTGACCGGGGCCGTGCCACGTGATCTTGCCGCCGCGGTCGACGTCGACGACGGGCGTGCCGTCGGTGGGGCGCTCGTGCCTCGCCGTGCGCGCGCCGGCGGTGTACACCGCTTCGTGCTCGAGCAGCAGGAGGGTGTCGGGCCGGGTGCCCTCGACGACTTCGGCATGGATGCGGCGCTGCATTTCCCAGCCGTCCAGGTAGGGGACGTAATCGGGGGAGAGGCCGACGGTCTGGATCTCGAGCATCGTGCTCCTTCGCTCTGACGCGTTCGCTCGTGGCGATTGATGGATCGCGTCCAACAATACATCTCCGTGGAACGTCGGATACCCGCGGTAGCGTGCGCGCCATGACGATCGATCACGGCCGGGAGGCCGACATCGCACTGGAGCTTGCCGACCGGGCCGGTGCTCTTGCGGACTTCGGCGACGCGCTCGGCCGCGCGGGCGTGAGCATCGAGGGCGGCGGTGTGTGGGTCCACGAGGGCCGCGGGCTGGCGCACTTCCTGGTGGCCGATGTCGCCGGGGCGACCGCGGCGCTGGCAGCGTCCGGGCTCGGCCCCGTGGTGGCGAGCCCGGTGATCGGCGTCCATCTCGCCCAGGACGTCCCGGGCCAGCTGGGAGCATTCACCCGGCGACTGGGCGATGCCGGCATCCGCATCCTCGTGCAGTACAGCGACCACGACCATCGGCTCATCGTCGTGGTGCCCGACGCCGATCACGCTGCCGCCACGCGCATCGCCGAGGAGTGGGAGCGGGAGCGCATCGCACGGGGGTCATAGGGTGGCTTCATGTCCACCGAGCCGCGTGCGGGGCGCCCCAGGGCGTCGTCGCGCGAGACGATCGCCGAGGCCGCGTGCGAGCTGTTCCTCGAGCAGGGGTACGAACAGACGTCGATCGTCGACATCGCGAACCGCGCCGGCGTCAGCCGCTCGAGCTTCTTCAACTACTTCGGCTCCAAGTCGGACGTGCTGTGGGCGGGCCTCGACGAGCGGCTCGCCGCGTTCGAGGCGCAGCTCGCCGTGGACGAGGGGACGGATGCGGCCACCGCGGTCCGCCGCGAGGCCGAGGCCATCGCGACGGACTTCGCGCCGGACAGCCTCGCGCTGGGGATCGTCCACGCCGCGGCGATGGGCATCGAGGCGGAGTACGAGCGCGACGCCGCGCTGAGGCGTGCCCGCGTGGCCCGGGCGGCGACCGCCCGGTTCGCCCGCGGCGGCGCCGACCGGATCCGCGCCGAGGTCGCCGGCGCCGCGTGGGGCGGAGCCGTGCTGGCCGCGATCGAGGCCTGGGCGCACGACGGTGCCGGTCGCACGTCGCTGGCGCGCTTCCTCGCGCGCGCGGCGGACTCCGCAGCGACACTGCGCCCACTGCCTGCGGGCGAGGTGCGTCAGCTGCGGGTCGTCGCCAGCGCGGCCGACTTCGACGAGGCTCTCGAGTTCTACCGCGACGTGGTCGGGATGTCGCAGGCCGAGGCCTACGAGGCCGAAGGCGGCGCCCGCGTGGCGATCCTCGACGCCGGCCGCGCCACGCTGGAGCTGTCCAACCCGGCGCAGGTGAGGTTCATCGACCGCGTCGAGACCGACGGCGATGCACCCAGTGAGAAGATCCGGCTGGCACTCGAGGTCGACGACACGGCGGCCGCGGTCGCGCGCGCGACCGACGGGGGAGCCGTGCTGGAGGCATCCGCCCGCGAGACGCCGTGGCGCTCGCTCAACGCGCGCCTGCGGGGCCCCGCGGGGTTGCAGCTGACGCTGTTCCAGGAGCTCGGCGAGACGGAGTAGCGCCGCGCGCGGACGTTTCGCGGACTGCCGGACAGGTACGGGGTAGAACACCCCCGACACTGGAGGCACCATGACCCCCGACCTGCTCGACGAGCTGCTCGACCGCTCGGCACCCGCGACGCGGACGATCGATTCCCCCGATCTGCGAGCGATGATCGGTGACGCGGCGCGCGAGGTGCGCCCGCCCCGGCGACGTCGCGTCGGCATCGCCGCGGGCGCCCTCGCCGTGCTGCTCGTCGGAGGCGCCGGCGTCGCGACGGCGACGGACCTCGTCCCCTGGGATGAGCGCGCGCAGGACCCGTACGCGCTCCTGTCCTTCCAGCTTCCCAGCGGAGTCACATGCGAGCAGCGCATCATCGAGCTGGCCGCCGATCCCGCTGCAGCTCGCTGGCTCCGCGAGTTCTCCTCGGAGCGCGACTTGGTGGCGATGGCGGACGTCGAGGGCTATCTCGCCCGTATGGACACATGGGAGCAGCCGCAGTACTCCGACCGTGACGACCGGCTGTGGCAGGGCATCAACGGAGCGGTGTGGGAGCTGGTCCTGGCCCAGGCGCATGAGGCGGGGTTCCCCAACGGCGCGCTCGCGGGCTCCTCGTCTCAGACGTACTGCGTCGACGGTGCCGGCCAGATCGTGTACCCGAACGGCGACCTCTACGCGCCCGGTGCGGGGTCGTGAACCGTGGCGACGCGCGTCTGACCGACGCGCTGGGTGCGGCATCCCCGGATCTGCTCGCCTACCTGCAGCGGCGCGTCGGTCTCGACGACGCGCCGGACCTGCTGGGAGAGACGATGGTGGTGGCGTGGCGCAGGGTGCACGACCTGCCGGCCGAGCCCGAACGCGCCCGCATGTGGCTGTTCGGCATCGCACGCGGCACAGTGCTCAATCACGCGCGGGGCGAGCGGCGCCGGTGGGCACTGGCCGATCGCATCCGCACAGACGGCGGGAGGGATGCCGCGTCGCCGGCCGCAGACGAGGGCGCCGAGGTGCGTGACGCCATCGCCCGCCTGGAGCCGGATCTCGCCGAACTCGTGCGGCTGGTCCACTGGGAGCGCTTCACGATCGGGGAGGCCGCCGAGGTGCTCGGAGTGGCGGCATCCACTGCGCGCGGACGGTACGCGAGGGCCAAGGACGAGCTGCGTGCGGCCCTCGGCGCCGAGCCTGTGGCGCCCGGTCGCTGAACGTCGGCCGGGAGCGGCGCCGGTCGCCGGTAGAATCAGGGCATCATGGCGACTTTCGGCACTCTCTCCGACCGGCTCACCGAGACCTTCCGCAACCTCCGCACCAAGGGCAAGCTCACGCCCGCGGACGTCGACGGCACGGTTCGTGAGATCCGGCGCGCGCTGCTCGACGCCGACGTGGCGCTGCCCGTCGTCAAGGAGTTCACCGCCAAGGTGCGCGAGCGCGCGCTCGGCGACGAAGTGAACCGCGCGCTGAACCCGGCCCAGCAGGTCGTGCAGATCGTCAACGAGGAGCTCGTCGCGATCCTCGGCGGCGAGCAGCGCCGCCTGCAGTTCGCCAAGAACCCGCCGACCGTCATCATGCTCGCGGGCCTCCAGGGCTCGGGCAAGACGACGTTCGCCGGCAAGCTGTCGCGTCAGCTCGCGAAGGACGGCCACACGCCGCTCCTCATCGCCGCCGACCTCCAGCGCCCGAACGCCGTGAACCAGCTGCAGGTGGTGGCTGAGCGCGCCGGAGCCGCGATCTACGCGCCCGAGCCCGGCAACGGCGTCGGCGACCCGGTCAAGGTCGCCAAGGACGGCGTCGAGGTCGCGCGCCGCCAGCAGCACGACGTCGTCATCATCGACACCGCGGGCCGCCTCGGCGTCGACGCCGAGATGATGAAGCAGGCTGCTGACATCCGCAAGGCGACGGACCCCGACGAGGTGCTGTTCGTCATCGACGCGATGATCGGTCAGGATGCCGTCAACACGGCCAAGGCCTTCCAGGACGGCGTCGACTTCACCGGCGTCGTGCTCTCGAAGCTCGACGGCGACGCCCGAGGCGGCGCCGCGCTGTCGGTCGCCTCGGTGACCGGCCGCCCGATCATCTTCGCGTCGACCGGTGAGGGTCTGGACGACCTCGAGGCGTTCCACCCCGACCGCATGGCGTCGCGCATCCTCGACCTCGGTGACATCCTCACGCTCATCGAGCAGGCCCAGCAGGCCTTCGACGAGGAAGAGGCGCTGAAGGTCGCCGAGAAGCTCGCGACCGAGCAGTTCACGCTCGAGGACTTCCTGGCGCAGATGCAGCAGATGCGCAAGATGGGCTCGATGAAGAAGATGCTCGGGATGCTCCCGGGCATGGGCTCGATGAAGCAGCAGCTCGACGACTTCGACGAGCGCGAGATCGATCGCACGGAGGCGATCATCCGCTCGATGACACCGGCCGAGCGCCGCAACACCAAGATCCTCAACGGCTCGCGCCGGCTGCGCATCGCCCGCGGTTCGGGCATGACCGTCACCGACGTCAACCAGCTCGTGCAGCGATTCGACCAGGCCGCCAAGATGATGAAGACCGTCGCCCGTGGCGGCGTGCCCAACATCCCCGGCATGGGCCCGATCCCGGGCGCCGGGCGCCCGGGCGCTTCGTCGAAGCGCGGCAAGCAGCAGAAGGCGAAGGGCTCGCGGTCGGGCAACCCGGCCAAGCGCGCCGCCGAGAACGCCGGCATCGCGGCGGAGGCGCCGCAGACGCCGACGGGTTCGGGCTTCGGCCTCGGCGGCGGGGCGAAGGGTGCGCCCACCGAGGCCGACCTCGCCGAGCTGCAGAAGATGCTCGGCCGCGGCTGACCTCTGACGCGTGGATGCCGCGGGCCGCGGCATCCACGATCTCAGTGCCCCAGGTTCGCGAGGTGCTCGCGCAGTGTCGGACCGGAGCGGAACTCGCCCACCAGGTGGCGGACGACCTCGCGCAGGTCGCCGTCGGCGGCGTCGGCGACCGCCAGCTGTCGGGCGTAGCTCGCCCCGCCGCTGAGGATCGCCTCGATGCCCGCGAGCTCGCGGGCGCACTTCAGCTCGACGGCGATGTCGCCGACTTCGGAGAGCGTCTCGCGGAGATGGTCGACCACCGGTCGCTGCGTACCCAGATGGTCGACGATGACGCGTGCGTCGAGCCCGTAACGCGCGGCGCGCCACTTGTTCTCGCGGATGAACCACGGCTGGATCGTCTCGAGGGGAAGGCCCTCGTCGAGTCGGCGTGAGAAGTGCTCGACGAGCACCTGCACGAGGGCTGCGACGGCGGCGAGCTCAGGAAGCGTCGACATCCCGTCGCACGCGCGCACCTCGATGGTGCCCCAGCGGGGGGCGGGCCGGATGTCCCACCGCACTTCGGTCGCGTCGGCCATGACGCCGGTGCGGACCAGATCGTCGAGGTAGCCCTCGAACTCGCTCCAGTCGTGCAGCGGCCACGGGAGCCCCGCGGTCGGCAGCTGCTGGAACACCAGCGCGCGGTTGGACGCGTACCCGGTCCGCTCACCGGCCCAGAACGGGCTCGATGCCGACAGCGCCTGCAGATGCGGCAGATAGACCGCGAGGGCGTTGATGATCGGGAACACCTTGTTGACGTCCTCGACGCCGACGTGCACGTGGATGCCCCAGATCATCATGTTGCGGCCCCACCACTGGGTGCGCTCGATGAGCTTGTGATACCGGGTCTTGTCCGTGACGCTCTGGTCGTACCACTGCGCGAACGGATGGCTGCCCGCGCACAGCAGGTCGACGGCATGCGGATCGGTGTAGGTGCGCACGGCGGCGATGGCGTCGGCGATGTCGTCGACGGCGGCGGCCACCGTGTCGCCGATGCCGCTCGTGACCTCGACGGTGTTCGTCAGCAGTTCGCCGGTGACCGTGTAGCGCTCCAGCGACGAGTCGTCCTCGAGTGCGGCGAGCAGGCCGGGGGCCTCGGGGACGAGGTCGCCCGTCTCCCGGTCGGCGAGCATGAGCTCCCACTCCAGTCCCACCGACGAGCGGGCCGATGTCGCGAAGGGCTCCGTCATGCGCACATTTTGGCACGCGGATGCCGCAAGCCGGACGGACTGCGACGCGGCGCGTCACGCGCGCTCACCGCGGCACGCTGAAGACGTCGATCGCTCCGCCGACGATCGTGAAGCGCAGCAGCGCTCCGTCCAGCTCCCGCTCCACGACGGCCGGCACGCCGGCCTGGTCGCACACGATGTCCGACCAGCCGCCGGTGACGTAGTCGGTCCGCAGTAGGATGCACATTCCGTCGCCGTCCTTGAGGTCTGCGATCCACGGGTGGAGCGTGTCCACGCTCTGGAAGCCGTGCGCCGACCCCACGTCGATGCCCTGCTCGTCCAGCGCGACGCTGGTGCCGAGGATGAAGCGCCGAGCCGTCAGCACCGGATCCGGTGCGAGGGCGAAATGCGTACCCGGAGCGGGCGGGAACACCGCCGGCAGGCGCGTCCACTGCCCGCCGACGCCTTCCACGTCCTCGCCGGTCGCGGACATCGGCGTCGGCTCGGCCAGGACGGGTGCCTGGCTGGGTCCGTGCGTCGTCGTGGGTGACGGGCTGGGGCCGGCGGGCGCCTCGAGCCGATGGCCGGAGAGTGCGGTCGCGGTGACCCCGCCGACCGTCGCGGCGACGAGCACGACGGCGACGATGCCGGCGATCCGGGCGCGGCGCGGGGCGGCCGGCCGGATGCGCTGTGTGCCCGCGATGAGCAGGTCCCGCATGTCGTCGTGCTCCCGGGGCGTCAGCTCGTCGTTCATGACAGCACCTCCAGCCGTGCGAGCTCCCCGCGCAATCGCGCCTTGGCACGGGAGAGCCGGGACTTCACTGTCCCGACCGGGATGCCGAGAGCGGCGGCCGCCTCCGTCTCGCGGTAACCCTGCATGACCGTCAGCACCACGACGCTCTGCTCCTTCTCGGGCAGCCGCCGAAGTGCAGCGAGGGCTCCCGTCTCATCAGGCGCCTCCGGCGCCGCCACGGCGGCCGCGGCGGGGACGCGGCCGAGCAGCGCGCGGTATCGGCGTGCCGAGCGCTCGAGGTTGCGCGCCGTGTGGGAGACCGTGTTCAGCAGCCAGGGCAGCGGCGATCCGTCGACCAGGCGCACCGAGTCGCGTCGCCGCCACAGCTCGAAGAAGGCGACGGCGACCGCGTCCTTGGCGTCCTCGCGGGTGGTGAGCAGCCGCGCGGCGTGGCGGAACAGCCTCGCCTCATGGCGGTCGAACAGGCGCGCGAGGCCGTGCGGGTCGCCCGCGCTGAGCGCCCGCCAGTCGGCGGCATCCTCGTCGTCCATACCCTGTAATGTCCGCTCGTCGTCGGATGGTTCGATCCTCCTCCTGCGGCGCACTCGACACCGGGTTCGCAACGGCTCCGCAGGTATGGGACAATTGTGGGTCGGAACGTGCGCTCGACCCTCTATCCAGCGTGTCGTTCCTCCTCTGAGCTCCCGCCGGGTGTGCACCCCACGCTCCAGGCGACCGGTTCGTTCCCTTTCCACACATTCAGGAGAATCGTGGCTGTCAAGATTCGTCTCAAGCGCCTGGGCAAGATCCGCGCGCCTTACTACCGCATCGTCGTGGCCGACTCGCGCACCAAGCGCGACGGCCGTGTCATCGAGGAGATCGGCAAGTACCACCCCACCGAGGAGCCCTCGTTCATCGAGGTCGACTCCGAGCGTGCGCAGTACTGGCTGAGCGTCGGCGCGCAGCCGACCGAGCAGGTGCTCGTGCTCCTCAAGCTGACCGGCGACTGGGGCAAGTTCAAGGGTGACAAGGACGCCGTCTCGACGGTGAAGACCCGCGAGGACAAGGCCGCTTTCGAGGCCGACGCCTCGAAGAAGTCGGTCGTCAAGCCCAAGGCTGAGAAGAAGGTCGAGGAGCCCGTCGAGGCTCCCGCCGACGAGGCGACCGACGCGGCCGACGCCGCCGAGTCCGCCGAGTAATCCGTTGCTCGCCGCCGCGCTCGAACACGTCGTCAAGGGGATCGTCGATCACCCGGATGACGTTCGCATCGACTCGTCCACGTCGCCTCGCGGCGACGTGCTCGAGGTGCACGTGCACCCCGAAGACCGGGGTCGCGTGATCGGGCGCGGCGGCCGCACGGCCAAAGCCCTGCGCACCCTCATCACTGCCCTCGCCGACGGTCGCCGCGTGCGTGTCGACGTGGCGGACGACTGAGGTGGCAGGCGAAGACACCACGGGAGCGGGCGAGGACGCCCGCCAGCCCGTGAACGCCGTTCCGCCGGTCGGCAAGACCCAGCTGCGCGTCGGGCGTCTCGTGAAGGCCCACGGCCTCAAGGGTGCCATCAAGCTCGAGCTGTACACCGACGATCCGGACGGGCGCTTCGTCCCCGGCGCGACCTTCACCCTTCAGGTGCCGGAGTCGTCGCCGTGGCACGGCAAGCCGCTCACCGTCCGCGACTTCCGGTGGATGAACAGCCACCCCGTCGCGTTCTTCGAAGGAGTCGAGGACCGCAGCACGGCGGAGGAGCTGATCCGCGCCATCCTCTGGATCGATGAGGACGCGCAGGCCGCGTCCGCCGAAGAGGACGCGTGGTTCGACCACCAGCTCGTGGGGCTCGACGTCGTGCGCGATGGCGCCGTCGTCGGCAGGGTCGCCCGCATCGAGCACCTTCCCGCGCAGGACCTGCTGATCGTCCGCGTCGGCGACGACGAGGTGCTCGTGCCGTTCGTCAAGGCGATCGTCCCGGAGGTCGACGTCCCCGGCGGCCGTGTCGTGGTGACGCCGCCGCCCGGGCTGTTCGAGGAGCTTCCCGACGAGCCGGACGACGAGGCACCCGCCCAGGTCGCCCGTGCCGAGGATGCCGCCGCCGAGACCGAGGACTGACCGGCTTCACAGCCGTCGCCTGCCGTCCGTGCAGCAGATGTGATCTGCGGGAAACACGGCGGGACATGCCCCGGAACCTCCATGCCCGAGCCTGGATGGCATGGGTGATGCCGGCACCGCACTGAGCGCTCCACACGGCGCCGCCGTGGGCGCCGAGCTGACCGTGCGCACGGTCTGCTCGTACTGCGGCGTCGGCTGCGGCATCGCCGTCACGGCCGCCGACGCCGGTGCGGGGCATCCCCGCGCCATCGCGAAGGTGGCCGGCGACCGGGAGCATCCGACGAACGCGGGACGCCTGTGCACCAAGGGCGCGACGCACGCCGAGCTGATGCAGGCGCCCGGGCGGCTGACGACGGCGCTCGTACGACCCGCCCGCGGAGAGCCTGCGGTGCCGGCTCCGGTCGCCGAGGCGGTGAGGGATGCCGCGGCCCGCCTGCGCGCGATCGTCGACGAGCACGGGCCCGATGCCGTCGCGCTGTACGTGTCGGGTCAGATGAGCATGGAGGCGCAGTACCTCTCGAACAAGCTCATCAAGGGGTACCTGCGCGGGATCCACATCGAGTCCAACTCGCGCCTGTGCATGGCCTCTGCCGGCACCGGATACAAGCAGTCGCTGGGCGCGGACGGCCCGCCGGGCTCGTATGAGGACTTCGACCGCGCCGACCTGTTCTTCGTGATCGGCTCGAACGCCGCCGATTGCCACCCCATCCTGTTCCTGCGGATGGCCGACCGCCTCAAGCAGGGAGCGAAGCTCATCGTGGTCGATCCGCGGCGCACCACGACCGCCGATCGCGCCGACCTGTTTCTGCAGATCCGGCCCGGCACCGATCTCGCACTGCTGAACGGCCTGCTCCACCTCCTGGTCGAGGCCGGCGACATCGACGAGGAGTTCATCGCCGCCCACACCGAGGGCTGGGAGCACATGCCCGAGCTGCTCGCGGAGTACCCGCCCGGTCGCGTCGCCGACCTCACCGGACTCGCCGAGGAGGACATCCGCACAGCGGCGCGCTGGATCGGCGAGGCAGGCGAGTGGATGACCCTCTGGACGATGGGGCTCAACCAGTCGACGCACGGCACATGGTCGACGAACGCGATCTGCAACCTGCACCTGGCGACCGGTGCGATCTGCCGCCCAGGCAGCGGCCCCTTCTCGCTGACCGGCCAGCCCAATGCGATGGGCGGCCGCGAGATGGGCTACATGGGGCCGGGGTTGCCCGGCCAGCGCGCCGTGTTCAGCGCCGACGACCGCGCGTTCGTCGAGGAGCAGTGGGGGATCGCCCCGGGTTCGATCCGCGCGGAGTCCGGCGCGGGCACGATCGACATGTTCCGCCGCGCCGCCGCGGGCGAGATCAAGGCGGTGTGGGTCGTCTGCAGCAACCCGGTCGCGTCGGTCGCCAACCGCCGCACCGTCATCGAGGCGCTGGAGACGGCGGAGCTCGTCATCGTGCAGGACGTGTACGGCGAGACCGCGACCACGGCCTACGCCGACGTCGTGCTGCCCGCGACGCTGTGGGTCGAGGCTGACGGCGTGAGCGTCAGCAGCGACCGCACGATGACCCTCGTGAAGGAGATCGTCCCTGCGCCGGGCGAGGCGCAGCCCGACTGGCTCACGATCTGCCAGATCGCCCGTGCGATGGGCTACGACGGGTTCGACTTCGCCTCCAGCGAGGCGGTGTTCGACGAGATCCGCCGCTTCTGGAACCCGCAGACCGGCTGGGACGTTCGCGGTGTCACGTACGAGCGGCTGCGGCAGACGCCCGTGCAGTGGCCCGCGCCGCCGGAGGACGTCGAGACGCGGCATCCGATCCGCTACCTCAACGACGGCGTCAGCCAGACGCTGCGGGTCGAGGACGACGGCACCGTGCCGCGATTGGCGTTCGCGACGGCGTCGCGCCGTGCGCAGTTCCTGGCACGTCCGCACCTCGATCCCGCGGAGCAGCCCGACGACGACTACCCGTGGGTCCTCAACACCGGCCGCCTGCCGCACCACTGGCACACGCTGACGAAGACGGGCAAGGTGGCCAAGCTCGCGAAGCTGCACCCGGGTCCTCTCGTCGAGGTTCATCCCGTCGATGCCGAGCTCCACGGCATCGGCGACGGCGACCTCGTCGAGGTGGCGTCGCGTCGTGGCCGGTTCGTGGTTCCCGCCGTCGTGACCGATCGCGTCCAGCAGGGCGGGCTGTTCGCGCCGTTCCACTGGAACGACGAGCACGGCGAGTACGTCACCGTGAACGCCGTGACGAGCGATGCCGTCGATCCGCTGTCCGCGCAGCCCGAGTTCAAGTACGCCGCGGTGTCGCTGCGGCGCGTCGGTCCCGCGCCCGCCACCACCGACGACGGCTCCGCGGTCGAAGCGGCGCTGATGGGCGCGGGCGTGACCGTGACGCCGCCCGAGCTCACCGACATCGAGGGCGCGTACCTCGCCGGCTTCCTGTCGATGGTGCGCTCGGTCGCGCTCGCTCCCGGGCAGGTGCCGGTGCTGCCGCCCGAGGCCCCGCTCGGCGACCTCGTGCGCGGCTGGTTCGACGGCGTGCTGGCAGGGGCGTTCTCGCGCACGGCTGCGGCGGGAGGGATGCCGGCGGCCTCTCCCGCCGCAGCCGACGAGGTCGTCGTGCTGTGGGGGTCGCAGACCGGCAACGCGGAGGAGTTCGCGATCGCCGCGACCGCGGCGCTCGGCGCGCGCGGCATCCCCGCCCGGGCGCGGAGCATGGCCGAGCTGCGGGCGGCGGATCTCACCGAGGTGCGGCGGCTGCTCGTGGTGACTTCGACCTTCGGAGACGGCGGACCACCCGACAACGCCGCGTCGCTGTGGCACGACCTCAACGCCGACGGCGCGCCGGAGCTGTCGGGACTGCAGTACGCCGTGCTCGCCATGGGCGACTCGAACTACGACGACTTCTGCGGCCACGGCCGCCGCCTCGATGAGCGGCTCGGCGAGCTCGGCGCGACGGCGCTGCTGGAGCGCGTCGACGTCGAGCCCGACGCCGACGCGCCGCGCGAGGCGTGGCTGGCGCAGATCCTGGCGACGCTGTCGGACGCGGGGCCCGGGGTGCCGGCATCCCTCACCGTGGCGACGGAGGTCGTCGCACCGGCGAAGCGACTGTTCAGCCGCGCCAACCCCGTGCACGCGATGCTCGTGCGCAACGAACTGCTGAGCGGGCCCGGATCGCAGAAGGAGGTGCGGCGCTTCGCGTTCGACCTCTCGGACTCGGGAGCCGCGTACGAGGCAGGTGACTCGCTGGGGGTCGTGTGCGCGAACGCACCCGCCGTCGTGGCGGAGTGGCTGGACGCCACCGGGATCGCACCGAGCGCCGTCGTCGAGCTCGACGGCGAGGAGCGCACGTTCGCCGACGCGCTTCGCACGCGCCTGGACATCACCAAGACGCCGCTGGACCTTGTGCGCTTCGTCGCGCAGCGCAGCGGCGACAGCATGCTCGCGACGCTGCTGCGGCGAGAGAACAAGAGCCGCCTCGACCAGTTCCTGTGGAGCCAGCAGGCGATCGACCTCGTGCGGGACTTCCCGGTGAGTGCTTCGGCCGAGGAATGGGCGGGTGTGCTCAAGCGCCTGCAGCCGCGGCAGTACTCGATCTCGTCGAGCCCGAAGACCGACCGCGACACCGTGGAGCTCACCGTGTCGGTCGTGCGGTTCGAGACCGAGGCCGGGCGGTCCCGCGGCGGGGTGTGCTCGACGTTCCTCGCCGACGGCGACGGACGCGCGGCGCCCGTCTATCTGCAGCGGTCGCCCGCGTTCCGGCCGCCCACCGGCGCCGACACGCCGATGATCATGATCGGGCCCGGCACGGGCGTCGCGCCGTTCCGCGCATTCCTGCACGACCGGCGCGCCGACGGGCATTCGGGTCGCAACTGGCTGTTCTTCGGCGAGCAGCATGCGGCGAGCGACTTCTACTACCGTGACGAGCTCGTCGCCATGCGTGACGACGGCTTCCTGACCCGGCTCGACGTCGCGTTCTCACGCGACCAGCGCCAGAAGGTCTACGTCCAGGACCGCATGCTCGAGCACGGCGCGCAGCTGTGGCGCTGGCTGCAGGACGGCGCCCACGTCTACGTGTGCGGCGACGCGAGCCGCATGGCGAAGGACGTCGACGCGACGCTCGCCACCGTCGCGCAGCAGCACGGCGGTCTGGACGAAGCGGCTGCGGGGGAGTACCTGCGCACCCTCGCCGCCGACGCGCGATACGTACGCGACGTCTACTGACGCTCAGCCCGCCGCCTCGCACCGGCCGATCGGTCGGCGCCGGCCGCGCGAACGAAGACGGAGTGGATGCCTCGGCCCGAGGCATCCACTCCGTCTTCGTGGTGGCGGCAGCGCGGAAGGGTCAGATGCGCTGCTTCGCGAGCGAAGCGCGCGGGATGACGTAGACGAACAGCGTCAGGAGCAGCAGTGCGACGTAGGCGCCCACGAACCCGACGAACGCGGCGGTGTAGCCGCCCGTCGCGAGCTGCGACGCGTTGAGCACCTGCGGGACGAGGAAGCCGCCGTACGCTCCGATCGCGGAGATGAGACCGAGCGCAGCCGCGGACTTGCGCAGCATCCTCGTGGCCTCGACACTGCCCGGCTGGTCGCCGCTGGCCACGGAGCGGGCGGCGAAGATGCTCGGGATCATGCGGTAGGTCGAGCCGTTGCCCATGCCCGTGGCGGCGAACAGCACGAGGAACACGCCGAGGAACACCGGGAAGCTGTGCAGCGGCAGCGTCCACACGAGCGTGAGCGCGCCGAGCGCCATGACGGCGAAGGCGCAGACCGTCACCCGCGCGCCGCCGAAGCGGTCCGCCAGACGGCCGCCGTACGGACGCGCCAGCGACCCGACCAGCGCGCCGAGGAACGCCAGTGTCACCGCGGCCTGGCCGACCTGGATCGTGGCGAATTCCGGGAACTGGTCGGCGATGAGCTTCGGGAAGACACTTGCGAAGCCGATGAACGAGCCGAACGTGCCGATGTACAGCATCGCCATGATCCACAGGTGCGGCTCGCGCAGGGCCGCCGCCGAGCCCGCGAAGTCGGCCTTGGCCGACGACAGGTTGTCCATGTACCGCCACGCGCCGAACATCGCGACGAGGATGAGCGGGATCCACATCCAGCCCGCGAGCGAGATGTTGAGCGTCGCACCTGCACCGAGGGTCACGACGATCGGCACGGCGAACTGCGCGACCGACGTGCCGAGATTGCCCCCGGCGGCGTTGAGGCCCAGCGCCCACCCCTTCTCCTTCTGCGGGAAGAAGTAGGTGATGTTGGCCATGGAGCTCGCGAAGTTGCCGCCGCCGACGCCGCCGAGAGCGGCGACCAGCAGCAGGACGCCGAACGGCGTGTCGGGGTTCGACACGACGACTCCCAGGAGCACCGCCGGGATGAGCAGCAGGCCGGCCGAGACGATCGTCCAGTTCCGGCCGCCGAAGATCGCGACCATGAACGTGTACGGGAAACGGAGGGTCGCGCCGACGAGGCTGGGCAGCGAGATCAGCCAGAACGACTGCGAGCTCGTGAGGTCGAAGCCCGCGGCGGGCAGCATCACGACGACGATGCTCCACAGCTGCCAGATGATGAAGCCGAGGAATTCCGCGAAGATCGACCAGCCGAGGTTGCGACGTGCGATCGCGCGCCCTTCGGTGCGCCAGAACGCCGGATCCTCGGCGTTCCAGCCGTCGATCCAGCGGCCGCGGCGACGCGTCAGCGAGCTGAGGGGCGGGGCAGCGGCATCCGTCGTCGACGGGGTCACGGTCGTGGTCATGGCGCCTCCTGGTGGACCGACAGTGCGGGTGAGTGTGCGTCCACGCTACGAACGGGGTGTTTCGGGCGGTCGGGCCGGCGGGTTACCTCTCCGTCACTTCTCGATCACCCGCCGCGAGAAGGCGAGGTGGGGGCGCCGTCACACGTCCGAAACACACGGGCCTTCTAGACTCGGAGCATGCGCGTCGACATCGTCACGATCTTCCCGACGTTCTTCGACGTGCTCGGAGTCTCGCTCATCGGTAAGGCGCGTGACCGCGGCATCCTCGACATGCACGTCCACGACCTGCGCGACTGGACCCACGATCGTCACCGCACCGTCGACGACACGCCGTACGGCGGCGGCGCCGGCATGGTCATGAAGCCCGAGCCGTGGGGCGAGGCGCTGGACGCCGTCCTGAGCGAGGACGCCGTCCTGCTGGTGCCGTCGCCCGCCGGCGAGCTGTTCTCGCAGCCGCTCGCGCGCGAGCTCGCGCAGGAGCAGCACCTCGTGTTCGCCTGCGGCCGCTACGAAGGCATCGATCAGCGCGTCGTCGACCACTACGCCTCCCGCGGCCGCGTGCGGCTCGTGAGTCTCGGCGACTACGTCCTCAACGGCGGCGAGGTGGCCGCGATGGCCGTCATCGAGGCCGTGTCGCGCCTGATCCCCGGCGTCGTCGGCAATCCCGAGAGCCTGGTCGAGGAATCGCACGAGCTCGGGATGCTGGAATACCCGAGCTACACGAAGCCGGCCGAATGGCGCGGGCTGGAGGTGCCGCCGGTGCTGCTGAGCGGCAACCACGGCGCCATCGCGGCCTGGCGGCGCGAGCAGAGCCTGGAACGCACCAAGGCGCACCGCCCCGATCTGCTCGAGGGCATGGACGTCGCGGCGACCGACTGATCGCCGGAGCCCGCGTCAGACGGGATCGACGACGTCGAGCCGGTACCCGCGCTTGACAACGGTCCTCACGAGGTCGGGCGTCCCGAGCGCCTCGCGCAGCCGGGCCACCGCCATCTCGACCGCGTGCGTGCTCTCGCCGGAACGGGGGAGCACCGTCTGCAGCCGCTGGCGTGACACCACTGCGCCACCCGCGTCGAACAGCGCGGCCATCAGATCGGCGCCGGTGCGCGACAGCGGGATGTGACGGCCGTCGAGCACGACGCCCGCGCTGCGCAGCTCGAGCCTGCCGGAGCCGGTCGGCAGGGAGTCCGCGTGACCGCCGCCGAAATGCGACACGACGGCGCGCACGAGCGCACCCAGCCGCCCGCGCTCCGCGATGAGCGGTTCGACGCCGGCGTCCTGCAGCGGCCCCGCGGTGATGGGACCCACCGCGGCGAGCAGCAGGCGTCCACGTCGCGAGCGCTGCACGATCGCCTCGAGCGCCCCCTCGCGGGCGGCGGCGGCCATCCACTCTGCGGCGCCGGGCGCGGACGTGAACAGCACGGCGTCCACCTCTCCCTGCGCGGCGGCCTGCACCGAGCGTGCGACCACGGCGGGGTCGGGAGGCGGGCCCCAGCGATACACCGTGAGGCTCACGACGTCGGCGCCCGCATCCCCGAGCAGTTCGTCGAGCCCGTCCGCGCCTGAGCCGTGGTGCTGCACCGCGACCCGGCGGCCGGCGACGCCTTCGGCGAGCAGGTACTCGCCGAGCTCGGCGGAGGTCTCGGACTCGGCGACCCAGTCCGCGGTGAACCCGGCCTGCTGGATCGCTCCGCGCGCCTTGGGGCCACGTGCGACGATCTGCGCACCGGCGAGCGCCGCGTGCAGCTCGTCGGCGAGTCCCGCCTCGTCGGCGGCCTCCATCCAGCCGCGGAAGCCCACCCCCGTCGTGGCCACGACGATGTCGGGACGCGTGTCGATCAGCGTGCGCGTGGCGGCGACCAGGGAGTCGTCATCGATGTGCGGCACGATCGTGAGCGCGGGCGCGTGGCGCACGACGGCGCCGTGACGCTCCAGCGCGGCGGCGAGCTCGGACGAGCGCCGGTCGACGGCGATGACGACGGTGCAGCCGTCGAGCGCGGCCGAGAGGGTGGGGCGGGTGGTGGAGCTCAACGGACGGTGTCACCTGTCATCTCGTGCGCGGGGAGCAGCAGTTCGGCGCGGGCGACATCGCCGACGACGATGACCGCGGGATTGCGGATGCCGGTGCGCCCGGCATCCAGCACCGCCCTCCCGAGCGTAGTGCGCGTCGTCCGCTGGTCGAGGTGGTGCCCGCGTTCGACGATCGCGACCGGACGGTCGGCGGGCACTCCCGCGCGCAGCGCGTCTGCCGCGATGCGCGGGATCGCGCTGACACCCATGAGGATCACGGTGGTGACCTCGGGGTCGCGCAGCGCGGCCAGCGCAGACTCGCTGACCGGTCCCTGGCCGTGGACGATGTGCACGGCCGTCGCGACACCGCGGTGGGTGACCGGGATGCCGGCAGCCTGCGGCACGGCGACAGCGCTCGTGACGCCGGGGACGACGTCGACCGGGATGCCGGCGGCCAGACATGCCGCGACCTCCTCGCCGCCGCGGCCGAACACGAACGGGTCGCCGCCCTTCAGGCGGACGACCTGCTTGCCCTCTCGGGCGCGGGCGACCAGCAGGGCGTTGATCTCGTCCTGCGGCACCGGGTGGTGCCCGGGCAGCTTGCCGACGTCGATGACCTCGGCGTCCGCGCGCAGCTCGCCGCGCAGGTCGGTGGGGCCGAGCCGGTCCATGACGACGACGTCGGCCGTCGTGAGGAGCCTCCAGGCCCGGAGCGTCAGCAGGTCGATGGGGCCCGGCCCGCCGCCGACGAGGTGGACGCGGCCCGTCATGTCGCGTTCCCGTCGGGGCGCTCGTCCCAGCGGACCAGCACCACGCCGTCGTCGACCGCCGTCGGCCACACGTGCAGGTTCGCCGGCTCCTTGCCCTGCGCGTCCAGGCACACGCCGGTGCGCAGGTCGAAGACCTGCTTGAACATGGGCGAGGCGACGGTGGGGGCATCCTGCCGGGTGCCGACGATGCCGCGCGAGATGACGTTGGCGCGGCTGAAGGGGTCGAAGTTCGACACGGCGTAGACACGCCCGTCACGGCCGTCGGGTCCGCGCGTGAGGAACAGTGCGATCTGGGTGCCGCCGAGGAGGGCGGCGCGCCCCCGCTCGACCTCCAGGTCGGCGAGGGCGCACACCCGCATCCAGCCGGGCGGGGCGCCCTGCGTGTCCGGGTGCGGCTGTGCGGTCGTCTGCGACTCGATGACGGTCATCGGCGCACCTCCAGGGTCGTTCCGGCGATGAGGACGCCGCCGGCGCCCCGCTCGTCGGCGGTGGCGGGGCGGGGCTGACCGCGTTCGGCGACATAGGCGAGCGACGGATCAGGCGTGGTGGGCGCGTTGACGAACGAGGCGAACCGGCGGAGCTTCTCGGGGTCGTGGAGCGTCGCCGCCCACTCGTCCTCGTATGAGCCGACGTGCGTCGCCATCGCCGCGTCGAGGTCGGCGCAGATGCCGAGGCTGTCGTCGAAGATGACGGCGCGCAGTCCCTCGATCCCGCCGTCGAGCTCCTCGAACCACGGAGCGGTCCGCTGGAGGCGGTCGGCCGTGAAGATGTAGTACATCAGGAACCGGTCGATGGCCGTGAGCAGGTCCTCGTCGCTCAGCCCCTCGGCCAGCAGCACCGCGTGGCGCGGCGTGAACCCGCCGTTTCCGCCGACGTACATGTTCCAGCCGGCCTCCGTCGCGATCACGCCGACGTCCTTGCCGCGCGCCTCGGCGCACTCCCGGGCGCAGCCCGAGACGCCCAGCTTGAGCTTGTGGGGCGAGCGCAGGCCGCGGTAGCGCAGCTCGAGGCGCACCGCCATTCCCACGGAGTCCTGCACGCCGTAGCGGCACCACGTCGATCCGACGCACGACTTCACGGTCCGAAGCGACTTGCCGTACGCGTGCCCGGATTCGAAGCCGGCGTCGACGAGCCGCTTCCAGATGTCGGGCAGCTGCTCCAGGCGCGCGCCGAACATGTCGATGCGCTGGCCGCCGGTGATCTTCGTGTAGAGCCCGAAGTCCTGCGCGACCTGCCCGATGACGAGCAGGCCCTCGGGGGTGACCTCGCCGCCCGGGATGCGGGGCACCACCGAGTAGCTCCCGTCCTTCTGAAGGTTGGCCATCACGTGGTCGTTGGTGTCCTGCAGCGTCGCATTCTCGCCGTCGAGCACGTGCCCGCCGACGAGGGTCGACAGGATGCTCGCCAGTGCCGGCTTGCAGATGTCGCAGCCGCGCCCGACGCCGAACCGTTCGATGACGGCGCTGAAGGTGTGCAGGCCCGACACGCGCACGGCGTCGAAGAGCTGTCGGCGCGACATGTCGAAGTGCTCGCACAGCGCGTTGCTCACGGTCGCGCCGGTCTTGGCGAGCTCGGTGCCCACGAGCTTCTTCACCATCGTGAGGCACGACCCGCAGGCGGCCCCGGCCTTGGTGCACGCCTTCACGGCCGCGGCGTCGGTGCAGCCCTCCTCGTGCACGGCGTGGCGGATACGTCCTGCGCTCACGCTGTTGCACGAGCAGACGAGCGCGTCGTCGGGCAGATCGCCGGTCGGGGCCGCGACGCCGCCCTCGGGCATGAGGTAGGCGGCGGGGTCGCCGCCGAGCGCACCGCCCACGAGCGGGCGCAGCGAACCGTACGCCGACGCGTCGCCGACGAGGATGCCGCCGAGCAGCGTCTTCGCGTCGTCCGAGAGGACGAGCTTCTTGTACACGCCCGCCACCGGGTCGGCGTACACCACGTCGAGCGCGCCCGGCGTCTCGGCGAACGCGTCGCCGAAGCTGGCCACGTCGACCCCCGAGAGCTTGAGCTTGGTCGACAGATCGTAGCCGGGGAAGGATGCCTCGCCTCCGAGTAGCCTCGTCGCAGCCACTTCGGCCATGGCATAGCCGGGCGCGACCAGTCCGACGCACTGGCCGTCGTAGTTCGCGACCTCGCCGATCGCGAGGACGCGGGGGTCCGAGGTCTGGCACCCGGCGTCGATGAGCACTCCGCCGCGCGGATGGACGTCGAGCTCCGCGGCGCGCGCGAGTTCGTCCCGGGGGCGCACCCCGACGGTGAAAACGACGACGTCGGTGCGCTCGTACGATCCGTCGCGGAACTCCAGTCCGGTCACCTGGCCGGTGCGATCGGGGTCGAGGCGCGTCGTGACCGCCTCGGTCCGGACTCCGATGCCGCGCGACTCGATCAGGCGGCGCAGCGCGCCCCCGCCGGCAAGGTCGAGCTGGGCCGACATGAGCCGGTCGGACGACTGCACGACGGTGCAGTCGACGTCGAGGCCCTGGAGCGCGCCCGCGGCCTCCAGGCCCAGCAGCCCGCCGCCGATGACGGTGCCTGTGAGGCGGCGACCCAGCTGAGCGGAACGCTGCTGCACGAAGGCCTCGAGCCTCTCGACGTCGTCCAGCGTTCGGTACACGAAGCAGCCGTCGAGCCCGAAGCCGTCGACCGCCAGCCGCGCGGCGTACGAGCCGGTCGCGAGCACGAGCCGGTCGTAGCCGACGCTCAGCCCCGACCGCGTGGTCACGCGCCGTGCGGAACGGTCGATGCGGACGACCGCGTCCCCGCGCAGGAACCGCACGCGGTCGTCGTCGAAGAACGAGCGGTCGAGGGTGAGGTCGTCGGTCGAGGCGCCGGCGAAGAACCCGGTGAGCCCGACGCGGTCGTACGGGTGGCGGTCCTCCTCGCCGATCAGCGTGACGTGCCAGCGCCCGTCGGCACGGCTGAGCAGGCTCTCCACGAACCGGTGCGCCACCATGCCGGCGCCCACCACCACGACATGCGTGCCGAGGGCGGGCAGGGTGCTCATGTCGTCACGGTACGCGGGCGATGTTGCATCGGTGTCAGCGTCATGTTTCCGGCTGTCGACTCGGTCGCGGTGGGCCATGGCTCCTCCTGATCCGGCGGGGATTCGGTGACAGCGACGTTAGGAGCGCGGTGTTTCGCCACCGGGGCACGCACCGTTACCCCGAACGAACGTTTCGCTCACAGCGGCCGCACACGCGACGTGAGAGGAGCGCGCGGTGTCGCACGGACGCCCGCGCGCACCGGCCACTTGTCCCGTGCCCCGAAGAGGAGGATTCTCGGCTGCATGGGGACACTCGCTTGGCGCGAGCTCGAGTTGATCCGCTCCCAGTTCGCATTCCCGCTGCGCGATCGCATCGTGACCAACAACGCCGCGAGCACGCAACCGCCGCTGGCGGTGCTCGAACTGCTGCGCGACCTGTCGGAGACGTACGAGAACGTCCACCGCGGTCAGTCCGACGCCTCCATCCGCACCACGGAGATGTTCGAGGCGTCCTTCGACACCATCGCCGCGTGGATCAACGCACCGTCGCGGCGCACCCTCTCGATGCACCGCAGCACCACCGAGGCGATCAACGCGGTCATGTACTCGCTGATGGCCGACTTCCGCGACGGTGACAACGTCGTCACCACCCTGATGGAGCACAACTCGGACTACGTCCCCTGGCATGCGCTGTGCCGCGAGATCCTGCCGCGGTTCGGGCGGAGCGTAGAGGTGCGGCTCGCGCGCTTCGATCACGACACCGGGGCGCTCGACCTGGCGCACCTGGCGTCACTGGTCGACGCGCGGACGAAGCTGGTGTGCTGCACCGGCGGATCGAACTTCCTCGGGACGAAGCCGCCGCTGGCCCAGGTGCGCGCGATCGCCGCCGCGAGCGGCTACGTGCAGCCCGACGGCCGCGACGGCGCCCTGCTCCTCGTCGACGGAGCGCAGCTGTTCGCGAGCACCCGCGTGGACGTGCAGCAGATGGGGGCCGACTTCGTCGCGTTCTCGTTCCACAAGCTGCTGGCGCCCTTCGGGGTCGGCGTGCTCTACGCGAGGGAGGAGCTGCGCGCGACGCTTCCGCCGTTCCTGTACGGCGGCGACATGATCGCCGAGGGGCAGGTGTTCCCCGATCACGTCGAGTACAACGACCTGCCGTGGAAGTTCTCCGCCGGAACGCCCAACATCCTCGGCGTCATCGCGTCGGCGCAGACGCTGCGCCTCATCGTCGACATGGTCGGAGCCGACCCCGCTCGCGCATGGTTCCGCACCGACGACCCACTGGCGCCGGGTGCGGTCGACGCGGCGATGACGGTCGTCGGCGGCCACGCGGCATCCCTGACCCAGCAGGCGTTGGAAGGGCTGTCGCAGGTCGCGGGGCTGCGGATCTACGGGGTCCCGCCGGGGGAGGAGCGGACGCCGCTGGTCGCCTTCAACGTCCGCGGCCGGTCGCCGTTCGCCATCGCTCGTGCGCTCAATGCGCAAGGAGTCGAATCGCGTGCCGGATGCCACTGCGCGACCCTTGCGCACCACGACCTCGGCATCGAACCCGCGGCGAGCTGTCGCGTGAGCTTCGCCGTCTACAACACGCCCGACGAGGTCGACCGCGTGGTGGCAGCTGTGCGTCGTGCCGTCGACAGGCCCGAGGACTTCCCGTCAGTGGCGACGCCGGGCGTGGCGACGGGCGGCACGGCGTCGGCTCCGGACAGCGGCGCGACCGCCGCGCAACCGCGCTTCGGTAGGGTGTAGCGACCTGACGCGAGGAGGACGCGCGTGCACACCTGGCCGGGATCGGCGTATCCGCTCGGCGCGACGTTCGACGGGAGCGGCACCAACTTCGCGCTCTTCAGCGAGGGGGCCGAGCGGGTCGAGCTCTGCCTGTTCGGCACGCGCGGCGCGGAGACGCGTATCGATCTCGTCGAGGTCGATGCCTTTGTCTGGCACGCCTACGTGCCCAACGTGCAGCCCGGCCAGCTCTACGGGTACCGCGTGCACGGTCCGTACGACCCGGCGAACGGGCTCCGGTTCAACGCGGCCAAGCTGATGCTCGATCCCTACGCCAAGGCGGTGGAGGGCGCGGTGCGCTGGGGGCAGCCCGTGTACGGCTATACGTTCGGCGAACCCGACTCGCGCAACGACGACGACTCCGCCGCCGACATGATCAAGGGCGTCGTCGTCAACCCGTTCTTCGACTGGGCAGGGGACCGGCGGCCGGGGACGCCTTACGCCGAGACGCTGATCTACGAGGCTCATGTCCGCGGCCTGACGATGCGGCATCCCGCCGTCCCCGAGGAGATGCGCGGCACCTACAGTGCGATCGCGCATCCCGCCATCATCGATCATCTGACCAAGCTCGGCGTCACCGCGATCGAGCTGATGCCGGTGCACCAGTTCGTCGACGATGCGATCCTGCAGCAGAAGGGCCTGTCGAACTACTGGGGCTACAACACGATCTCGTTCTTCGCCCCGCACAACCGGTACGCCGCGACCGGTCAGCTCGGTCAGCAGGTGCAGGAGTTCAAGGGCATGGTGCGAGCGCTCCACGCCGCAGGGATCGAGGTCATCCTCGACGTGGTCTACAACCACACCGCCGAGGGCAATCATCTCGGGCCGACTCTCTCGATGCGGGGCATCGACAACGCGGCGTACTACAAGCTCGAGGACGACAGGCGGTACTACACGGACTACACCGGCACGGGGAACAGCCTCAACGTGCGCAACCCGCACTCGCTGCAGCTGATCATGGATTCGCTGCGGTACTGGGTGATCGACATGCACGTCGACGGGTTCCGGTTCGACCTCGCCTCGGCGCTCGCCCGCGAGTTCTACGACGTCGACCGGCTGTCCACGTTCTTCGAGCTCGTGCAGCAGGACCCGGTGGTCTCGCAGGTGAAGCTCATCGCGGAGCCCTGGGACGTCGGTCCCGGCGGCTACCAGGTCGGAAACTTCCCGCCCCAGTGGACCGAGTGGAACGGCAAGTACCGCGACACCGTCCGCGACTTCTGGCGCGGCGCGCCGCAGGCGCTGGGGGAGTTCGCCTCGCGCCTCACGGGGTCGAGCGACCTCTACGAGCACTCGGGACGCCGGCCGGTGGCATCCGTCAACTTCGTCACCGCGCACGACGGCTTCACGCTGCGCGACCTCGTGTCGTACGACGAGAAGCACAACGACGCCAACGGCGAGGACGGTCGCGACGGCGCCGACGACAACCGCTCCGACAACTTCGGGGTCGAGGGTCCCACCGACGATCCGGCGGTGCTGACGATGCGGGCTCGGCAGCAGCGCAACTTCCTCGCCACGCTGATGCTCAGCCAGGGCGTCCCCATGCTGCTGCACGGAGATGAGCTCGGGCGCACCCAGCAGGGCAACAACAACGCCTACGCGCAGGACAACGAGATCACGTGGATCGACTGGGATGCCGCCGACCGGCCGCTCCTGGAATTCACGGCCGCGGTGAGCCGCCTCCGGCGGGACCATCCCACGTTCCGGCGCCGCCGGTTCTTCGAAGGGCGCCCCGTGCACCGGAATGTGGGTTCGCCCGTCCAGGACATCGCCTGGCTCCGACCCGACGGGTCGCTCATGCAGCCGGAGGACTGGGATTCCGGGTTCGGCCGCGCTGTCGGCGTGTTCCTCAACGGACAGGGCATCCGCGAGAAGGACCGGCGCGGCGACGCGATCACGGACCGCCATTTCATCGTGCTCTTCAACGCGGGCGACGACATCATCGACTTCCGCATCCCCGTGGTCGAGTACAGCCCCGACTGGGAGGTCGTGATCGACACGGCGGGGGAGCGAGCCGACTCGGCGCTCGTCAGCCCGGGCGACACCGTTCGCCTCGCGGCGAAGTCGCTCATCGTGCTGAGCGAGCACCCCCGCGTCGAGCTCGAGGTCGACCACTCCGTCGCGGCGTCGCTCGCGGCGCTCGCCGGCGCCGCGATGCCCGCGCACGCTCCACGCGCGGAGCTGCGCACCTGAGCGACGGCGCCGAGGTCAGGAGACGCCGAGCCAGGACCGGTCGGTGAGGACGATGGGACCGTCCTCGGTGATCGCGACCGTGTGCTCGGCGTGCGCGCCGCGCGAACCGTCCACCGAGCGCAGCGTCCAGCCGTCGGGGTCGGTGACGAGCTCGTCCGTCGTCTGCAGGAACCACGGCTCCAGAGCGACGACGAGGCCGGCGCGCAACGGGTAGCCGCGACCGGCCTTCCCGTCGTTCGGGACGTGGGGGTCGCCGTGCATGATGCGACCGACGCCGTGCCCGCCGAAGTCGGTGTTGATCGAGTAGCCGTCGCCGTGGGCCACGCCCGCGATCGCCGCCGAGATGTCGCCGATGCGGTTGCCGACGGTCGCGGTCCGGATGGCGGCATCCAGGGCCCGCTCCGTCGTGTCGATGAGGGCGAGGTCCTCGTCGCGTGCGGTGCCGACCACGAAGGAGACGGCCGAGTCGGCGACCCACCCGTTCACCGACACGGCGAAGTCGAGCGAGACCAGGTCGCCGTCGCGCAGCGCGTAGTCGAACGGGAGACCGTGCAGCACGGCGTCGTTCACCGACGTGCAGATGACCTTCCCGAACGGGCTCGCACCGAACGACGGGTGGTAGTCGATGTAGCAGGACTCGGCGCCAGCGCGGCGGATGAGGTCGTGCGCGCGACGGTCGATCGCCAGGAGGTTCGTCCCCACCTTCGTCTCGTCGCGCAGGGTCGCCAGCGTCTCGGCGACGAATCGCCCGGCGGGCTTCATCGCCTCGATCTCGGCAGGGGTGCGCAACTCGATCATGTGGTGTTCCTCTCGTTCCTCCCTCCATTCTGCCGGGCCTGCGGCGGTCTGGCTGGGAGGATCCTTCGCGGCGCGCAGGAGCGGTCCCATGCGGACCGGCACCGGCGTAGCATCGGAGGCATGTGGCTGCGTCGCGCGTTCTTCGGCTGGCTGATACCCGCGGCCTTCCTGCTTCCGCTGTGGCTGTTCGTCGGTTGGGCTGTCTTCAACGCGGGCGGCTGGGCCTTCCTGTGGGTGCTGTTCCTGGCCATCCCCGGCGTGTTCGTGTGGCAGCTGATCCTCACCCTCCTGGTGCGCGCGAGGGGAACCGTCCGCGCGCAGCGCGCGGTGTCGTGGTGGGACGTCCTCGGCTTCACCGTGTGGCACGGCCTCGTGATCTCGCTCGGCTTCTTCGTCGAGTCGTGGTGGGCGCCCGTCATGGTCGTCGCGATCCTCGCCGGCATCGGCCTGTTCTGGCTCGCGCTCTGGCAGCTGTGGAGCGAAGCGCGACCGTCGCGCGTCGTCCTGCACACCACCGAGGGCGTCGCCTACATCCCGCCGCCGCAGGAGTCGGCCGACGGCCCGACGGCCGCGGCGCGCGAGGTCATCGTCATCACGGAGAAGCAGGCGCCGCCCACCAGCTGAGGCGTTTTGGCGGGTCGGGGCATCCGTGGCACAATGGTTGTTTGTGCCCTGACCGGTTCTGCCTCAGGGGAACCAGCTGGACGGCGTCACGCCGAAGGCCTGCGGCACACCGAATCCTTCAGAACACTTCCCGCGGTCGACCTGTGGCGGCCGCAGAGAGAGACGATCATGCAGATCCTCGACGCCGTCGACGCGGCTTCGCTCCGCTCCGACATCCCCGCCTTCGACGCCGGCGACACCGTGAAGGTGCACGTCAACATCACCGAAGGCAACCGCTCGCGTATCCAGGTCTTCCAGGGCGTCGTCATCGGCCGCTCGGGCGATGGTGTGCGCGAGACCTTCACGGTCCGCAAGATCAGCTTCCAGGTCGGCGTGGAGCGCACGTTCCCGGTGCACTCGCCGGTCATCGACCACATCGAGGTCGTCACCCGCGGTGACGTGCGTCGCGCCAAGCTCTACTACCTGCGCAACCTCCGTGGCAAGAAGGCCCGCATCAAGGAGAAGCGCGACTACTGATACGTCGTCGCCTGTGCGCATCGAAGCCCCGGACCACTGGTCCGGGGCTTCGTCGTTCCCGGCACGCACGCGTCGACGTGCGGGAACGGCCCCGGAGTGTGTCACCCTTGAAGGCGGGCTCGCCGACGGACGGCGCCCGCGGAGGAACTCGATGACGACTGAGAAGTCGGCCCCGGCCGAGCCGTCGCCCACCGCCGGCACCGAAGCGACGGCGACGATCCAGCCGCGCCGCCGGGGATGGCTGATCTTCCTCCGCGACGTCCTCGTGATCATCCTGATCGCGGTGCTCGTCTCGCTCGTCGTCAAGACGTTCCTCGTGCGCTCGTTCTACATCCCGTCCGGCTCGATGGAGGACACGCTCCTCATCAAGGACCGCATCCTCGTCGACGAGATCACCCCGCGCTTCAACGGATACGACCGCGGCGACATCGTGGTGTTCCGCGACCCGGGCGGATGGCTCCCGCCGAGCACCGAGCCCGCACGCCCGCCGGTCGTCGAGGCGTTCGAGTGGGTGCTGTCGCTCGTGGGCCTCGCCGCGCCCGACAGCGACGACCACCTCGTGAAGCGCATCATCGGGCTGCCCGGAGACCACGTGGTGTGCTGCAACGCCATCGGCCAGATCACCGTCAACGACGTGCCCATCGACGAGACGGACTACGTCAAGTTCCCGCCCGGCGAGACCGCCGCGTCGGCCGACGCGTTCGACGTGACCGTCCCGGACGGCAAGCTCTGGGTGCTCGGCGACAACCGCTACCGCTCCAAGGACTCGCGGTACAACACCGACCAGCCGGGCAAGGGCTTCGTCCCGATCGACAACGTCGTCGGACGTGCCTTCCTCGTGACGTGGCCGTTCGACCGCTTCGGGCTGCTGGACTTCCACCACGAGGTGTTCGCCGGGGTCCCGGCGCCTGAAGGAGGCGACGGCTCGCAATGACCGTCGTCGAGCCCCGGCTCACGCTCGAACGCCGGCTGCTGCGCGAGCACACGCTCGTGATCGCGTGCGACGAGGTCGGCCGTGGCGCCCTCGCCGGACCGGTGGCCGTCGGTGCCGCGGTCGTCGACGCGCCGCGCTCGCGAAAGCGCGTCCCGCAGGGGCTGCGCGATTCGAAACTCGTCCCGGAACTGCGCCGGCACGACGTCGCGGCACGGGCCGCGTCCTGGGTCGCCGCGAGTGCCGTCGGCTGGGCGAGCTCGCAGGAGATCGACGACATCGGCATCATGCGCGCGCTGGGGCTGGCCTCGGTGCGGGCTCTCGCCGACCTCCGCGGTCAGGGCGTCGTGGTGGAGGACGCCATCGTGATCCTCGACGGCAACTACGACTACATCTCGCCCGCGGGCGCGTGGGCGCTCACGATACGCCCCGTCATCAAGGCCGACCGCGACTGCGCGTCGGCGGCCGCCGCGTCGGTGATCGCGAAGGTCGCGCGCGACGACCTCATGACCGAGCTGCACGAGGAGCTCCCCGCGTACGACTGGGCGCGCAACAAGGGCTACGCGAGCCCCGACCACCGCGCCGCGATCCGTGAGCACGGCATCAGCCGGCACCACCGTGCGTCGTGGTCGATCGCGGAGGCGCCGACGCTGTTCTGAGCGTCGCGTTCGCGGCCCGCGGACGCGGGAGCGCGGCATCCCTCTCCACCATAGGATGGAGGCACCATGGACGACGAGGTGTTCGAAGACTACGACCGTGAGCTCGAGCTCGCCCTGTACCGCGAGTACCGCGACGTCGTATCGCAGTTCCAGTACGTGATCGAGACCGAACGACGGTTCTACCTCGCCAACGAGGTCAACGTCGTCCGCCGCGACACCGAGCACGACTTCTACTTCGAGATCTCGATGTCGGACGTCTGGGTGTGGGACATCTACCGTGCCGACCGATTCGTCAAGGCCGTGCGCGTGCTGACGTTCAAGGACGTCAACGTCGAAGAGCTCTCGCGCCGCGACTTCCACCTCCCCGAAGAGCTGTCCCTCGACACCTGACGCCTCCTCCACAGCTGCGCGAACCGGATCGGTCCGCCGCGTTGTGAACGGATGCCGCCTCCCGGCGCCCGCGCGCCGCTCCCGGCGAGTGACGATGCCGGAATGGCAGACAAGGACGAGCTCGGGCGCGCCGGCGAGGATCGCGCCGCACGATACTTCACAGACCTCGGCTACACGGTCCTCGCGCGCAACTGGCGGTGCCGGTCCGGCGAGATTGACCTCGTGGTCGCGGATGGCCGCGCCGTCGTCGTGGTCGAGGTCAAGACGCGACGCGGCGAGGACTTCGGCCACCCGTTCGAGGCGATAGACGCGCGCAAGCGGGCGCGGTTGTGGCGCCTCGCCGCTGCGTGGGCGGCCGAGCATCGCGATGTCGTGCAGGGGAGACGGCTCCGCATCGACGCGATCGGACTGACCGGACCGCACCCGGCCAGCGCGAGTCTGGAGCACCTCGTCGACGTGGAGGTGCCGTGAGCGTCGCACGCACGTGGGCGGTCGCCCTGGTCGGAGCCGAAGGAGAGTGCGTCGAGGTCGAGGCCGACCTGTCGCAGCAGACCCCCGAGTTCCGCATCATCGGCCTGGGCGACAAGGCGCTCGGCGAAGCCGTGCAGCGCGTGCACAACGCGTGTGCGAACAGCGGCACACCGCTGCCGCGCCGCCGGCTGACGGTCAACCTGTCTCCCGCGAGCCTGCCCAAGCAGGGGTCGGGTTTCGACATCGCGATCGCCGTGGCGTCGCTGGCCACCGAACCGGGAATGGATGCCGCGTCCGTCGCGTCGACCGTGCACGTGGGCGAACTGGGTCTCGACGGCCGGCTGCGCCCGGTGCCCGGCGTGCTCCCCGCTGTCGTCGCCGCGCGACGGGCCGGGCACCGGCGCGTGGTGGTCCCGCATGCGAACGGCCCCGAGGCCGTGCTCGTCGACGGGATCGAGGTGCTCGCGGCAGTGAACCTCGCCCAGGTGGTCGCGTGGCACGGCGGCGAGGTCGAGGTGCCCGACGACGAGCCGGTGGCACTCGCCGACGAGGGCGCACCCCGCGCCGACAGCCTCGACCTCGCCGAGGTCATCGGGCAGCGCGAGGCCGTCGAGGCGCTCATCGTCGCGGCGGCGGGCGGGCACCACCTCCTGATGTGCGGACCGCCCGGTGCCGGCAAGACCATGCTCGCGCGCCGGCTGCCCGGCATCCTTCCCGCGCTCGACGACCGCGCCGCCCTCGCGACGGCGTCGATCCGCAGCCTGTCGGGCACGCGGGTCGTAGAGCTCTCCCGCACACCGCCGTTCGAGGCGCCGCACCACAGCGCCTCGGTCGCGGCGCTGGTGGGCGGCGGCTCGCGGGTCGTGCGCCCCGGCGCGATCGCGCGTGCCAGCGAGGGCGTGCTCTTCCTGGACGAGGCCGGAGAGTTCCCGGCCGCCGTGCTTGACGCGCTGCGCCAGCCGCTGGAGACGGGGTCGATCGCCATCCACCGCGCCGGCGCGCACGCCGAGTACCCGGCGCGGTTCCAGCTCGTCCTCGCGACGAACCCCTGTCCGTGCGGCGACTACGGCATCCGCGGCGGCAGCTGCGTCTGTCCGCCGGCGGCCATCCGCCGCTACCTCGGGCGGCTGTCCGGACCCCTGGTGGACCGCATGGACATCGAGCTGACGCTCACGCGCGTATCGGTCGCCCAGCGCGATGCAGCCCCGGTGACGTCGACGGCGGTGGCCCGCGAACAGGTGGGTGAAGCGCGCGAGCGCGCCCGGCACCGGCTGCAGCGCACCGGGTGGCGCGTCAACGCGGACGTGCCGGGGACGTGGCTGCGCGAGGGGCCGATGGCTCCCGAGCCGACGGTGCGGCGTCCCCTCGATGCGGCGCTCAACCGGGGAGCGATCACGCTGCGCGGCTACGACCGCGTGTTGCGCGTGGCGTGGTCGCTCGCCGACATCGAGGGGCGTCCGCGGCTCGGCGGAGAGCACATCGGACGCGCCCTGTACCTGAAGAAGGGCCTCGCGCTGTGACCGCGATCGATCTCTCCGTCGACGCCGCGCGCGCGGCGCTCGCACCGCTGCGCCTGGGTCTCTCCGACGACGAGGCCGTGGATCGGTACGCCACCGCGATGTGGTGCCAGCTCGTCGAGCCGGGCGATTCGGTGGCAGGCCGCGTCGTTGCGACACACGGGCCGGTGGACGCACTGGAGCGTTTGGTCGCCGGGGCCGCGTTCCCGGATCTCACAGCCCGCGAGGCCGTCGCAGCGCAGAAGCGGTGGATGCCGAGGCTCGCTCCGCGTGGGGTGACGGACGCCGTGCGCATCGCGGCGGCCCGTCGGGTGGCGTTCGTCACGCGCCGGGACGCCGTCTGGCCCACGCAGCTCGACGATCTGCAGGATCACGCCCCGCTCTGTCTGTGGGTGCGCGGCGATGTGTCCGCCCTGACGCGCCTCGATCCCTCGATCGCGCTCGTCGGCGCCCGCGCCGCGTCGGGGTACGGCGATCTCGTGGCGAGAGAGCTCGCCGCGGAGCTCGCCGGCGGCGGCATCCCTGTCGTGTCGGGCGGTGCCTACGGGATCGACGGCGCCGCGCACCGGGCCGCTTTGAGCGTGGGCGGTACGACGGTCGCGCTCCTGGCAGGCGGCGCGGAGCGCGCCTACCCCGCGGGTCACACCCAGCTGATCGACGACATCGCCGACACCGGCCTCGTCGTCAGCGAGGTGCCGTGCGGTTCCGCCCCGACCAAATGGAGGTTCCTGCAGCGCAACCGGCTGATCGCCGCGCTGACGACAGCGACCGTCGTGGTCGAGGCCGGGTGGCGCAGCGGCTCGCTGAACACGGCAGGACATGCGGCGGATCTCGGACGGGGGCTCGGCGCCGTGCCGGGACCGATCACCTCGCCAGGGTCGGCCGGCACGCACCGGCTGATCCGCGACTACGGCGCCGCGTGCATCACGGGCGCCGACGACGTCCGGGAGCTCCTGGGGCTGCCGACCGCAGCGGCCGAGAGGTCGGGGGAGGCACGCACCGACGACTCGACCCGCGTGCGGGACGCGCTGAGCAACAGAGTCGGACGGGATGCCGCCGAGATCGCGCGCAGAGCGGGCATGGCGGTCGACGAGGTCCGGACCCTGCTCGGGCTGCTGCAGCTGGAGGGTGTTGTGCACGTGGGTGTCGACGGGTGGCGGACGACGGCCGGGCGCGGGTGAAGGTCGGCGGTCGCGGGGCGTCGCGTCGCCCGCCGCCGGGAGTCGAGCCATGCTGGGGTCATGAGGATCGACGAGGCCGCCGAGGCCTACCTGCGACACCTGGAGCAGGTGCGCAGGTTGTCGCCGGCCACGGTCCGCGCGTACCGGTCCGACCTTGCCGGACTCCACGCCGCGTGCGGCGACAGCGAGCTGGCCGACATCGACCTCGAAGCGCTGCGTGACTGGCTCTGGCAGGCGGTGCAGCGGGGTGACAGCCGTGCGACGATCGCGCGACGCACCGCCGCCGTGCGCGGCTTCTTCGCCTGGGCGACCGAGACCGAGGCCGTCGACGCCGATCCCAGCCTGCGGCTCGTCTCGCCGAAGCGGGGGAAGACGCTGCCCAAGGTCGCGACCGCCGAGACCCTGGACGAGCTGCTGACGGCGATGGCCGAGGCGGCGGCCGCGGGCGACCCGGGCGCGCTCCGCGACCACGCGGTGCTCGAGCTGCTGTACGGAGCGGCCGTGCGCGTGTCCGAGCTGTGCGGCCTCGACATCGACGACCTGGACCCGGATCGGCGCACGGTGCGTGTCCTCGGCAAGGGGGCCAAGGAGCGTGTGGTGCCCTTCGGTTTGCCCGCCCTGCGCGCGGTGGAGGCGTACCTCGTGCGCGGGCGTCCGGTGCTCGCGGCGCGGGCCGTCGAACCCGGCGGGACGACGGCATCCGCATTGTTCCTCGGCGCCCGCGGCGGACGGCTCGGACCGCGAGCCGTGTATGACCTCGTGTCGCGGCGACTCGGGCCGGAGCTCGGAGCACAGGTCGGACCGCATGCGCTGCGGCATTCGGCGGCGACCCACCTGCTCGACGGCGGCGCAGATCTGCGTGCGGTGCAGGAGATCCTCGGCCACGCGAGCCTGGGCACGACGCAGATCTACACGCACGTGTCGAGCGAGCGCCTGACGGCGTCCTACCGGTTGGCGCACCCGCGCGCCTGACCCGTCAGCAGCAGGGAAGGAGCACCGCGCGCGGCACGCCGCCGAGGAGCAGCAGCGGATTGACGTACTCGCCGTCCAGCCGGACCCCCAAGTGCACGGACCCAGGAACCGTATGCCCGCCCAGCGCCACACTGCCGACGAGCTCACCGCGCTCGACCGGCGTGCCGGCCACCAGTTCGGAGTCGATGGGCTCGAGCGTCGTCACCAGGCCGTCGCCGTGGTCGATCGTGAGGATGCCGCGGCCCGCGACAGGACCCGAGAACGCGACGATGCCCGCCGCCGGCGCGATGAGGCCGTGGCCGTCCAGCGGCCGCAGATCGATACCGCGGTGCCCCGGCCCGTACGCGTGCGGTGGGGCGACGAACGGTTGTTCGAGCCGGAACGGCCGCGCGGGCCACACCCACCCAGACCCGCGCGGTGCAGCGGCGGCGGAGTCCGAAGCCGGGGCGGCCGCCGTCGGTGACGAGGCCGACGCCGCCGCGACCACGAGGCCCGGCGGAGCGGCTCCCGACCACGCCACGAGGGCAGTCACCAGGCCCGCGGCGACTCGCCGCCGAGTTGCCGGGGAACGGGGTGGGTGGAGCGTCATCCTCCGAGACTCGCGCAGCGCTCGGTGAGCGTGCTCCCGGCGCCGAGGTCCGGTGGAGAACCCGTCCTCCGGCGGTCCGGGGGAGGAAGGGCGAGGACGCCGCTCCTGATACACTGGGTGTCGCACTCCGCATGTCGGAGTGACTCCGCGTGCCCTCAGCGTGACGGAACCCGGCCCGAAAGGGACGACGTCCGTCCACGCGGCATCCATTCCCAACGGTCCTTGCGAACGCCTCACAGCGAACGCGGGGCGGGCATGTGCCGGGCACCAGGCTCGCCGGCCGACGGTCGGCGCGACACAACCGCAACAGGCGCTCGATGCGCCAGAACAGGAGACCGGCCATGGCCGTCGTCACCATTCGCCAGCTGCTCGACAGCGGCGTCCACTTCGGACACCAGACCCGCCGGTGGAACCCGAAGGTCAAGCGCTTCATCCTCACGGAGCGCAGCGGCATCCACATCATCGACCTCCAGCAGTCGCTCACGTACATCGACAAGGCGTACGAGTTCGTCAAGGAGACGGTCGCCCACGGCGGCACCATCCTCTTCGTCGGCACCAAGAAGCAGGCGCAGGAAGTCATCGCGGAGCAGGCGACGCGCGTCGGCCAGCCCTACGTGAACCAGCGCTGGCTCGGCGGCCTCCTCACCAACTTCTCGACGGTGTCGAAGCGTCTTGCCCGCATGAAGGAGCTCGAGGAGCTCGACTTCGAGGACCCGGCTGCGAGCGGCTTCACCAAGAAGGAGCTCCTCCTCAAGAAGCGCGAGCTCGACAAGCTGCACAAGTCGCTCGGCGGCATCCGCAATCTGCAGAAGACCCCGTCGGCCATCTGGGTCGTCGACGCCAAGCGCGAGCACCTCGCGATCGACGAGGCTTCGAAGCTCGGCATCCCGGTGATCGGCATCCTCGACACCAACGCCGACCCGGACGAGTTCCAGTACCCGATCCCCGGCAACGACGACGCGATCCGCTCGGTGGGCCTGCTCACCCGCATCATCGCCGACGCCGCCGCCGAGGGCCTCATCCAGCGCCACCAGCCCACCGACGAGGCCGCTGACGCCGAGCCGCTGGCCGACTGGGAGCGCGAGCTGCTCGAGCAGGGCGCCGCCGCTGCCGAGGCCGACGCCGTCGAGCTGGCCACCGAGGCCATCGTGGCCGAGGCTGTCGCCGAGGAGCTCGCCGCCGAGGGTGACCTCGAGGACGCCGTCGCCGTCGAGGCCGTCGCCGAAGAGCTTGCCGCCGAGGCCGTCGTGGCCGAGGCCGTCGCGGAGGAGCTGGCCGCCGAGGCCGGCGACGCCAAGGCGTAATCGCATCTTCCCGCCCGGCGGAGTCGTCTGAGGACGGCTCCGCCGCGGCATCCACGAGAACTCACAGAATCAAGGAGCCGCCACCCATGGCAAACTTCACGATCGCCGACATCAAGACGCTGCGCGAGCAGCTCGGCACCGGCATGGTCGACACCAAGAAGGCGCTCGAGGAGGCCGACGGCGACCTCGAGAAGGCCGTCGAGATCCTGCGCCTCAAGGGCGCGAAGGGCAACGCCAAGCGCGCCGACCGCTCCACCAGCGAGGGCCTCGTCGCCGCGAAGGAGGTCGACGGTCAGGTCACGATCATCGAGCTCAACACGGAGACCGACTTCGTCGCGAAGAACGAGCGCTTCATCGCCCTGGCCGACAAGGTCCTCGACGCCGCTGCCGCCGCGCACGCCGAGTCGGCCGAGGCCGCCCTCGCCGCTCCGGCGGGCGCCCAGACCGTCGCCGAGCTCATCTCGGACGAGGCCGCCATCATCGGCGAGAAGGTCGAACTGCGTCGCGTCAGCACGCTGTCGGGCGACCACTTCGAGATCTACCTGCACAAGACCAGCAAGGACCTGCCGCCGCAGGTCGGCGTGGTGCTCGCCTACTCGGGCGACGACGCCGAGACGGCGCGCAGCCTGGCGCAGCACATCTCGTTCGCGAACCCGTCGTACCTTTCGCGCGACGAGGTCCCCGAAGCCGATGTCGAGAAGGAGCGCGAGATCGTCACCGAGATCTCGCGCAACGAGGGCAAGCCGGAGGCAGCCCTGCCGAAGATCGTCGAGGGCCGCGTCAACGCGTTCTTCAAGCAGGTCGCCCTGCTCGACCAGGACTACGCGAAGGACAACAAGCTGTCCGTCGCCCAGGTCGCGAAGGACGCCGGCCTGACCCTGACGGGCTTCGCCCGCTTCAAGGTCGGCGCCTGACCTTCTGAGAAGGCCCGCATCCGGATTCCGGTGCGGGCCTTTTCTCATGCCCTTCGGGCTCTTTCCTGGGTAGTCTGCGGCTTGCCCGCTAGTTTGTCGTCATCGAGAGGATCACCGTGATCAACGAGAACACCGGACGCCGTCGCGTCCTCCTGAAGCTGTCGGGCGAGGCGTTCGGGGGAGGGCAGCTCGGTGTGAACCCCGACGTCGTCGGCCAGATCGCACGCGAGATCGCCGAGGCCGTCGACCGGGTCGAGATCGCGATCGTCGTCGGCGGCGGCAACTTCTTCCGCGGCGCCGAGCTGAGCCAGCGCGGCATGGACCGCGGACGCGCCGACTACATGGGCATGCTGGGCACGGTCATGAACGCGCTCGCGCTGCAGGACTTCCTCGAGCAGGCGGGCGCCGCCACGCGCGTGCAGTCGGCGATCTCGATGACCCAGGTCGCCGAGCCGTACATTCCGCGCCGGGCCGAGCGTCACATGGAGAAGGGGCGCGTCGTGATCTTCGGTGCCGGCGCCGGTCTTCCGTACTTCTCCACCGACACCGTCGCGGCGCAGCGCGCGCTCGAGATCGACGCGCAGGAGGTGCTCGTCGCCAAGAACGGCGTCGACGGCGTGTACACGGCAGACCCGAAGAAGGATGCCTCGGCGACCAAGATCGACCGGATCACCTACCTCGACGCACTGCAGCGCGGCCTCAAGGTCGTCGACTCGACCGCCTTCAGCCTCTGCATGGACAACCGGATGGACATGCGCGTGTTCGGCATGGAGCCCGCCGGCAATGTGACCCGCGCCCTGCTGGGCGAATCGATCGGCACGCTCGTCACGGCGTGACGCCTGCGCCGTCGGTAGACTTGACCAGCCCCATCCATACGAAGGAGACACTGTGATCGCGGACGTCTTGGCAGATGCCGGAGCGCGCATGGACCGCGCCGTCGAGGCAGCGAAGGAGGACTTCGCGACGGTGCGCACCGGTCGTGCGAACCCGCAGCTGTTCCAGAAGGTCCTCGTCGACTACTACGGGACCCCGACGCCGCTGGCGCAGCTCGCTTCGATCAACAACCCCGAGGCGCGCACGCTCATCGTCACCCCGTACGACAAGTCGGCGCTGAAGGCGATCGAGCAGGCGATCCGCGACATCCCGAACCTCGGCGTGAACCCCACCAACGACGGCAACATCGTGCGCATCACGATGCCGGAGCTCACCGAGGAGCGCCGCAAGGAGTACGTCAAGCTGACCCGCACGAAGGGCGAGGACGCGAAGGTGCACGTCCGCGGCATCCGCCGCAAGGCGAAGGACGACATCGACGCGCTCAAGGGCGAGGTCGGCGAAGACGAGCTCGCCCGCGCCGAGAAGGAACTCGACGCGCTGACGCGCGCCCACGTCGACGCCATCGACGAGGCGCTCAAGCGCAAAGAGGCCGAGCTCCTCGAGGTCTGAGGACCGCCCATGACCGACGCATCCGACCCGCGCGGCGAGGACGACCGCGATGCGCCGCTGACGCGGCGTGAGGCCGACGACGCACGCCGCGTCGCGGACGAGGCCCGGCGTGCCGCCGACGCGGCGGATGCGACCGGCGACGCCGATCCCGGCGCCGTCCTGCAGGCGCACCTTCGCGCCGCGCGCAGCGAGTTCGAGAGCCAGGTCGCCCAGGCGAAGGCGGACTTCGAGGAGGCCAACGAGCGGATCAAGGAGAGGACCGGCCGAGACCTGCTGCTCGCGACCCTGATCGGCCTCGCGATCGGCGTGGCCCTGCTGGGGTCGCTGCTGTTCGTGAAGTGGCTGTTCCTGGTGTTCGCACTGGGGGCGGTGCTGCTGTCGATCTTCGAGTTCTCGCGCGCGCTGGTCGCCTCCGGCCGTCGCGTGGACCTCGTGCCGCAGCTGATCGCAGGCGCGCTCGTCGTCGGATCGGCGTATTTCGTCACCCCGTGGCTCCACTGGGTGATCCTGTTCGTCGCACTGGCGTTCGTCGTCGTCTGGCGTCTCGTCGCGCAGATGGCTTCTCGCGACGGCCGCACCTATGGCACGGTGCTCGGCGACGTGCTCATCGCGACCTTCATCCAGCTCTACGTCGCCTTCCTGGGCAGCCTCTGCATCGTGCTCCTGAGCAAGGAGGGCGGCGAGTGGTGGGTGCTCGGGTTCATCATCGTCGCGGTCGCGGTGGACACCGGCGCCTACGTGGCCGGCATCTCGTTCGGGAAGCACCCGATGGCTCCCCGCATCAGCCCCAAGAAGACCTGGGAGGGCTTCGCGGGCGCCGCCGCCGCGGCGATCGCCGCGGGCGTGCTCGTCGGCCTGTTCATGCTCGGGCTCGACTGGTGGATGGGCGTCGTCTTCGGCATCCTGATCCTCGCCACCGCCACCGCCGGCGACCTGGGAGAATCGATGATCAAGCGCGATCTCGGCATCAAGGACATGAGTTCGTGGCTGCCCGGCCACGGCGGTGTGCTCGACCGGCTCGACTCGATCCTCCCCTCGACGGTCGCGGCGCTGACCCTGTACTACCTCTTCACCCCCCTGGTGGCATCATGACGGCATCCGAAGCTCCTGCGCGAGCATCCTTCCCCGAGACCCGCGGACGCGAGAAGGGCTACGAGAAGGAGGCCGTCGACGACTTCCTGGCGAAGGCCCGTGGCTCGTTCGAGAGCGCTGCCGACGGCATGACGGCCGCCGACATCCGGCAGGTCGCGTTCCCGCTGGTGCGTCACGGCTACGTGATCGGGTCCGTGGATGCCGCACTCGGCCGGATCGAGGACGCCTTCGCCGCACGCGAGCGGACGACCGCCGTGGCGGCCTCCGGCGCGAACGCCTGGGTGGGTCACACGCGCGAGCTCGCACAGGTCGTGCTCGACCGCCTGTCACGACCGCGCAAGGAGCGTTTCGACCGCGTGTCGGCGCTGCGGTACGGCTACCGGGTGGACGAGGTCGACCTCGTGGCCGACAAGCTCGCCAAGTATCTGGCGACCGGCCAGTCGGTGACCGTCGAGCAGGTGCGCTCGGTCGCCTTCCGCATGCAGCGCGGAGGCTACCAGGAGGCTCAGGTCGATGCGGTGCTCGACGCCGTCGTCGAGGTCATGCTCGCCGTGAAGTGACGCCGGCCCGCGTCGGATGGAAACATCCCACGTGGCTGTGCGAGAATCGGGACACTGTGACTTCCGGAAACGATCTGACCCCGACCAGACGCTCCCGACGTCAGGACGTGTCGACCCGAACCCGTCGACGTGCTGTCGTGGCGCCCCGGTCTGCGTCCGCGACGGCGCGCTGGTCGCGGCGGCGCGGGGTGGTCGGCGCTTTCGCCGCCTTCGCGGCCCTCGGCTTCATCGCCGCCTACGTGGGCCCGATCGGGGTCGCCCTGGCAGACAGCGAGGCCGGCGACGAGCCTGTCTCGCTGTATGCGAGCTCGCTCGCGGACGTCCAGTCGATCGCCGGCGATGCGTCGGCGGAGCCCGCTCCGGCAGCCGAACTCGATCGCGGCGACTACTCGGTGTACGTGAAGCCGAAACCCACGATCGCGCCGGCGGCTACGGCCTCCACCGGTTGGCGGCCGCCGTTCGTGACCCCTGACCCGGGCAGCGCGCAGGCGATCGCCTACGACATGGTCAAGGCGCGCGGCTGGAGCGACGACGAGTTCGCGTGCCTGGTGGCGCTGTGGAAGAAGGAGTCCGGCTGGCGCGTGAACGCGTACAACGCCGGCAGTGGCGCATACGGCATCCCGCAGGCCCTCCCCGGCAGCAAGATGGGCAGCGTCGCCGCCGACTGGGAGACCAACCCGGCGACGCAGATCACGTGGGGCCTGGGCTACATCGGCGGGCGCTACGGCACGCCCTGCGGTGCGTGGGGCCACTCGCAGAGCACCGGCTGGTATTGATCCATGCCGCGGTCCAATCGCCGCCGGAACGACTCGAACGGTGACGATTCCTTCGAGCGTCTGCTTGCCGGCTGGAAGCGCACCGAGTACCGCCGCGGCGTCGAGTGGACGGTGCAGCCGGTGTCGGCGGCGCAGGCGCAGAAGGTGTACCGATGCCCTGGTTGCGGCGGCCCGATCGACGTGGGGGTTGCGCACCTCGTGGCGTGGCGCGCTGACGGCGTCTTGGGGGATGCCGCCGATCTCGCCGCGCGGCGACACTGGCATCAGCACTGCTGGAAGGTGGCCTGACATGGAGATCCGCGGTCCGATGGAGCTTCCCGCGCGTCGCGAAGAGGTCGAGCTCGAGACGCTCGACGGTCTGACGCTCGTCGGCGAGCTCGCCCTGCCCCAGGACAGGGAGCCGGTGGCGACGCTGGTGACGCTGCATCCGCTTCCCACCGCGGGCGGCTTCATGGACTCGCACATCCTCCGCAAGGCGGCGGGGCGTCTGCCCGCCCTCGCGGATCTCGCGGTCCTGCGCTTCAACACGCGCGGCACGTCGTCGCCGCGGGGGACGAGCGACGGGGCGTTCGACGGCGGACGCGCAGAGGCGTTCGACGTCGCCGCGGCGATGGACTTCGTCCATGCGCGCGGTCTGCCGCGACCGTGGTTCGTCGGCTGGTCGTTCGGCACCGAGCTGGCCCTGAAGTACGGCCGCGACCATGACGTCGAGGGGGCGGTGCTGCTTTCGCCGCCGCTGCACCGTGCGACGGACGAGGAGGTGGCCGCGTGGGCGGACGATCCGCGCCGGCTCATCGTGCTGGTGCCGGAGTTCGACGACTACCTGCGCCCCGAGGCCGCGGCCGAGCGGTTCGCCAGCGTGCCCGAGGCGGTGCTCATCCCGGTCGACGGCGGCAAGCACCTGTGGGTCGGGGAGAACCAGACCCGCCGTGTGCTCACCGAGATCGTGGCCGCGGTCAATCCCGACGCGCTTCCGCTGCCCACCGAGTGGCACGGGGGCGTCGTCGCCGACTGAGCGGGGCTACCGCTCGTTCTGCCGCGGGATCACGACCTGCCGGTAGATGATGAGGATGCTCGCGGCCACGGGGATCGCGACCAGGGCGCCCAGCAGTCCGAGCAGCGATCCGCCGGCCAGCGCGGCGATCACCACGACGGCGCCCGGGACCGCGACCGCGCGGCCCATGATGCGCGGCGAGATCACGTACGCCTCGATCTGCATGTAGACCAGGTAGTAGATCGCGGCGATCAGGGCTGTGACGGGGGACTCCGCGAGCCCCAGGCAGATCAGCACGATGATCGTCGAGCCCGTGAGCGTTCCCACCAGTGGGATCAGCGAGAAGAAGAAGGCGATCACGGCGAGCACGGCCGGGAAGGGCGCGCCGATGATCGACAGGAAGATCGCGCTCAGGACGCCGTTGATGACGCCGAGGCTGACCTGGCCCATGACGTAGTAGCCGACGGAGTCGGTGATCTGCTCGCCGAGGTCCATGAAGCGCGCGCGCTTGGAGGCGGGCACCAGCTGATAGACCGCCCGCTTGAGACTCGGGGTCGACGCGGTGAAGTAGATCGTCAGGATGAGGACGATGAACGCGCCCGCGAGGCCTGAGAGCACCGCACCGCCGATCGCGATGATGCTGCCGCCGATCTCGCTGCCGATCGCGCCGTAGTCCAGCGAGTTGAGCCACTCCTGCACGTACTCGAACACGTCGTCGACCTTCAGCAGCGGGAACTGCGCGGTCATCCAGTTGCGCAGGTCCTCGATGGGATTCCAGCTGCCGTCCTCGATCATCTTCTGGATGGCCGCGACCAGCTGGCCGATCTGCTGGACGATCACCGGGACGACGATCAGGATGATGCCTGCGAACGCGGCGAGGACCGCCAGGATGGTGATCAGCACCGCGGCCCAGCGGGGGAGCTTGCGGCGCTCGAGCCACGCGACGATCGGGTCCAGGCCCAGCGAGAGGAACAGTGCCGTCCCGACGTACAGGAGGATCGTCTGCAGATTCTGGATGCTTCCGATGAGCAGCAGGCCCAGCCCCACGCCGAGGGTCGCCAGCAGCGCCGTGCGGAACGGGTTGTGGATCTTCATCGAGGTCCCCTCCGATCGACGCAGCGCCGATACCTGTTCGCCCAGGATACGCATCAGCTCCGTTCGGCCCGGGAACGGCACCCTCCCACGCGCCTCCCAGGTCGTATTCGCTAGTGTGAACTGTCGAATCGAAGGGCCGTGCTTTGTCTGCGCGCCCGGGAAAGGGTTTCTTCGTGCGTTTCGTGTGGGCTGTGGCGGCTTTCGTGCTGGCCACCGTGATGATCGGTGCGGGCATCGCCCAGCGGACGATCTTCGAGGGACCCAAGACCGAGACGGCGGCGATCTCGGTCGAGGATGAGGCTCCCTACATCCTGATCGACGGAGCGGTGCTCAACCAGCTGCCGGGCACCCAGACGCTCCGCGCCCAGGCCGAGGGCGATCTTTTCGCCTCGTACGGCCGCACCGCCGACATGGAGGACTGGCTGGCCGACGCCACCTACAACCACGTGTCGCTCGGCAAGAACGGCAAGATCGAGACCACGCTGGTCGAGGCCGACACCACGGCCGCACCGACCGAGGGCGATACCGCCACCGACCCGGCCGCCGGCGATGCCGCTGCGGGCGATGTCGCCGCCGGCGACGCGGCCGCCCCGACCGACAGCACCGCCACCGACGACGCCGCGGCCACGACCGGCCGCAACCCCGCAGGCTCCGACCTCTGGCTCGACGAGTACACGCAGAAGGATCTGCTCATCGCACCGCTGCAGCTTCCCGAGGGCATGAGCGTGCTCGTGGCGGCCGACGGCACCGCGCCGGCGCCGAGCAAGGTCACCGTGACGTGGCCGCTGCAGACCTCGACGCCCTGGGCGGGGCCCCTCATCGCGGGCGGCGCCATCCTGATGGCGGTCGGCGTGTTCCTCTACATCCTCGGCATCCGTCACGTGCGCCGTCGTCGCGGACCGCGCCGCAAGGGACTGCCGCTGCCGGTGACCGAGCCGATCGACATCTCGATGATCGACGACGACGACAAAGGCGTGATCAGCAACCAGGCGGCGACGCGCCGTGCCGTCGCCGGCGGGCGCCGTGCCTTCGCCGTACTGCCGATCGTCGCGGTTTCTGCGCTCCTGTTCACGGGCTGCTCTGCGGACGCGTGGCCGCAGTTCGGCTCCTCGCCGACCCCCAGCCCGACGACGACGGTGATCGCGCCCGAAGGCCAGCAGGCCCCAGCCGTCACCAAGGCACAGGCCGAGCGCATCCTGACGCGCATCGCGGCGACCGTCGCCGACGCCGATGCGGCGATGGACGGTGACCTCGCCGAGACCCGCATGTCGGGCGCGGCGCTGGCGGCGCGCGACACGAACTACAAGCTGCGCTCGCAGATCGCGGACTACAAGGCACCGGACCCCATCCACGCCAAGCCCCTGAGCGTGATCCTCCCGCAGGCGTACGACGACTGGCCCCGCTCGGTCATCGTGGTCGGCGCCGACGAGGAGTCGAAGACGTCGAGCATCATGGTGATGTCGCAGGCGGACCCCTGGTCGGACTACCGCCTGTCCTACATCGCGAACCTCGAGGCCTCGACAACGCTGCCCGACCTCGCGCCCACCTACATCGGCGCCGCGCAGGTCGAGCCCGACTCGCCGTTCCTCTCGCTGGCGCCGCAGGATGTCGCCGCGGCGTACGCCGACGTCATCGACAAGGGCGAGTCCAGCGAGTACTACGCGCTGTTCGACGCCGATGGCGACCAGCTGCGCACCAGCATCGCCGAGGACCGGCAGCGCCGCCTGGATGTGTTCAACCAGACGGCGAACACGACCGCGGTCACCGGCAACCTGGCGTTCGCAGCCAAGGCGGGCACGCAGGCGCCGTTCGCCCTGCAGACCGTCGAGAGCGGTGCGATCGTCGCCGTCAACATCGACGAGACCGACACCGCGACGCCCGCCAATCCCGACGCGGTGATCAAGAACAACCCGACGGTGACCGCGCTGGCGGGGACCGACCAGTCGTCGACGGGATTCACGACCACGTACAGCGACCAGGTGTTCTTCTACGTCCCCGGGCCGGGGTCGAATGAGAAGATCCGTCTGCTGGGCTATTCGTCCGCCATCCTCGAAGCGAAGGTCATCTCGTGAGCGATCCCTCCCTCGGTGCCGCTGTCCGCGGCGCGGTCGATCTCTCGTCGCTGCGCAATCGCCCGGCGGCGCCGGCCCCCGGGGAGCCGCAGGCGCCCGGTGCCGCGGTGGCCGTTCCTGCCCTCGTGCTCGACGTCACCGACGACACGTTCCCGCAGGTGCTCGAGCTCTCGCGCACGGTCCCCGTGGTCGTCGATCTGTGGGCCGAGTGGTGCGGACCCTGCAAGCAGCTGAGCCCCATCCTCGAGCGGGTCGTCGAAGAGCTCGCCGGACGGCTGGTGCTCGCCAAGGTCGACGTCGACGCGAACCCGCAGCTGTCGCAGGCGTTCCGCGCGCAGTCGATCCCGATGGTCGTGGCTCTCGTCGCCGGACAGCCCGTCCCGCTGTTCAACGGCGCGGTGCCCGAGCAGCAGGTGCGCGAGGTCTTCGCACAGCTGCTGCAGGTGGCCGCGCAGAACGGTGTGACCGGCACCGCCGCCGTCGACGGAGAGGCGGATGCCGCACCGGAGGCTCCGGAGGAGCCGCCGCTGCCCCCGCTGCACGCCGAAGCGTTCGAGGCGATCGAGGTGGGCGACTATGCCCGTGCGATCACCGCGTACGAGAAGGCCCTCACCGAGAATCCGCGCGACGAGGACGCCCGGGCCGGCCTCGGCCAGGTGCGCCTCCTCGCCCGGGTGCAGGGTGTCGATCTGCAGGCGGCCCGCGCGGCTGCCGCGGCCGCGCCCACCGATGTCGCGGCTCAGCTCGCGGTGGCCGACCTGGATGTCGCCGGCGGTCACGTCGAGGACGCGTTCGGCCGACTGCTCGACCTGTTCGCCCAGCTGCCGACGGACGAGCGCGGCCCGGTCCGCGAGCGCCTGCTCGAGCTGTTCGCCCTCGTGGGCGACGCCGACCCGCGCGTGGGCTCGGCCCGCGGCCGCCTGGCCTCGCTGCTCTTCTGAGCCGATGGCCCGGCGCGCCGCCGGGCCATCCGCACGCGTCAGCCGCTCGTGGGTGACGGCACGTGCGCGGCGGTCTCGTGGCGCAGCCACAGCACGCCCAGCGGCGGCAGCACGAGCGTCGCGCGCCCCCCATCCGCTGCGTGCACGACACCGAGATTGCCGACGCCGGAGCCGCCGTAGGCCTGAGAGTCCGTGTTGAGGATCTCGTGCCACACGCCGCTCTCGGGCAGGTCGAGCTCGTAGGCGTTCAGCGGCGTGCCCGAGAAGTTCGCCGCGACGACCACCGTGTTGCCGTGCCAGTCGCGGCGGGCGAACGCGATCACGTTGGGGTTCCACGTCGGCGCGCCGAGCCGCGAGAACGCCGCGCCGTCGCTGTCGCGCGCCCAGAGCGGCGAGTGCGCGCGGTAGACGCCGTTGAGCGCGCCGACGAATCCCAGCAGCTCTGCGTGGCTCGGCTGGTCGAGCAGCCACCAGTCGAGAGAGCGGCCCTCCGACCACTCCGAGAGCTGGCCGAACTCCTGGCCCATGAACAGCAGCTGCTTGCCCGGGTGCCCCCACATGTACGCCAGGAACGCGCGCATGTTGGCGAGCTTCTGCCAGTGGTCACCAGGCATGCGGCCGAACAGGCTGCCCTTGCCGTGCACGACTTCGTCGTGGCTGATGGGCAGCACGTAGTTCTCGCTGAACGCGTAGACGAACGAGAAGCTCAGCTCGCCCTCGTGGTGCGAGCGGTGGACGGGATCCCGCTTGATGTACTCGAGCGAGTCGTTCATCCATCCCATGTTCCACTTGAACCCGAAGCCGAGCCCGGCCTGGCTGGTGGGCGCGGTGACTCCGGGGAAGCTCGTCGACTCCTCCGCGATCATGGCGATCCCGGGGTATCGCTTGTAGGAGGTGGCGTTGACCTCCTGCAGGAACCGGATCGCCTCGAGGTTCTCGCGGCCGCCGTGGATGTTCGGCTCCCACTCGCCGTCGCTGCGGGAATAGTCCAGGTAGAGCATCGAGGCGACGGCATCCACTCGCAGGCCGTCGACGTGGAACTCCTCGAACCAGTAGAGCGCGTTCGCCACGAGGAAGTTGCGCACCTCGTTGCGGCCGTAGTCGAAGATGTACGTGCCCCAGTCCTTGTGCTCGCCGCGGCGGGGGTCGGGGTGTTCATAGAGCGCCTCGCCGTCGAAGCGGGCCAGCGCGAAGGCGTCCTTGGGGAAGTGCCCGGGGACCCAGTCCATGATCACGCCGATGCCCGCCTGGTGCAGGCGGTCGATCAGGTAGCGCAGGTCGTCGGGGTGCCCGTACCGGCTGGTCGGAGCGTAATAGCCCGTGACCTGGTAGCCCCACGATCCGCCGAATGGGTGCTCGGCCAGCGGCAGGAACTCGACGTGCGTGAACCCCTGAGCGGTGACGTAGTCGATGATCTGGTCGGCGGCATCCCGATACGTCAGCCCCTGGCGCCACGAGCCGAAGTGCAGCTCGTACACCGACATGGGCTTCGAGACCGGTGCGCTCTTGGCGCGGGCGTCCAGCCACTGCGCGTCGCCCCATGAGTAGGACGCGTGGACGACGACGGATGCCGTCGCGGGAGGCACCTCAGCGAAGCGGGCCATCGGGTCCGCCTTGAGCGCCCACTCGCCCGCGCGGCTGCGGAGCTCGTACTTGTAGGCGGTTCCGGGACCGATGCCGGGGATGAACAGCTCCCACACCCCGCTCGCGCCCATCGACCGCATGGCGTGTCCCTGGCCGTCCCAGCCGTTGAAGTCGCCGACGACGCGCACCGCGCGGGCGTTCGGCGCCCACACCGCGAACGAGACCCCGGAGACGCCGTCGTCCTCGCGCACGTGCGATCCCAGCACCCGCCACAGCTCCTCGTGCCGGCCCTCGCCGATGAGGTGCAGATCGAGCTCGCCGATCGTGGGTGCGTGACGGTACGGGTCGTCCGCCACGTAGTCCGGGCCCTGCGGATACGACGTCGCAAGTTCGTAGCGCCCGCGCGTGCCGGCGCGCGTGCCCTCCCAGATGCCGGCGCGCACGTGCTCCAGGGGGACGCGCGTGCCGTCCTCGAACACGGCCGTGACGCTCCGCGCGAGCGGGCGGCGCGCACGGATCGTCCACGTGGCCGTGCCCTCGGCATCGGTGTCGGGGTGGATGCCGAGCACCGCGTGCGGATCGTGGTGTGAGCCCGCCGCGACGGCGTCGAGGAGCTGGTCGGAGGGCGTCATCGGGGCTCCTTCACGTGCAGGATGTGGACGGGCTCGGTGAACGCGTCGAGCATCACGTAGTTGTGATCCGACCACGTCCAGCGGGCGCCGGTGACGAGGTCCTCGACCTCGTAGGGCATGCCGGGCTCGATGCCCCACACGCGGGTGTCGAGATGCACCATGGTCTGGCGCACCGAGTGGGGGTCGGTGTTCACGACGACGATGACGGTGTCGCTGCGCCCGTCGGGCGAGAGCGCGGCGTCGAGGTGCTTGACGTACACGAGGATCGCGTCGTCGTCGCTCCAGTGGACGCCGAGATTGCGCAGCTGCCGCAGGGCGGGATGCGCACGCCGGATGCCGTTGAGCCGCTCCAGGTAGGGGGCCAGCGAATCACCGCGCTCCACGGCGCGCGCCCAGTCGCGCACCTTGTACTCGTACTTCTCGTTGTCGATGTTCTCTTCGGAGCCGGTCCGCGCGACGTTCTCGTACAGCTCGTAGCCCGCGTACACGCCGTACGTCGGCGCCGCCGTCGCCGCGATCGCGGCCCGGATGCGGTAGGCCGGCCGACCGCCGAACTGCAGGTACTCGGTGAGGATGTCGGGTGTGTTGACGAACAGGTTCGGGCGCAGGAACGCGTCGGTGGAGTGCGCGAGCCCCGTGAGGAACTCCTCGAGCTCGGCCTTGGTGTTGCGCCAGGTGAAGTACGTGTAGCTCTGCTGGAACCCTGCCGCGGCCAGGCTCTGCATGGGGGCCGGGCGCGTGAACGCTTCGGCGAGGAACACCACGTCCGGATGCTCGGCGTTGACCGTCGCGATCAGCCACTCCCAGAACTGCAGGGGCTTGGTGTGCGGGTTGTCGACGCGAAAGATGCTGACGCCCTGGGCGATCCAGTGCCGCACGACTCGCAGCACCTCTGCACGGATCCCGGCGGGATCGTTGTCGAAGTTGACCGGGTAGATGTCCTGGTACTTCTTCGGCGGGTTCTCGGCGTAGGCGATCGAGCCGTCCGGGAGGGTCGTGAACCACTCGGGGTGCTCCGCGACCCAGGGGTGGTCGGGCGCCGCCTGCAGCGCCAGATCGAGGGCGATCTCCATGCCCTCGGCCCGTGCGGCGCGCACGAAGGCGCGGAAGTCGGCCAGCGTTCCGAGGTCGGGGTGCACGGCGTCATGACCCCCCGCCGCCGAGCCGATGGCCCACGGCGATCCCGGATCGCCGGGCCCCGCGTCGAGCGTGTTGTTCGGGCCCTTGCGGTTGAGCGTGCCGATGGGGTGGATCGGCGGCAGGTACACCACGTCGAACCCCATCTGCGCCACCGCGGGCAGACGCTTGGCGGCCGTGCGGAACGTGCCGCTCTTGACGCTGCCGTCCTTGAGTCGCCTGGCGCCCTCAGACCGCGGGAAGAACTCGTACCACGCGCCGACGCCGGCGCGCTCGCGCTCGACGAGCAGCTCGAGGTCGTCGCCGGGCGTGACGAGCGACATCACCGGCCGAAGCCGGAAGTACGACGCGAGGCGGGGGTCCTCGACGACGGCGAGTGCGCCGGCGTCGTCCACCGTCGCGTCGCGGAGGGATGCCGCAGCCGCCGCGAGCGCCCGCTTCTCGGCCACCGGGCGGCCCTTCTCGGCGCCGGCCCGATCGAACAGGAGCGCGCCGAGCTCGCGCATGAGGGCGGCATCCACCCCCGCAGCGATCTTGATGGATGCCGCGTGATGCCACGTCGCGAAGTCGTCGCCGAAGGACTCGAACCGGAAGCGCCAGACGCCCTGCTCGAGCAGCGCGACCTCGGTCTGCCAGCGGTCGAAGCCGTCGTCGAGGGGATCCAGGCGGTGCAGCGACTCGTCGCCCGTGGGGGAGTAGAGCCGCAGCTGCACGCCGATCCGGTCGTGTCCCTCGCGGAACGCCGTCACCCGGAACGGCACCACCTCGCCGTTGTACGCGCTGGGGCGGTAGTCGCCCCACGGCACGGTCGGGAAAGGCTGAGCCAGGGGTATTCGCCGCGAGACCGTGTCGGGGTCGGGCTGCCAGGCGCGGGCATCGCGGACAGGGAGGGCCGAGGCGCTCCGCCACGGGCGGGAGCGCGCGGAGCGCGTCGTCGTGACCACGTCTCGAACCTACCGTCCCGTCCGGTCAGGCGACAGCGACGTGACCGCGAGGTGATCCATGCGTGACGTCACTCGGCACGGAACAGGTGCATCGAGGTGCCCGCGAGCGACACGACGTCGCCGGGCGCGAACAGCGCCCTGTCGTCGGACGGCGTCTCTTCCGCGCTCGACCAGAGCGACACGTACCGCTTCACCCCGTCGGCGTCGGGCAGCGTGACGTCGATCGGGCGCTCGGTGCCGTGGATCATCAGGAGGATCCGGTTGAAGTCCTCCTGCTCGGGCGTGGACGAGGCGACGTACTGCAGCGTGCGGTGCGAGGGATCGGTCCAGCGCTCGATCGACATCGTGTCGCCGTGCTCGTCGTACCACTCCATGACCGACGCAGACGGCGTGTGCTCGCCCAGCCGTGCGAAGCGGCTGGGCCGCAGGGCGGGGTTCTCGCGCCGCAGCCGCAGCAGGTGCCGCACGTGGGCGTAGAGGTCCTGCTGCCACGGCGTGTGCTCCCAGCGCAGCCACGTGAGGTCGGAGTCGTGGCAGTACGCGTTGTTGTTGCCGTTCTGCGTCCGCGCGTGCTCGTCGCCCGCGGTGATCATCGGCACCCCCGCCGACAGCAGCAGCGTGCCCATCAGGTTGCGCATCGCCTTGCGCCGCGTCGCGAGGATCGCCGGGTCGCCGGTGCGGCCCTCGGTGCCGTGGTTGAACGAGCGGTTGGTGTCGGCGCCGTCGCGGCCGTGCTCGCCGTTGGCGTGGTTGTGCTTGACGTCGTACGACACGAGGTCGCGCAGGGTGAACCCGTCGTGCGCGGTCACGAAGTTGATGCCGGCGAGAGGCCCCCGCGCCTCGTCGAACGTGTTGGCCGAGCCGGCGAGGCGGTGCGCGAGGCCGCCGATGCCGACGGGCGACACGTTCGCGCGGCGGGCGTAGTCCACGTCGCTCAGCCAGAAGTTGCGGACCCGGTCGCGGTAGCGGTCGTTCCACTCGCTCCAGCCGTCGCCGAAACCGCCGGTCTGCCACCCGCCCATCCCGACGTCCCACGGTTCGGCGATCGTCTTGACGCCGGCCAGGGCCGGATCGTCGACGATCGCACGGAGCAGCGGATGCTGCGGCGTGAACTCGTGCGCGGCGTCGCGGCCGAGCGTCACGGCGAGGTCGAAGCGGAAGCCGTCGATCTGGACCTCGTTCGCCCAGTAGCGCAGCGAGTCCAGGACGAGGCGCGACGCGGCGTCGGTCGACGTGTCGAGCGAGTTGCCGCAGCCGGTGACGTCGATGTAGGCGCCGTCGTCCTGCTGGCGGTAATAGGCGCGGTTGTCGATGCCACGCAGGCTCGAGCGCGGGCCGCCGAGGCCCTCCTCGGCCGTGTGGTTGTAGACCACGTCGAGGATGACCTCCAGGCCGGCCTCGTGCAGCAGCTTCACCATGCCCTTGAACTCGCGCAGCACCGCCTCGGGTCCCTGACGCCGGGCCTCCTCGGTGGCGTACGCGGCGTGCGGGGTGAAGAAGTTCAGCGTGTTGTAGCCCCAGTAGTTCGCAAGGCCGTGCTGCAGCAGCCGCGGCTCGGTCGTGAACGCGTGGATCGGCAGCAGTTCGATGCTCGTCACCCCGAGATCGAGGAAGTGCTGCACCATCGCGGGGTGCGCGAGCCCCGCGTACGTGCCGCGCAGCGCGCCGGGGAGCTCGGGATGCCGCTTCGACAGGCCCTTGAGGTGGCCCTCGTAGAGCACCGTGCGGTCCAGCGGCACAGCAGGCTTGCGCGCGTCGCCCCAGTCGAAGGAGCCCTCGACCACGACCGAGCGCCAGCCGTCGTACCCGGTGCGGACGAGGCCCTTCGTGTAGGGCTCGAGCAGGAGCGTGCCGCGGTTGAAGGTGTTGCCCGGACCGTGGGGGCCGTCCACGCGGATCGCGTAGCGCGTGCCGGGGCGCAGCAGCGCCGAGGTGACCTCCCACACGCCGCCGCCGACGGGCGCCAGCGGCTCGGTCGCCGTGATCCAGTCCAGATCGGTGTCGTCGAACACCACGAGGTCGATCGCGTCGGCCTCGCCCGACCAGACGCGCAGGCGCGCCCCGCCGGGCAGCAGTTCGATGCCGAGCCCGTCGAGCTCTGGGCTGAGCAGCCCCGCGGCGGGGTGCGTGATGACGGACTCCGGGCTGACCATGCGGACTACCATAACCATGGTCCGAGTCGGTGGCGTTACGGGACCGGGTCCCAGGACGCACGAGACCGGATGCAGTCCACGGTCATGAACCCCGAGAGGATGCCGGGTGCCTGTCTATCTCGATCACGCGGCCACCGCTCCGCTGCGTCCCGAGGCGCGCGACGCGTGGATCGACGCGGCGTCCGCCGTCGGGAACGCGTCGTCGATCCACGGTGCCGGCCAGGACGCACGTCGCACCCTCGAGGATGCGCGCGAGAGGCTCGCGGCCGTGCTCGGCGCCGACCCGATCGAGGTCGTGTTCACCTCGGGCGGCACGGAGGCCGTGAACCTCGCCGTCAAGGGACTGTGGTGGGCGCGCGAGCCGGACGCGGAGGCCGTGGTCCTGCCCGACGGCGAGCATCACGCCACTCTGGATGCGGTCGCCTGGCTCGACGCGCAGGGCGCCGCGGTCCGGCACGTCGGGCTGGACGTCGTCGGGCGGATCCCCGTCGCCGCCTTCGCGGCGGCGCTGCCCGGCGCGGCGCTGGCGACCGCCCTCGTGGCGAACAACGAGGTCGGCACCGTGAACGACGCGGCGGGACTGGCGGACGCCGCGGCCGCCGCGCGCGTGCCGCTCCACCTCGACGCCGTCGCCGCGTTCGGCCACGTTCCGGTCTCGTTCCGCGCGTGGCGCGGCGCAGCGCGCGGCCGCACCGGGCTGGTGGCGATGAGCGTCTCGGCCCACAAGATCGGGGGCCCGGCGGGAGTCGGCGCACTCGTCGTGTCGCGCACGGCAGAGCTCACCGCGCTGGTCCACGGCGGCGCTCAGCAGCGACGCCTGCGCGCGGGCACGCAGGACGTCGCGGGAGCGGCCGCCTTCGCGGTCGCCGCGGAGCTCGCCGATGCCGAGCGCGAGGCCGAGGCGGCGCGGCTCACCGGGCTGCGGGAGCGGCTCGTGGGCGGCATCCGCTCGTCCATCGCGGGGGCGGAGCTGCTCGGCGACCCCGTCGACCGCGTGCCGGGCAACGCGCACGTGCTGTTCCCGGGGGCGTCGGGCGAGACACTGCTGTTCCTTCTGGACCGTGCCGGCATCTCGGTGTCGACCGGTTCGGCGTGCCAGGCCGGCGTGCCGGAGCCCTCGCACGTGGTGCTGGCGCTCGGCCGCAGCGACGCCGAGGCGCGGCAGGTGCTGCGGTTCACGCTGGGCCGCACCACGACCGCGGACGATGTGGAGGCGGCGCTGGCGGCGCTTCCCGAGGCCGTGGAGCGTGCGCGCGCGGCATCCGGCCCTCGTACAGGCCGCACTTCGTAGACTGGGACCATGCGGATCCTGGCAGCCATGAGCGGTGGAGTGGATTCCGCCGTCGCGGCCGCACGGGCCGTCGAGGCGGGCCACGAGGTCGTCGGCGTCCACCTGGCGCTCTCGCGCGAGGGCGGAACGCTGCGCACCGGCAGCCGCGGCTGCTGCACGATCGAGGACGCCATGGACGCCCGACGGGCAGCGGACCGCCTCGGGATCCCCTTCTACGTGTGGGACTTCTCGGAGCGGTTCCGCGACGACGTCATCGAGGACTTCGTGTCGGAGTACCGTGCCGGCCGCACCCCTAATCCGTGCATGCGGTGCAACGAGAAGATCAAGTTCGCGGCGCTCCTCGAGCGTGCGATCGAGCTCGGCTTCGACGCCGTCTGCACCGGGCACTACGCGACGCTCGTCGACGGTCCCGGAGGACTGGAGCTGCACCGCGCGTCCGACGCCGCCAAGGACCAGTCCTACGTGCTCGGCGTGCTGAACGCCGAGCAGCTCGCGCACACCTACTTCCCGTTGGGGTCGACGCCGTCGAAGGCGCTCGTGCGCGCCGAGGCGGAGGAGCGCGGCCTCACCGTCGCACACAAGCCCGACAGCCACGACATCTGTTTCATCCCGGACGGCGACACGCGCGGCTGGCTCGCCGAGCGGGTCGGCGCCGAGCAGGGCGACATCGTCGACCGCACGGGTGCGGTCATCGGCACGCACGAGGGCGCGCACGCGTTCACCGTGGGTCAGCGGCGCGGGCTGCAGCTCGGCGTGCCCGCACCCGACGGCAAGCCCCGGTTCGTCCTCGAAGTCCGCCCGGTGTCCAACACGGTCGTCGTCGGTCCCAAAGAGGCCCTCGCGACGGCGGAGATCGCGGGGGAGCGGTACTCCTGGGCCGGCCGTGCGCAGGCCGAGGGCGTCTTCGGGTGCCACGTGCAGATCCGCGCACACGCCGACCCCGTGCCCGCAACGGCGACGCTCGCCGACGGCCGGCTGACGGTCGTTCCCGAGACGCCCTTCGACGGCGTGGCGCCGGGTCAGACCGCCGTGCTCTACGACGGCACGCGCGTCATCGGCCAGTTCACGATCGCGACGACGGTCTCGGCGGTCCCGGTCTCCGCGTGAGCTCCGAGGGGCGCGAGTCCCCGGTGCGTGTCGGGACCCCCTCCTAGACTGGCGGAGTGACGGATGCCGCACTCCCCGCCGATGCCGGACTCGAACCCGCGCGGGCCGAAGCCCAGGACCTGACCGACCGCATCATCGGCGCGCGCGACGCCTACTACGGCCGCAACGCCGAGATCGTCGACGACGCGACCTACGACGGATGGATGCATCGCCTCGAAGAGCTCGAGCGGCTGCACCCCGAGCTGCAGGGCCAGGACTCGCCGACCCAGACGGTCGGCGCGGCCGAGAGCTCGATGTTCGCACCCGTCGAGCACGCCGAGCGAATGCTGAGCCTCGACAACGTCTTCAGTCCCGAAGAGCTGCGCGAGTGGTGCGTCAAGGCGCAGGGCGCTGCCGGCCGCAGCGTGCGATGGCTCACCGAGCTCAAGATCGACGGACTGGCGATCAGCCTCCGGTACGAGAACGGCGTGCTGACCTCGGCCGCCACACGCGGCGACGGCCGTGTCGGCGAAGACGTGACCGTCAACGCCGTGCGGGTCGCCGGCATCCCGCAGCGGCTCGCCGGCACGGGGCATCCCGAGCTCGTCGAGGTGCGTGGGGAGGTGTTCATCCCGGTCGCCGCGTTCGAGCGGCTCAACGCCCTGCAGGCCGACATGCGCGACCGCGCCGTCGACGAGACCAGGGCGCGCAGCCGGGCGTTCGACGAGGAGAAGGCGCGACTGAGCGCCGAGCGCCGGTTCCCCTCGTTCGCCAACCCGCGCAACGCCGCGTCGGGCGGACTGCGCCAGCAGCTCGACAAGAAGGAGGGGCTGGAGCTCGAGGCCGGTCAGGCCCGGCTCGACTCGCTCCGCCTCTTCGTCCACGGCATCGGCGCGTGGAGCCGGCCGCCTGTGGACTCGCAGAGCGAGACGTATGCACTGCTGGCCGAGTGGGGCCTGCCGACCAGCCCGTACTTCCGCACCACCGACGAGATCGACGGCGTGCTCGACTTCGTCGCCTACTACGGCGAGCATCGGCACGACGTCGAGCACGAGATCGACGGGATCGTCGTCAAGGTCGACGAGCTCGCGCTGCACGACGAGCTGGGCGCGACGAGCCGTGCGCCGCGCTGGGCGATCGCATACAAGTACCCGCCCGAGCAGGTGAACACGAAGCTGCTCGACATCGTCGTGTCCGTGGGCCGCACCGGCCGTGCCACGCCGTACGCCGTGATGGCTCCCGCCCGCGTGGCGGGTTCCGTCGTGCGGCAGGCGACGCTGCACAACCAGGACGTCGTGCGCGCGAAGGGCGTGCTGATCGGCGACACCGTGGTGCTCCGCAAGGCCGGCGATGTCATCCCCGAGGTGCTGGGACCGGTCGTGGAGCTGCGCGACGGCACCGAGCGCGAGTTCGTCATGCCGGCGGACTGCCCTGAGTGCGGCTTCCCGCTGCGGCCGGCCAAGGAGGGCGACATCGACCTCCGCTGCCCGAACGCGCGATCGTGTCCCGCGCAGGTGCGGGGGCGCGTCGAGCACATCGGCTCGCGCGGCGCACTCGACATCGAGGTGCTCGGAGAAGTGACCGCAGCCGCCCTGACACAGGCCGAGGCGCCGGCGACGGCACCGCTGGAGACGGAGGCGCGGCTGTTCTCGCTCTCGCTCGACGACCTCGTGCCGATCTCGGTGATCGTCCGCGACGCCGAGACCGGCGAGCTGAAGGTCGACGACGAGACCGGTGAGCCGGTGCGTCGCGCGCCGTTCCAGAAGCTCGGCCCCGCGCAGTACCCGCCGGGGACGGAGCACCTCGACGCGGCTGCGAGGCGCAGAGCCGGCATCCGCAAGGACTATCGCGAAGTGCTCCCCTCCGAGGCCGCGGTGAAACTGCTGGCAGAGCTCGAGAAGGCGAAGACGAAGGAGCTGTGGCGCCTGCTCGTCGCTCTGAACGTCCGGCACGTCGGTCCTGTGGCCGCTCGTGCGCTGGCGCAGTGGTTCGGATCACTGGAGGCCATCCGTGCCGCAGACCGTGAGCAGCTCGCCCAGGTCGAGGGCGTGGGCGGGATCATCGCGGACTCGCTGCTCGAGTGGTTCGAGGTCGATTGGCACCGCGACATCGTCGACGAGTGGACGCGCGCGGGCGTGCAGTGGGCGACGCCGGGTCACCCCGGCCCGGGCGCGGCCGTCGTCGTCGGAGGAGTCCTGGAGGGCCTCACGGTCGTCGCGACAGGCTCGCTGGAGGGCTACACGCGCGACGGCGCGCAGGAGGCGATCCTGAGCGCGGGGGGCAAGACGGCGTCGAGCGTCTCGAAGAAGACCGACTTCGTCGCGGCGGGGCCGGGTGCCGGGTCCAAGCTCGCGAAGGCCGAGGAGCTCGGCATCCGCATCCTGGACGCCGACCAGTTCCGCATCCTCGTGACGGAGGGCCCGGCGGCACTGGACGCGCTGGATCCCGACGCCGGCTGAGCGCCGGGAGGACGGCAAGGGCGACATCGCCGAGGAGGATGCGCACATGGCTCAGTGGCTGTATCGCATCGTTCCGACGCGCCCCGGGATGCTGACAGCGGCGATGGCGGACGAGGAGCGCCTGGTCGCTGAGCACTTCGCGTATCTCGTTGCCCTTCGCGACCGCGGCGCGCTGATCCTCGCCGGTCGCACGCAGGAACCGGTCGGAACGTTCGGCCTCGTCATCTTCGAGGCCGAAGACGAAGCGGCGGCACGAGCCGTCATGACCGCCGACCCGGCCGTCGCCGGACGGGTGTTCGCGGCGACCCTTCACCCGTACGCCGTCGCGGTGTCGCGCGTGGGACTCGCCGACCCGCCGACCGCAGTGTCGTAGGTATGTTCTAACGTCGATCCCATCGACGAAAGGACCCCCATGACCACCGCTCTCACGCCGTCGTCGCTCGCCTGGCTGGACGAGGAGGTTCGGCGCACGGCGCAGACGATCCGTGCACACGGCACGCGCAACGAGTACGTGTTCGGCGACATGCCGAAGCGCGAGGCGCCGTTCGCGTACACGATCGGCCTGTTCGGGCTGGGGCATCCCGAGCTGCTCGTGTTCGGGCTCGACCCCCGCACCTCGTCGCTGCTGCTGGACGACGTGGCCGCGCGGGTGCGCGCCGGCGAGGACCTGCGGGTCGGGCAGGTGCTCTCGTTCGCGGGGTGGCGTCATCGGGTCGCGGTCGAGGCGGTCCCCAACCCGGGAGAGATCGTGTTCGCGGCCAACCGCTACTACGACCGGGCGGACGAGCACTCCGTCCCGGTGCTCCAGCTCACCTACGACGACCGCGACGGCCGGTTCCCGTGGGAGGACGACTACGACACCGCGGCCTGGCTGCAGCCTCGCCCGGGAACGTTCCGCGCGTGAGGGTCCGTGCCCGGAGCGGAGGCTCAGGACCCGGTGGTGAGGGCGAGCAGCCGGTCACGCACCTGCCGCCGCAGCACCTTGCCGATGAGCGACTTCGGCAGTTCGTCGACGACGAAGATGCGGCGGGGCACTTTGTATGGGGTGAGGATGCCGCGTGCGAAGTCGCGGATCGCCTCGACGTCGATCTCCTCACCGGGCGCGACGACGATCGCGGCGACGACCTCCTCGCCCGAGTGCTCGCTGGGCAGCCCGACGACGGCCGCGTCCTCGACCTTCGGGTGCTGTCGCAGCGCGTTCTCGACCTCGGTGGGGGCGACGTTGAAGCCGCCGGTGATGATGAGCTCCTTGATGCGGTCGACGATGCGCACGAACCCGGCCTCGTCGATCGTGACGATGTCGCCGGTGCGGAACCACCCGTCGACGAACACGGCCTCGGTCTCCTCGGGCTTGCCGTAATAGCCCGAGAACACCTGCGGTCCGCGCACGACCAGCTCACCCCGTTCGCCGCGCGGCACATCCCTGGTGGGTTCGTCGGGGTCCACGACGCGGCACTCGGTGCCCGGCAGGGGCAGGCCGACCGTGCCCGGCACGCGGTTGTCGGCGACGGGGTTGGCCATGAGCACGGGGGAGCACTCGCTGAGGCCGTAGCCCTCGACCAGATAGCCGCCCGTCGCGGCTTCGAACGGCACGACGAGCTCGTGCGGCAGCGCCATCGCACCCGAGATGGCGACCTCGGTGCCGGCGAGCGAGACGCCCTTCTCCCGGGCGGCGCGCAGCAGGCGGTCCGCGATCGGCGGCACGAGCGGGAGGAAGGTCGCGGGGTGCTTCTTGGTGACATCGAGCACCATGTCGGGGTCGAACTTCGGGAACAGCACCAGGCGCGCACCCATCGACATCGCGAACGTCAGGCACAGCGTCAGCCCGTACGCGTGGAACATCGGCAGGACGGCGTAGACGACGCAGCCGTCGCCGCGGACGATCGACGGCACCCAGGCCCGCGCCTGCGCCGCGTTCGACAGCAGGTTGCGATGCGTCAGCGCAGCGCCCTTCGGCGTGCCGGTCGTGCCGCTCGTGTACTGGATCAGGGCGAGGTCGTCGGTGGCGGGGCGCGGATGGGATGCCGGCAGCGCAGCGCTGCCGACCACCTGCTCCCACGGCACGGTGCCCGAGACGCGCTCGGTCAGCGCGGCGCGCGCTTCGCGGGCCTTCGCGATCGGCAGGCCGAGGGCCAGGCGCGTGCCGAACGGCATGGCCTTGGTCACGTCGACCGAAACGAGGCTCGTGAGCGCGAGGTCGGCGGGGAAGTCTTGGACGGTCCCCACGACCTTGGTCCACACGATCGCGTGCTTGGCGCCGTGGTCCTCGAACTGCTTGCGCAGCTCACGGGGCGTGTAGAGCGGGTTGTGCTCGATGACCACGGCGCCGAGGCGCAGGATCGCGTAGAACGCCACGATGTGCTGCGGGCAGTTCGGCAGCACGATCGCCACCGGGTCGCCGGCCTTCACGCCGAGGTCGCGCAGCCCCGCGGCGGCGCGCTCGATCTGCTCGTGCAGCGAGCGGTACGACGTCTCGCGGCCGAAGAACTGCAGGGCCGCGGCATCCGGGTAGTCCCTCGCGGACGCGTCGACGATGTCGACGAGGGATCCGGTCACGGGAACGAGGTCCTCGGGCACACCGTCCGCGTAACTGGCGGTCCACGGGCGCGGCGGGTCGTAAGTCGTCACGGCGATCAGCCTACGCCGCGGGTCGCGATCCTCCGCGGGTCGCGGCCGCGCGGGCGCGCGGAGTGGGTCGCGGGCGGTCCCGGTAGTCTTGACAGGTGTCTGAAATCACCCCCGATCTCGTGCGCCATCTCGGTGTGCTCGCCAGGATCCAGCTGAGCGACGAGGAGGTCGAGCGCCTCACCGGCCAGCTCGACGTCATCGTCGACAACATCGCCAAGGTGTCCGAGGTCGCCACGCCCGACGTTCCCGCGACGAGCCACCCGATCGCCCTCCAGAACGTGTTCCGCCCGGATGTCGCGGGTGGCCAGCTGACGCCGGCGCAGGTGCTGCAGAACGCACCCGATGCCGCGGACGGCAGGTTCCGCGTGACCGCGATCCTCGGCGAAGAGCAGTAAGGGGCCGTCCGTGACCGATCTCACCCAGCTGAGCGCCGCTGCGCTCGCAGACAAGCTCGCCGCGCGCGAGGTGTCGAGCGTCGAGGCCACGCAGGCCCACCTCGATCGCATCGCGGCAGTGGATGGCGACATCCACGCGTTCCTCCACGTCAGCGACCACGCGCTGGAGGTGGCGGCCGACATCGATCGACGCCGCGCCGCAGGCGAAGCGCTGAGCGCCGTCGCCGGCGTACCGCTGGCCATCAAGGACGTGCTCGTCACGACCGACATGCCGTCGACCAGCGGCTCGAAGATCCTCGAGGGCTACCTGTCGCCCTATGACGCGACCGTCGTCGCGCGCGCCCGCGCCGCGGGCCTCGTGCCGCTCGGCAAGACCAACATGGACGAGTTCGCCATGGGGTCCTCGACCGAGCACTCCGCGTACGGCCCGACCCGCAACCCGTGGGACCTGGAGCGCATCCCGGGCGGCTCGGGCGGCGGATCCGCCGCCGCCGTCGCCGCATTCGAGGCGCCGCTGGCGCTCGGTTCTGACACGGGCGGCTCGATCCGGCAGCCCGCGCATGTGACCGGCACCGTCGGCCTCAAGCCGACGTACGGTGCCGTGAGCCGCTACGGCGCCATCGCCCTCGCCTCGAGCCTCGACCAGGTCGGCCCCGTCACGCGCACGGTGCTCGACTCGGGCCTCCTGCACGACGTCATCGGCGGGCACGACCCGCACGACTCGACGTCGCTGACCCACGCGTGGCCGTCCTTCGCCGCCGCCGCGCGCGAGGGCGCGACCGGCGAGGTCCTCAAGGGCCTCAAGGTGGGCGTCATCCGCGAGCTGCCCGACAGCGGCTTCCAGCAGGGCGTGTCGGAGTCGTTCCGCGCGGCGCTGGCCGCGATGGAGGCCCAGGGCGCCGAGATCGTCGAGATCAGCGCTCCGCACTTCGAGTACGGCGTCGCCGCGTACTACCTGATCCTCCCGGCCGAGGCATCCAGCAACCTGGCGAAGTTCGACTCGGTGCGCTTCGGCATGCGGGTCGACGTGCCGGGCGGCACCGTCGAGGACGTCATGGCCCGCACGCGCGACGCCGGGTTCGGCGAAGAGGTCAAGCGCCGCATCATCCTCGGCACGTACGCGCTGTCGGCCGGCTACTACGACGCCTACTACGGCTCAGCCCAGAAGGTGCGCACCCTCATCCAGCGCGACTTCGCCGACGCGTTCGCGCAGGTCGACGTCATCGCCACGCCCTCGGCGCCGACCACGGCGTTCAAGCTCGGCGAGAAGATCGACGACCCGCTGCAGATGTACCTCAACGACGTCACCACGATCCCGGCGAACCTCGCGGGTGTCCCGGGCATCTCGATCCCGTCGGGCCTGGCCGCCGAGGACGGCCTGCCCGTCGGCATCCAGTTCCTCGCACCGGCATACGAGGACGCGCGGCTGTACCGCGTGGGCGCCGCGCTCGAGGCCCTGCTGGTGGACTCGTGGGGCGGGCCGCTCCTCGACAGGGCGCCGGTGCTCGGCGCGGACGGAGGTGCCCGCTGATGGCGAAGGACAAGCTGATGGACTTCGACAAGGCGCTCGAGCTCTACGAGCCGGTGCTCGGATTCGAGGTGCACGTAGAGCTCAACACCGAGAGCAAGATGTTCTCGTCGTCACCGAACCCGGCGCACCCGTCGCAGCACGACGCCGCGCCGAACACGCTCGTCGCCCCGGTCGACATGGGCCTCCCGGGCGCGCTGCCGGTCGTCAACGAGCAGGCGGTGCGTTACTCGATCAGCCTGGGCCTCGCGCTCGGCTGCTCGATCGCCCCGTCGAGCCGGTTCGCGCGCAAGAACTACTTCTACCCGGACCTCGGCAAGAACTACCAGATCTCGCAGTACGACGAGCCCATCGCGTTCGAGGGTCAGGTCGAGGTCGAGCTCGAGGACGGCACGCTGGTGCAGATCCCCATCGAGCGCGCCCACATGGAAGAGGACGCCGGCAAGCTGACGCACGTCGGCGGCGCGACCGGTCGCATCCAGGGTGCCGAGTACTCGCTCGTCGACTACAACCGCGCCGGTGTCCCGCTCGTCGAGATCGTCACCAAGCCGATCTTCGGCGCGGAGGGGAACGCCCCCAAGCTCGCGGCGGCGTACGTCCGCGCGATCCGCGACATCGTGATCGGGCTGGGCATCTCGGAGGCACGCATGGAGCGCGGCAACCTGCGCTGCGACGCCAACGTGTCGCTGCGCCCCCGCGGCCAGGAGAAGCTCGGCACCCGCACCGAGACGAAGAACGTCAACTCGATGCGATCCGTCGAGCGTGCGGTGCGCTACGAGATCCAGCGTCAGGCGGCGATCCTCGCCGCCGGAGGCACGATCACGCAGGAGACGCGCCACTGGCACGAGGACACCGGGACCACGTCCCCGGGGCGGCCCAAGTCCGACGCCGACGACTACCGGTACTTCCCGGAGCCGGACCTGCTTCCCGTGGCGCCGGCGCCCGAGCTGATCGAGGAGCTGCGCGCCGCCCTGCCCGAGCAGCCGGGGGCACGTCGTCGCCGGCTGAAGGCGCAATGGGGTTTCGCCGACATCGAGTTCCAGGGCGTCGTCAACGGTGGCGTGCTGGACGAGGTCGAGGCCACGATCGCCGCCGGCGCATCGCCGACCGCGGCGCGCAAGTGGTGGACCGGTGAGATCACCCGCATCGCGAACGCCGACGGCCGTGAGGCGGCGGATCTCGTCACGCCCGCAGACGTCGCTGCGCTGCAGGCGCTGGTCGACGCGGGAACGCTCACCGACAAGCTCGCCCGCCAGGTGCTCGAAGGCGTCATCGCCGGCGAGGGCACCCCGCAGGAGGTCGTCGACGCCCGCGGGCTCGCCGTCGTGTCGGACGATGGCGCGCTGATCGCCGCGATCGACGAGGCGCTGGCCGCTCAGCCGGACGTGCTCGAGAAGATCCGCGACGGCAAGGTGCAGGCAGCCGGTGCCGTCATCGGCGCCGTGATGAAGGCCATGAAGGGTCAGGCCGACGCCGCGCGCGTGCGCGAGCTCGTCCTGGAGCGTGCCGGCACCGCCTGATCGGCGACGACACGTCGGATTCCTCGACAGTGGGGCGGGTCCATCGGGCCCGCCCCACTGGTCGATGTCGGAGCCCCCTGAAAGGATCGACGCATGGGGCGTGGCGACGGAACGGGGCGGCTCGTCTCGCCTGAAGGAGCCAACGACACGGGAGCCGGCATCCTCCACGTCGACATGGACGCGTTCTACGCGTCGGTGGAACAGCTCGACGACCCGTCGCTGCGCGGCAAAGCGATCATCATCGGAGCGCCCGAGAGCCGATCGGTCGTGTCGAGCGCGTCGTACGAGGCGCGGCGCTACGGCGTGCGCTCAGCGATGCCGGTCAGTCAGGCTCTGCGGCTGTGCCCGCACGCGATCGTCGTGCTGCCGCACTTCGAGCGGTACCTGGAGATGTCGGCCAGGGTGATGCGCATCTTCCGTGACGTCACGCCGCTGGTCGAGCCCCTGTCGATCGACGAGGCGTTCCTCGACGTGCGCGGCGCACGACGACTCTGGGGGAGTCCGGGCGAGATCGCCCGCATGCTGCGTGCCCGCGTGCTCGACGAGACCGGGCTGACGTGCAGCATCGGGGTCGCTGCGACCAAGCACGTCGCGAAGATGGCCTCCACGATCAGCAAGCCCGACGGGCTCCTCATCATCGCCGAGGCCGACACCGCTGCGTTCCTCGGTCCGCGCTCGGTGCGTGCGCTGTGGGGCGTCGGGCCGAAGGCGTCCGAGGCGCTCGAACGGCGCGGCATCCGCACCATCGCGGATGCCCTCGAGGCGCCGCGTGACGTGCTCGACCGTGCCCTGGGGCCGGCGATGGGCGACCGTGTCTGGCACCTCGCGCGCGGCATCGATGCACGCGAGGTCGACACGTCGCGCGTCGAGAAGAGCATCGGACACGAAGAGACCTTTCACGAGGACATCGGCGACGACGCGGTCCTCCGGTCCGAGCTGCGACGGCTGGCCGACCGCGTCGGCGCGCGTCTGCGCAGCAACGGATGGGAGGCGTCCACGGTCGCCGTCAAGGTGCGCTTCGCCGACTTCACGACCATTTCGCGCTCGCAGACCCTCGCTGAGCCCACGGCCGTCGGCCAGCGGATCGGGGATGCCGCGCACGAGCTGTTCGCGTCGATCGAGCGGTCGCTGCCGGTCAGGCTCATCGGCGTGCGCGCCGAGAAGCTGCGCCCATCGGGCTCTGCGATGCCCGGGCTGTGGGACGACGACGAGGGCTGGCGACGGCTGGAGGACGCCCTCGACGACGCGACGGCGCGGTTCGGTCGCGGCGCGGTCACGCGAGCGACCAACCTGGGCTCGAGAGGCGGTGGGACGCTGCCCTCCAGCCCGCCCGCGCCGCGTCTCGACGAAGGCTGACCCCACGATCCGGGGCTCGGCCGCAGATCGTCTGTCACGGGACCCGAACGCCCGCTACGTTTGAGGCATGCCCAACATCGCACTCGAACTCGGCAAGCAGTCGGCGTCCTTCGGCGTGAAGAGCGCATACGGCGAGCAGCAGGACGTCGACGGCATCCGGCTGATCCCGGTCGCCGTGACGTGGTCCGGCTTCGGCGGCGGCTCCGACGAGGCCGGCAACGGCGGTGGCGGGGGCGGGGGCTACGCGATCCCGGTGGGTGCCTACATCCGTCGCGGCGACGATCTGCGCTTCGAGCCCAACATCATCGCGCTGCTCACCGTGGCGATCCCGTTCGTGTTCTTCGCCGGGCGCGCCCTCAGCCGTGTCATCCGCACCCTCAAGAAGTAACGCCGACCCGGTCGCAACGTCGCTCGCTCTCGCCGTCGGACACCTGGCGTCGGCGATCGAACAGGTCGCGGCATCCAATCCGGTCGTCCTGATCGACGGGCGCAGCGGAGCCGGCAAGAGCTCGCTCGCGCGGACGTTGGTGTCGAACTGGCCGTTGCGCGGTCGCGTGCAGCTGGTCGCGCTGGACTCGCTCTACCCGGGGTGGGACGGACTCGACGACGGCGTGGACCTCGCGCGCGAGCTGATCCTCACGCCGCACGCCCGCGGGTTCGTGGGGGTCTGGCAGCGCTGGGATTGGACGACCGGCGAGCCGGCCGAGGCGCACGCGGTCGATCCCTCGCTTCCGCTGATCGTGGAGGGGGCAGGGCTGCTGACGCCCGCAACGGCCCGGCTGGGCGACGTGCGGGTGTGGCTCGAGTCCCCGGCGGCCTCGCGTAAGCAGCGCGCCCTCGACCGCGACGGAGACACGTACCGTCCGCATTGGGACCGTTGGGCGCGGCAGGAGCAGCGCCACGTCGAGCGGGATGACCCGATGCGACTCGCGACGCATGTGTTCCCCGTGCCCTGAGCCGTCGGCCTAACCCTCGTCGAAGGACGCCACGAGCCCGTCTAGCCGGTAGCCCAGCCAGTCGTAGATGCCGAACCGCGGGTCGCCGGGATCGTGATCCTCGGCCTCGGTGATCTCCAAGCGCTCCGCCATCACGAGACGCACCGCCGCGAGCGTCCGCAGCCAGGCGCGTACGGTGTCGGGTTCCAGGCGGATCTCGACCTGCTCGAGCATCGCGGGGTCCTCAGGATCGTCCGGGATGCCGGCGGCCTCGGTCAGCGAGAGCAGCACGATCTCGGCATCTGCGCGGCGCCGCGTCAGCAGGTCCGATTCGGTCAGCGAGCGGAATTCGCGCGCCGCCGCGTCGTCGTCGGGGTAGGGCGTCGGCACGAGGCGCGCGATCGCGGGGTCCTCGTCGGCAGGCGTCGAACCGTCCACGAGCTCCGCGAACTGCCCGACGAGCGCCGACAGGTGCGCGGCCTCCAGACGCGCCACCCCCAGCACGACCGTGCGTCCGGTCACGACGGCTCCTGCCGCACGGTCGCCCACAGCCCGTAGTCGTGCATCGCCTGGGCGTGCAGCTCCATGCGTTCGCGCGCGCCCTGCGAGACGACGGCGTGACCGTCGTTGTGGACCGCGAGCATGAGGCGCTCCGCCTCCGCGCGGGGGAGCCCGAAGTACTCCCGGAAGACATGCGTCACGTAGCTCATGAGGTTGACCGGGTCGTCCCAGACGACGGTCTGCCATGGACGATCAGGATCCGTGCGGTGGACGACGTCCACGTCCTCGTCGACGGCCGGTGTCGCGACCGGGCTCATCACGCCCACCCCAGCTCGTGCAGTCGGTCGTCGTCGATGCCGTAGAAGTGCGCGATCTCGTGGACCAGCGTCGTGTGGACCTCGTCGCGCAGTTCGTCCTCGTCGTCGCACGCCGCGAGGTGCGGCTCTCGGTACACGAGGATGCGGTCCGGAAGCTCACCGACGCCGTAGCGGTCGCGCTCGGTGAGAGCCCAGCCGTCGTACAGGCCGAGCAGGTCGAGACTCCCGTCCTCGGGCCGATCCTCGACCACGAAGACGACGTTGTCGAGCCCGGCGACCATGTCGTCGGGCAGGGCGTCGAGCTCGTCGATCACGAGCGACTCGAAGGTCGCGGCATCCATCTCCATACCGTCAGCAACGATACCTGCTGGTGCCGACGCGAGCCCCGAGGCGGAGCCTGACGAGGACCGCGTGTACACCGGTCGGTCAGGGCGTGAACGCCTGCGCGGGGCTCCGGTGATCTCAGTATCCGCGGATGCCGGAAAAGTTCGAGGTCCAGACTCCGGCGAGAGATTCTCGCCGGAGTCCGGACCTCGATTCACATGGGGTGAGTAACGGGACTTGAACCCGCGACCCCCTGGACCACAACCAGGTGCTCTACCAACTGAGCTATACCCACCATGCTTCCCGCTCGCGCGGGCAACCAGACGATTCTCTCACACCTCAGGGGCAAACGATGACACGGCGGCGGCAGCGGCTGCGCGCGCCCCGTCGCTCGTCGGCCCGGGCTCGGGGACGAACACGGCCTGGCGGTAGTACGCGAGCTCGCGCACCGATTCGATGATGTCGGCCAGCGCGCGATGACCGCCGTCCTTCGCGGGGGCGTGGATGTATGCCCGGGGGTACCAGCGTCGAGCCAGTTCCTTGATGCTCGACACGTCGACGTTGCGATAGTGCAGCCAGTGGTCGACGCGCGGCATGTATTTGGCGAGGAACATGCGGTCGGTGCCGATCGTGTTGCCCGCGAGCGGCGCCTTGCCCTCCAGCGGCACGAAGCGCTGGATGTACTCGAGCACCTGGAACTCGGCGTCGGCGACCGTCACACCGTGCGGGATCTCGTCGAGCAGTCCCGACGAGCGGTGCATGTTCGTGACGAACTCGTTCATGTGCGCCAGCGCCGACGCGTCCGGCTTGATCACGACATGGAACCCGGGATCGAGCAGGCGAAGCTCGAAGTCGGTCACGACCACGGCGATCTCGACCAGCTCATCGACCGCGAGGTCGAGTCCGGTCATCTCGCAGTCGATCCATACCAGGCGATCGTTGTCGGATGTCCCCACCATGCGCTCCATCCTCGTGATGGGCTCCGACATCGCGGGCCCGGATAAGGGGCTCGGCGTCGCCGCCGAGCCCCGGTGCCCCCCCGGGAGGATTCGAACCCCCGACCTGGCGGGTAGAAACCGCTCGCTCTGTCCCCTGAGCTACGGAGGGAAGGGTGAGTTCCCAGATTACCCGGTCGCGCCACGCCGCAACGGACTCTGGCTTCTCGGGGCGTCGCGGCGTAGCGTCAGCGGCGGAGGCATCGAAAGGAGTTCACGATGAGCACCACAGAGACGCACCACCCCCTGTGGGTCGCCTTCGGCGCCGGCGGCGTCGTCGGCAGCATCCGCAAGGGCGACGACGGCTACACGGTGACGATGGCCGGCGCCGATCAGGCCGCGGGGACGTATCCGACGATGGAAGTCGCCAAGAGCGCGCTCCATGCCCGGATGACCCCGGGCAGCGACTGGCCGCGGTTCCAGGAGCACTGAGCCCGCACGCCGTCGCCGCTGCCGGCGCGCGTCAGGGCGCCGGTTCGGCGGCGGTACCGACCGTCGGGACGTGGGTTGCCGGCCGTCCCGATGTGTGTTCGCGCGGTTCTCGCCGGGTGTCCAGCAGCGGCAGTGCGATGTGCACGAGCGGTCCGATGAGCGCGGCGAAGAGCACCGTGCCGACGCCGACGGTGCCGCCGAGCAGCCAGCCGATCGCCAGCACCGTCAGTTCAACCAGGGCACGGCAGAGCCAGATGGGCCAGCCCAGTCGGGAGTTGAGGCCGGTCATCAGTCCGTCGCGCGGACCGGGACCGAATCGCGCGCCGATGTACAGCCCGGACGCCACGGCGACGACGAGGATGCCCGCCAGCAGCGTCGCGATCTGTGCGACGAGGCCGGAGACCGGCGGCACGATCCCGAGGACGAGCTGCATGCTCGTGCCCACGAGCAGGATGTTGGCGATCGTTCCGACACCCGGCTTCTGCCGCAGCGGGATCCACAGCAGCAGCACGAAGAAGCCGACGATGTTGGTGATCCATCCGATGCCGATGCCGGTGCGCAATGACAGTCCCTGGGCGAAGACCGTCCACGGGTCGACGCCGAGGCCCGCTTCGACCGTGAGCGCACAGCCGGCGCCGTAAAGGAACAGGCCGATGAGGAGTTGAGCGACGCGGCGGGGCATGGAGCTATCCAATCGCAAGATTGGCTCGTATCAAGCAGTCCAATGTGGATAGGCTGGCCCTTATGGACTCCCGCGTCTCGGCTCGTGCGCTCGCGGCTTCGCTGGGTGGGTGGCGCACGCGTGAACCCGCCTACGAGGCCCTGGCCGACGGCATCCGACTGCTCTGCCTCGACAACCGGATCGCTCCGCGGACAGCGCTGCCGGCCGAGCGCGAGCTGGCGACCGCATTGCACGTGAGCCGCAGTACCGTCGCCGCTGCGTATCGCAGCCTTCGTGACAGCGGCCACATCGCGAGCCTCCGGGGGTCGGGCAGTGTCACGCTGCCGGTCGGGCACCGCGACACCGGCCGGGCCGCCGCCGCGGAGGGCATGATCGACCTGCAACAGGCGAGCCCGCCGGCCTGGCCGGGGCTGGCGGGCGTGATGGCCGAGGCCGCCGCGAACTCGGCGGCGCTGATCTCGCGAGTCGGCTACGACGTCCTCGGTGGCGCCGATCTTCGTGCGGCGATCGCTGAGCGATACACGCGCCGGGGGATCCCGACCACACCGGCCGAGGTGCTCGTCACGACCGGAGCGCAGAGCGCGATCCATCTCGTGTCGTCGGTGCTGCTCGGCCGCGGCGACCGCGTCGTCGTCGAGACCCCGACCTACCCGCACGCCGTCGATGCCCTCCGCCGCGCCGGAGGGCGCCTGGTCGGCGTGCCCGTGACCACGGACGACGGGTGGGACATCGATCGCGCCGAGCAGGTGTTCGCGCGGACGCTGCCGGTGATGGCGTACCTCATGCCCGACTTCCAGAACCCCACCGGGCGGAGCATGACCGCTGCGGAACGCGCGGCGATCCTGACCGCGGGGGAGCGCGCGGGCACCGTCCTGGTGCTCGACGAGACGACCGCCGACCTCGACATCGACCGAGGACCGCTCGCGCCGGGCTTCGTCGACGCGGAGCCGGGGACGGTTGTGCGCATCGGCTCGCTCGGGAAGACGGTGTGGGGTGGACTGCGCGTCGGCTGGGTGCGGGCCGACGGCGACCTGATCCGCCGGCTGGTCGCCGCACGCCCGGCTCACGACCTCGGCACGCCCGAGTTCGAGCAGGCCATCGCCGCGCGGCTGCTCGGCGACTTCGACGCAATCGTCACGCAGCGCTCAGGGCTGCTCCAGGCAGGGCGCGACGCCGTCGTGACCGCACTGCGCTCACAGCTCCCGTCGTGGCGCATCCCCGACGTCCACGGGGGAGTGGCGCTCTGGATCGAGCTGGACGCCCCGCTCAGTTCGGCCCTCGTGATGGAGGCGCGCTCTCGCGGCGTCCTGCTCACCGCGGGCTCACGATTCTCGATAGAGGGCGGGCATGATCGCCACCTCCGGGTGCCGTTCACGTCGCCGCCGGAAGACATGGTGCGTGCTGCACGGGTGCTCGCCGACTCGTGGGCCTCCGTGAAGGCGGGCGCGCCGAGCGCCGTCGTCGAACACGCCGGAGCCGTGGTCTGAGCCGGCGTCAGCGTCCCCATCGGAGGCATTCGACGGCGTCGTCGGCGCTCCAGAAGTCGCCGAGGTCACGGAAGGAGTGTGTCGCGGCGTGGAACCGACGCGCGCGGAAGCGCGTCCCGCCGAGTTCCGTGACGGCCTGCAGGTGGCCGATGACGAAACCCGAGTGGTCCCGTACGCGCCAGAGCCCCGGCGCCGCGGCATCCAATCGCACTCCGGCCCGTGCGGACACGCGCGGCTTCTCCCGCGCGGACGATTCGAGGATGTAGGTCATGACTTCTCCCTTCCCTTAGAAGATACGTTCGACCTCCGACATCGCGATCGCCGCTCGCTCTTCCTCCCCAGCGCTGACCCCCATGAGGTTCTCCCCAGATCGTGAGGGAGAAGCCCGATGCAGCCGCCGCGCACGAGAGGCTGATCCCACCGCCGGCGTCCTCGGGCACGGGGCGCCGGCGGAGACCAGGGGATCGACCTCTGGCTCGCGGAGAGAGGAACAGACATGAGCGATCTGTACGACAGCATCACCGTCACCGGGAACGTGGCCACGGAACCCGAGTTCAAGCGCACGCAGAACGGGCTGGGCATCACCTCGTTCCGGGTCGCGAGTGGGCAGCGACGGTTCGACCGCCAGTCCGAGCGCTGGATCGACGCCGGTACGAACTGGTACACGGTCTCGGTTTTCCGCGGCCTGGCCGACCACGCGTTCGCCTCGTTGCACAAGGGCGACCGCGTGATCCTGACCGGCCGGCTGCGACAGCGGGAGTGGGACAACGGCGAGAAGCGCGGGACGGCGCTCGACATCGAAGCCGACGCGATCGGCCACGACCTGCTGTGGGGCACGACGACGTTCGTCAGGGACGAGCGCAGGCAGAGCATCGATCCGGTGCCCGCGGACGCGTGGCAGGCGCCGGCCGCGACGGAAGCCTGGGCGGCGCCGGGTGTGGACGCGACCGACGGGACGGATGCGGTGCCGCCGATGGCGCTCGACGCCGGGGCCGGCGAACTCGTCGGCGTCGGGGTGAGTGCGGCCGACGCGCCCTTCTGAGGCATGGCGTCCGCCGCGACGTTCAGGGGGGGGTCGGGTCGGCGCACGTAGACTTCTCGCGTGGCCCGACACCCTTCCCCCGCGAACGGCTCGTCGAGCCCCGTGAGGCGCACCGCCCCCGTGCTGCTGGCAGCGCTCGTAGTGGCCCTCGCGACGGCCTGCGCGCCGGTGACCCCGGCACCCACCCCGTCCGCCTCCGGCTCGGCGACGTCCGCCGATCCGACTCCCGGCGGCAGCCCGAGCCCGACCGGGGAGGATCCTCCGGCGGCCCTGATCCCCGACGGGACGGCACAGGACAACCTGCCGTTCTTCTCGGCCGTGACCGCCTCGGTCTGGGCGACGGACGCGCGGGTCTCCGGTCGCGCCTACATCGACGCGCTCGTCGCGGCGGGCTTCGACAAGTCCGCCATGCAGGTCACCAACGACACCTCCACGGTCGGCAACCCGGCGGAGAGCATCCAATTCTCCGTCCGCTGGGGGGACGAGTGCCTCGTGGGCCAGGTCGGCCCGGCGACCGGGGACCCCGTCACCGTCGTGGTCCCGGTGGTGTCCGAAGGCACGTGCCTCATCGGCCAGACCCGCCCCATCGACTGGTGACTGCAGCCCGTGAGGGCGCATGCGCGCCCGGCGGGCTGGGACGCTGACGTCAGATCCGTCGGCCGACGCGAGTGAGCTGGATTCCCGCGCTGCCGTCGAGAGCTGCGTTGCGACATCGTCACGGGCGGACTGGCGGGATCACAGTGGGAGACATCGCCGGGTCGCCGGTTGTGCAGAGGACGGTAGAGAGCCGAGCGGGAGGGTCACCTCGGCGTGCACAGGGGTCGTTGATAGGCTGGGACGGACTCCCGGCTGACCCGGCACCCCGCCAACACGCGGTGGCGCGCCGCTGATTCCAGGCGGACCAGGAACCCTACTTAGAAGGTGGTATTGCTCGGTGGCCGAATATATCTACTCGATGGTCCGAGCCCGCAAGGCGGTCGGCGAGAAGCTGATCCTCGACGACGTGACCATGGCGTTCCTGCCGGGCGCCAAGATCGGCATGGTCGGCCCGAACGGAGCCGGCAAGTCGACGATCCTCAAGATCATGGCCGGTCTCGACACCCCGTCCAACGGCGAGGCGAAGCTGTCGCCCGGGTTCACCGTCGGCATCCTCATGCAGGAGCCGGAGCTGGACGAGTCGAAGACGGTGCTGGAGAACATCCAGGAGGGCGTCGCGATCAAGGCGAAGCTCGATCGCTTCAACGAGATCTCGGCCCTGATGGCCGACCCCGACGCAGACTTCGACGCCCTGCTGGCCGAGATGGGCACGCTGCAGGAAGAGATCGACGCCGCCGACGCGTGGGACCTCGACTCGCAGCTCGAGCAGGCGATGGACGCGCTCCGCACGCCGCCGGCCGACGCCTCGGTCTCGAACCTCTCGGGCGGTGAGCGCCGCCGCGTCGCCCTCGCGAAGCTGCTCCTGCAGAAGCCCGACCTGCTGCTGCTCGACGAGCCCACCAACCACCTCGACGCCGAGAGCGTGCTGTGGCTCGAGCAGCATCTGCAGAAGTACGCGGGCGCCGTCATCGCGATCACGCACGACCGGTACTTCCTCGACAACGTCGCTGAGTGGATCGCGGAGGTCGACCGCGGCCGGCTCATCGGCTACGAGGGCAACTACTCGACCTACCTCGAGAAGAAGGCCGAGCGCCTCGCGATCCAGGGCAAGAAGGATGCCAAGCTCGCCAAGCGTCTCGCCGAAGAGCTCGACTGGGTCCGCTCGAACCAGAAGGGCCGTCAGGCGAAGTCCAAGGCGCGTCTGGCCCGCTACGAGGAGATGGCCGCCGAGGCGGACCGCACCCGCAAGCTGGACTTCGAAGAGATCACGATCCCCCCGGGGCCGCGCCTGGGCAGCGTCGTCATCGAGGCCAAGAAGCTCCAGAAGGGCTTCGACGGGCGCTCGCTCATCGACGGCCTCAGCTTCACCCTGCCGCCCAACGGCATCGTCGGCGTCATCGGCCCCAACGGCGTCGGAAAGACGACGCTGTTCAAGACGATCGTGGGCCTGGAGCCGCTCGACGGCGGCGATCTGAAGATCGGCGAGACGGTCAAGATCAGCTACGTCGACCAGTCGCGCGCGAGCATCGACCCCAACAAGACGCTGTGGGAGGTCGTCTCGGACGGCCTCGACATCATCACGGTGGGCAAGACCGAGATCCCGTCGCGTGCCTACGTGTCGAAGTTCGGGTTCAAGGGACCCGACCAGCAGAAGAAGGCCGGGGTGCTCTCCGGCGGTGAGCGCAACCGCCTGAACCTCGCGCTCACGCTGAAAGAGGGCGGCAACCTGCTGCTCCTCGACGAGCCGACCAACGACCTGGACGTCGAGACGCTGCAGTCGCTGGAGAACGCGCTGCTCGAGTTCCCCGGCTGTGCCGTGGTGATCACACACGACCGGTGGTTCCTCGACCGCATCGCGACCCACATCCTGGCGTACGAGGGCACCGACGAGAACCCCGACCAGTGGTACTGGTTCGAGGGCAACTTCGAAGCGTACGAGGCGAACAAGATCGACCGCCTGGGCGCCGACGCGGCTCGTCCGCACCGCACCACGTACCGCAAGCTGACCCGTGACTGACACGGCTCGCGCGGAGGCCGCTCCCACTGGGGGCGGCCTCCGACTGCACATCCCCATCCATCTGCGGTGGGGCGACCTCGATGCGTTCAACCACGTGAACAACACGTCGATGCTGAAGCTGCTCGAAGAGGCGCGCGTCCGCGCGTTCTGGGTCCCGGCTCCGGGCGAGGACGCGCCGTCGACCGCGGTGCTCGACTCGAGCATCTTCAGCGGCGTCCTGACGCTCATCGCACGACAGGAGATCGAGTACCTCGCGCCGGTGCCGTACCAGCGGCACCCTCTCGACGTGCAGATGTGGTTCGGCAAGGTCGGCGGCTCGAGCATCGAGGTCTGCTACGAGGTCTACAGCCCCGTCGAGACAGCCGACCTCCAGCACGTCCTGTACGCGCGGGCGACGACGGTGATCGTGAAGGTGGATGCCGCCACCGGGCGTCCGATGCGCCTCACCGCCGCCGAGCGCGACGCCTGGGCGCCGTACGTCGGCCAGCCCATCGAGTACGCGCACCGCCGCTGAGTCACGACGGTGGCCAGGTGGCCCACGTCAGCCCTGCGTGAGTCGGTCCTCCGGGACCCGCACCATGATCTCCTGCGCGACGCTCGCGAGCAGCGCGCCGTCCGCGCTGTAGATGCGCCCCGTCGCCAGTCCGCGGCCGCCCCGGGCGCTCGGGGACTCCTGGACGTACAGCATCCACTCGTCCACGCGACCGAAGCGGTGCCACCACATCGCGTGGTCGAGACTCGCGACCTTCAGCCCCGGAGTGGTCCAGGCGATGCCGTGCGCACGCAGAATGGACTCCTGGATCGTCAGGTCGGTGAGGTACGCCAGCGCGGCGCGATGGATCGCGGGGTCGTCGGGAATCGTGCGGCGCACCCGCATCCACACCATCTGGTCGGGCTGCTGCGGCCCCTCGACGGCCGTGTAGATCGGCGACGGGATGTGGCGCAGCTCCACCGGCCGGTCCGTGAAGAACCTCTTCGACATCGGATGCAGGCCGTCCAGCCGCGCCTCGATGTCGGGCAGGTCATCGGGATGCGGCACACCAGAGGGCATCGCGGCCTGGTGCTCGAGGCCCGGGTCCTCGTCCTGGAACGACGCGATCATCGAGAAGATCGGCACGCCCTCCTGGTAGGCCTGGGTGCGGCGGGTCGAGAACGAGCGGCCGTCGTGGATGCGATCGACCGAGAACGTGATGCCCTTCGCGGAATCCCCGGGCCGCAGGAAGTAGCCGTGCATCGAGTGCACCTTGCGGTCATCCGGGAGCGTGCGGGATGCGGCCACGATCGACTGCGCGAGCACCTGGCCGCCGTACACGCGACCGAGCGGCATCGACTGCGAGCGCCCGGTGAAGATGTCCTCCGTCGTGCGCGCATCGGAGCCGCTGAGGTCGAGCACCGAGAGCATCGACGCGACGGCGTCGGCGGGGGGATCGGCGGGGTGCTCGACGTTCACGGGTCTCCTCTCCGGGCGGCCGGCGCCCGTCGTTCCGCTTGGTAGCTTAGGGGGCGATGTCTCCCCGCCTGCTGTTCGCCGATCCCTCCTCCGCCGCCGACGCGCTCACCTTCGCCCGCCGCGCGGCCCGCTTCACCGTCGAGGGCGTGCGGCTGCAGGCTGCCGGAGGCGTGCTGGCGATGACGGCCGCCCCGCTGGCGCCGAAGGGCCTCGGCGACGCGACGCCGACCGTGCTGGCGATGCGCACGCTGTCGGCAGACCCCGAGCTCGTGTGCGACCTCGTGGTGGACGCGTCCGCGCTGACGGCCGTCGCCGACGATCCGCTCGCCCTGACGCTCCCCGAGACCGCTCTGTCGGCCGCGTGGGCCGGCATCGCGCCGCCCCGCACCGGGTGGGCGGCACGGCCCGGTATCGACGCGTCGACGCTGGCTGCCAAGGCGCAGGGCGGCATCGCCCAGGTGTCGGACGCGGTGCCCACGGATGCCGGGGAGGACGTCGTCCGTGCCGTCCGTGCGGCCGTCTGGGGTGCGCCGGACGACGACCTCGGCGGTCTGCCGCTCGGGGTGGCGTTCGCGGCCCTCAGCATGGGCTTCATCAGCGGCGCCGAGACTTCGCGCGTGTTCGCGAACGGACCCTGGACGCGGGTCACGCTCGACCGCGGTCACATCGTGGTGCGAGGACCGATGGTGTCGGGTCTCACGCCGGTGCGGCGCACCGGGCCCGCCACCACCTGACGGCGGCGCGAGCCCGGGGCGCAGAGCGCGTCAGACGGCGGCTGCGGCCGCCCGGCCGGCGACGCGCCCCGAGAAGAGGCATCCACCCACGAACGTCCCCTCCAGCGCACGGTAGCCGTGCACGCCGCCGCCGCCGAAGCCGCTGGCCTCGCCTGCCGCATACAGGCCCGGCACCGGGGCGCCGCCCGCGCCGAGCGCCCGGCCTGACAGGTCGGTCTCGATGCCGCCCAGCGACTTGCGGGTGAGGACGTGGAGCTTCACCGCGATGAGCGGCCCGGAGTCGCGCGCGAGGATGCGGTGCGGGCTCGCGGTGCGGATGAGGCGGTCACCGCGGAACGCACGCGCGGACCGCAGCATCGCGATCTGCGCGTCCTTCGTGAAGTCGTTGTCGATCTCGCGGTCGCGGGCCTCGACCTCGAACCGCACCCGCTCGGGATCCAGCGCCTCGCCGCCCGGCAGCGCCTGCATGCCCGCGATGAGGTCGTCGAGCTTCTCGCGCACGACGAAGTCGGCGCCCTTGTCCATGAACGCCTGCACGGGGCCGGCCGCGCCCTTGCCGAGCCGCGACTTCGCCAGCAGCCGGACGTCCTTGCCGGTGAGGTCCGGGTTCTGCTCGCTGCCCGACAGCGTGAACTCCTTCTCGATGATCTTCTGCGACAGCACGAACCACGAGTGGTCGTATCCGGTCGCCCGCAGATGCGCGAGCGTGCCGAGCGTGTCGAAGCCCGGGAACAGCGGGACGGGCAGCCGCGTCCCCGTGGCGTCGAGCCACACCGATGACGGGCCGGGGAGGATCCGGATGCCGTGATCCGGCCACACCGGATCCCAGTTCTGGATGCCTTCTACGTAGTGCCACATGCGGTCGCCGTTGATCAGGCGGGCGCCGGCGGCCTCGGACACCGGCTGCATCGAGCCGTCGACGTACGCGGGGACGCCTGTGATCATCGTCTCCGGGGGAGTGCCCAGGCGTGCGGGCCATGAGCGGCGCACGAGGTCGTGGTTGCCGCCGATGCCGCCGGATGCGACGATCGTGGCCTGCGCGGACACGGTGAACGTGTCGACGACGTCACGCGAGCTGGCCACGCCGCGACCCGTGCCGGAGGGCTCCAGGACCTCTCCCTCGGCGCCGGTGACGACGCCGTCCTCGACCGTGAGCGAGGTCACCTTGTGGCGCGGCAGGATCGTGATGCGACCGTCGGCCTCGGCGGCTTCCACCTCCGCCTGGAACGGGGCGACGATGCCGGGGCCGGTACCCCAGGTGATGTGGAACCGCGGCACCGAGTTGCCGGGACCGGTGGCGGTGTACCCGCCGCGCTCCGCCCAGCCCACGATGGGGAAGAACCCGACGCCCTTCTCGCGCAGCCACGCCCGCTTCTCCTGGTGGGCGAACTGCAGGTACGCCTCGGCCCATCGACGAGGCCACAGGTCCTCGTCACGGTCGAATCCGGCGTTGCCGAACCAGTCCTGCCGGGCGAGCTCGATCGAGTCGCGGATGCCGAGACGGCGCTGCTCGGGCGAGTCGACGAAGAACAGTCCGCCGAAGGACCACCAGGCCTGTCCGCCGAGGTTGGTGCGCGGCTCCTGGTCGACGATCGTGACCTTCTTGCCCGCGGCGGCGGCTTCGGAGGCGGCGACGAGTCCGGCCAGCCCCCATCCGATCACGAGCACGTCGGTGCGATGGGTGGCTGTGGGCATGTCGACTCCTTCGTCGGCCGGGGGGTGTTGGGGATGTCAGCGAGTGGGGTCGGTGCCCGCCGGCGGGGCGGCGGTCACCGGAAGGGATGCCGCGGCGCGGGCGCCGGCCGCGGGGCCGATGCCCGACGGCTCGAACGTGTTCACCATGGCGAACGCGGCACGCTGCAGATAGTCCCACAGCGTCGCCTCGTGCAGCGGCGGGAGTTCCAGAGCGTCGACGGCGGCGCGCATGTGGGCGAGCCAGCGGTCGCGCGCGTCCGGGTCGATGTGGAACGGCGCGTGGCGCATGCGCAGGCGCGGGTGGCCGCGCTCCTCGCCGTACGTCGTCGGGCCACCCCAGTACTGCTCCAGGAACGTGGTGAGGCGGTGCTTCGCGGGGCCGAGGTCCTCTTCGGGGTACATCGGCCGCAGCACCTCGTCGTCGGCGACGCCGCGGTAGAAGACGTCGACGAGACGCACGAAGGTGTCGTGGCCGCCGACCTCCTCGTAGAACGAGATCGGCGTGGTGGCGGCATCCGTCATGAGGGTCCTCCGGGAGTCGACCCGGGCTCATCACCGGGGGACGGCTTCTTCTTGCTCGTGCGCTTGGGCTTCCAGACGGCGCCCTCGGCGGCGGGGGCGACCGGGTTGGGCCGCGTCTTGGGCGGGTTGGCGCCGCGCACGCGCTGGGCACCTTCGAGGCCCGAGGGCATGACCGCCGTGAGGGACGGCAGCGAGATGCCCATCTCGTCGATCGCGTGCTTGAGGCGCATGCGAAGCTCGCGTGCGACGTCGTCCTTGGCGTTCGCCCGCGTCTTGATGACCAGCCGGATGACCAGGGCGTCGCCAGAGATCGACTCCAGGCCCCACACCTCGGGCTGCTCGATGATGCGCGTGCGCCACTTGGGGTCCTTCGCCAGGCCCCTCGCGGTGTCGAGCATCACGCGCTCGACCTCGTCGATGTCGGAGTCGGTCGCCACGGACAGGTCGAGGATCACGCGCGACCAGCCCTGCGACAGGTTGCCGATGCGCGTGATCTCGCCGTTGCGCACGTACCAGAGCGTGCCGTTGACGTCGCGGACGTGCGTGACGCGCACACTGACGTACTCGACGATGCCGGTGGCGAGCCCGAGGTCGACGACGTCGCCGATGCCCACCTGGTCCTCGGCCACGATGAAGATGCCGTTGAGGACGTCCTTGACGATGTTCTGGGCGCCGAAACCGAGGCCGGCGCCGACGGCGGCGGTCAGCAGCGTCAACGAGCCGAGGGCGGTCGGAGCCAGGACGTTGATGATGAGCAGCAGCGCGATCACGACCACCGTGACGTTGACGATGTTGCTGAGGATCGAGCCGAGGGTGCGTGTGCGCTGCACGAGCCGCACCGAGGCGAGCGGTGAGCGCTCCAGCGCCTGCGTGTCGTCGACGTTGGCCTTGCTCTTCGCGCCGTTGACGATGCGATTCACGACACGGTGGATCACGACGCGCAGGATCCACACCAGCAGCAGCGCACCGACGATGATGCCGGCCACCCACGCCAGGTTGATCCCGGCATGCACGAAGAACTCGCCGAGGTCCTGCCAGAAGGTCGACGGAGTGGCCTCAGCAGTGTCAGCGAGCGGGAGCGAGATCATCCCCACCAGCCTAACGATCGCGGCCTTGGAAAGACCTCAGCGTACGGGCGGCATCGGCTCGTCGTCGTCGAGCAGTCGCAGACGGTGGGCAAGGATCACGGCGTGGATGCGGTCGCGGGCGCCGACCTTCGCGAGCACCCTGCCGACGTGGGTCTTGACGGTCGATTCGCTCAGGAACAGCTGCTGCGAGATCTCGCTGTTGGTGTAGCCGCGGCCCATCGCCAGGAACACCTCCCGTTCGCGCTCCGTGAGCTCGCCCGTCGGGTCGGGGAGCGCGGGCTGCGCAGGAGGCTGCGATGCCAGCCGATCGAGCAGGACCCGCGTGATCCGCGGTGAGAGCGGGGCGTCGCCTCGGCGCACGGCGCGGATGGCGGACGTGAGCTCCGCGCGCTGGGCGTCCTTCAGCAGGAAACCACTCGCCCCCGCCTCCAAGGCGCCGAACGCGTACTCGTCGAGGTCGAACGTCGTGAGCACCAGGACCCGGGTGTCGGGGGCGAGGCGGCCGATGAGAGCGGTCGCCGCGATGCCGTCGAGCACCGGCATCCGCACGTCCATCAGCACGACGTCGGGATGCAGCCGCACGGCGAGGTCGGCGGCCTCCTGCCCGTCGCCGGCCTCACCCACGACCACGAGGTCGTCCTCGGCTTCGAGCACGAGGCGGAATCCGACGCGGATCAGCGCCTGGTCGTCGGCGATCAGCACCCGGATCGGGGTGGCATCGGTCATCGGTCGTCCTCTCGCGGCGGGGTCGGGTCGGCGTCGGGCGACGGCGCGGGGATCGACGCTGTGAGCTCCCACCCGCCGGCGCCGTCGGGGCCGGCGGACAGCGTCCCACCGATATGCGCCATGCGCTCTGCGATGCCGCGCAGGCCGAACCCGCCGCGCGTGTCGGCCGGCTCGGCGCGATCGTTGCGCACGGTGACGGTCGTGGTGTCCATGCCGTGCTCGATGACCACCCGGATGGCGGTCGCCGCCGGCGCATGCCGCATCGCGTTGGTCACGCCTTCCTGCACGATGCGGCCGATCGCATACTGCGCCGCGTCGGAGAGCTCCGCGGCGCCGGTGACGACCAGCGTGGCGGGGTAGCCGGCGCGTTGCGCCGCGGCGACGACGTCGTACGGCGACACGGGGGCGAGGGGCGCGAGCGGCGCGTCCACGTCACCGTCTCGCAGCACGCCGAGCATCGTGCGCATCTCAGTGAGCGCCTCGCGTGCGGTGCCGGCGGCGGCCTCCATGGCGCCGCGCGCGCGGTCGACGTCCGGCGTCGCGGCGGCACCCTCGGCGAGGGCCACGATGACGGTCAGCGAGTGCGACACGACGTCGTGCATCTCGCGGGCGATGCGGGCGCGTTCGTCGGCCGCCGCCAGCTGCGCCTGCTGGTCGCGCTCGACGACGAGCTGGCGCGAACGGTCGATGACGGCCTCCAGATAGCGCTTGCGGTTGCCGATGTTGATGCCGACGAGCGCGCCGACGAGGGCGACCACGGCCGCGGCCAGCAGCGCGTTGAGGGCCGCCTGCAGTTCCACGGCGCCGACCAGCACGCTGAGCGCGCCGACGAGGGCGATGGCGCCCATGCCGACGCCGTACGCGATCCAGCAGAGGCGGCTCGACCCGTACACCGCGACGGCGTACATCGAGAGGATCAGGAGGGGCGAACCGGCCGCCGACGGGTACGCGAGCATCACGAGCTGCAGCAGCACGGCGAGCGCGTACGGCACGAGAGGCCATCGGCGACGCAGCAGCAGCGACGCCGCGGCGGCGATCGCGATCACCATCGACACGATGTGGACCGGCGCTCCGGGATCTGCGCCGTCCGTGCCGACCGGGCCCGCCGTCGTCACGGCGATGGCGAGGCCGATGAGGGCGACGACGATGTCGGTGAAGAGGGGATGCCGCGCCCAGAACTGCCGGATCACTCCGGGTGGCCGTGGGAGCAGCAGCTCCGCATCCGCCGGGGCGGATGCGGAGCTGCTGCGGCGTGCCATGGGCTCGACCTTACGCGTCACGCGTACGGAGGACTCCCCAGCCGATCAGCAGCGGGATGAGGGTCCATCCGGCGAGCGCGAGCAGGGCCGGCAGGAGGTCGTCGCCGCCGGGCGCCGTGAGCGTCGATGCCGCGTTCATCGGCAGGTACTGGCCGAGGTCCACGATCCAGCGCCAGCCCTCGCCGGCCATCGCGAACATGCTCACCACGATCGGCAGGACGAAGAGGACGCCGACCGTGGTCGCGATCGCGCCGGCGCCATTGCGCACGATGAACCCGAACCCCAGCCCGATGAGGGTGAAGGCGACCATCGACAGCACACCGTAGGCGAGCGGGACGAGCGACAGCGACGGCTCGGACCAGTCGATGCCTTCGGTGAGGAGCGGCGCGGTGGCGACGATCGCGATCGCGTACGTCAGCACGGTGACGACCGCCATGAGCGCGGCGACGACCACGGCCTTGGCGACGACGACGGCGCCGCGGCGCGGTTCTGCGGTGAGGGTCGAGCGGATCATGCCGGTGGAGTACTCACCGGTGATCACGATGGCACCCAGGATGCCGGCGACGAGCATGGTGAACTGCGTCGGCGAGAGGATCGCGCTGACGGCGGGGAAGCCCGTGCCGAAGCTCGAGGAGGCGGCCGCGATCATCATCGAGATCGCGATCGAGAGCGCGGCCGTGACGCCGAGCGACCACCACGTCGAGCGGACGGAGGTGACCTTGATCCATTCGCTGCGGAGCAGGTGGCCGAAGCTCAGGCGGTAGGGCGAGACGGCGCGCGTGCGCGTGGCCGGCTCGGTGGCGAGGGCGGTCATGAGATCTCCTTGGTCTTGTACTCGACCGAGCTGTCGGTGAGCGCGAGATAGGCCTGTTCGAGCGATCCGGTCGTGGTGGTCAGTTCATGGATCGGGATGCCGTGGGCCGCGGCGGTGTCGCCGACGAACTCCGGAGTCAGCCCTTCGATGTCGAGAAGCCCGGGGGCCGTGCTGCTGATCCGCACCTCGGGGCCGGAGACGAGCCCGGCGAGGTCGGCGGCGCGCGGACTGCGCACCCGCATCGTCATGGTCGTCCAGCCGCGCACGAGGTCGTCCAGCGGTGCGTCGGCGAGGACCCGCCCGCGCCCCAGCACGACGATGTGGTCGGCGGTCTGCGCCATCTCGCTCATGAGGTGGCTCGACAGCAGCACGGTGCGGCCTTCGTCGGCGGCGTGGCGCACGAACTCCCGCACCCAGCGCACGCCTTCGGGGTCGAGCCCGTTTACGGGCTCGTCGAGGATCAGGGTGTGCGGGTCGCCGAGCAGCGCGGACGCGATGCCGAGACGCTGCCCCATGCCGAGCGAGAACTTGCCGGCGCGCTTGTTCGCCACCGATTCGAGGCCGGTGATCCGGATCACCTCGTCGACGCGGGAGAGGGGGATGCCGTGGGTCGCGGCCATCGCGCGCAGGTGGTTGCGGGCGGTGCGGCCGGTGTGGACGGCCTTGGCGTCGAGGAGCACGCCGACCTCGGTCAGCGGCGCGCGCAGCGCGCGGTAGTCCTGTCCGCCGACGGTGGTGCGTCCCGACGTCGGGCGGTCGAGCCCGACGATCATGCGCATCGTGGTGGACTTGCCGGCCCCGTTCGGGCCGAGGAAGCCGGTCACCTTGCCGGGCTGGACGGTGAACGAGACCCCGTCGACCGCGGTCTTGTCCCCGAATCTCTTCGTGAGCTGTTCTGCAACGATCATGGCTTCGACGCTACGGGCAGGTGCGCCCTCGCCGCGTCCACCCGCGGTGCCGTCGCCGTCGCGGCGGGCGGTACCGGAGGATGATTCCCGCCGACCCGGAACACGGATGCCTCGACCCTGCGCGTGCGCGGGGTCGAGGCATCCGGTCGGTGTGTCCGAAGGACTACTGTGCGTCGCGGTCCTGGACGGCCAGGGCGCGCTCGACGCCGGCGAGGTTCTCGGCGACGAGGCGGCGCAGCGCGGGCGCGGCGTCGGCGTTCGCCTCGAGCCACGCGCGCGTGGCGTTGCGCAGCGCCACGTCGGCCAGCGGTGCCGGGTACAGGCCCACGATCAGGTACTGCGCGATCTGGTACGTGCGCGAGTTCCAGATCGGCAGCAGCGCGTCGAAGTAGCGCGCGACGTAGCCGTCGAGCAGGTCGCGGCCGGCCGGGTGCACGAAGCCGAGCGCCGCGGAGCGGACGATCGTGTTCGGCTGGTCGTCGCGGTCGACGAGCGACGCCCACGCGGCATCCTTCGCCTCGGGCTGGGGCAGGGCGGCCTTGGCCTGTGCCGCGAACTCGCCGCCCTTGGCCGTGTTGTCGGCCTCGAGCGCCGCGTCGATGTCGGCGGCGGTGACGACGCCCCCGGCGGCGAGCGAGACGAGCAGCTGCCACGACAGGTCGGTGTCGATCTCGAGGCCGTCGAAAGACTCGGCGCCCTCGCGCACGGCGCGCACCTTGTCCCACTGCGCGGCGGTGGCCGCAGCCGACGCGAACGCGGTCACGAACTGCAGCTGGCTGTCGCTGCCCGCCTCAGCGGACCGGGCGAGCTCCCACAGTGCGTCGGCGACCTTGGCGCGGGTGATGTTGCGCTTGTCGGGTGCGACGTACGAGTTCGCGGCGAGCTGCAGCTGGCCGAGCGTCGTGCGGACGGTTGTCGACTCGGTCTCTGCGCCGATGTTGCGCAGGACGAGGTCGACGTAGTCCGATGCGGATGCTTCGGCGTCGCGCGTCTGGTCCCACGCGGCACCCCACACGAGCGAGCGGGCCAGCGGGTCGCTGATCTTGCCGAGGTGGTCGATCGCGGTCTGCAGGGACTGGGCGTCGAGGCGGATCTTGGCGTACGCCAGGTCCTCGTCGTTGAGCAGCACGAGCGCCGGACGCGTGTGGCCCTTGAGCTCGGGCACCTCGGTGAGGTCGCCGTCGACGTCGAGCTCGACATGGTGGACGCGGACGAGCGCGTCGCCGTCGAGCTCGTAGAAGCCGACGCCCAGACGGTGCGGGCGGATGGTCGGGTAGTCGGCGGGCGCCGTCTGCACGATCGCGAAGCGGGTGATCTTGCCGTCGACGTCGGTGACGATCTCGGGCGCGAGCGTGTTGACGCCGGCGGTCTCGAGCCACTTCTTCGACCAGGTCGACAGCTCGCGGCCGCTCGTGACCTCGAGCTCCGAGAGCAGATCCGACAGCTCCGTGTTCGACCACTGGTGCTTCTTGAAGTACGCCGCGACGCCGCCGAAGAACGCCTCGATGCCGACCCAGGCGGCGAGCTGCTTGAGCACCGACCCGCCCTTGGCGTAGGTGATGCCGTCGAAGTTGACCTGGACGTCTTCGAGGTCGTTGATCTGCGCCACCACCGGGTGGGTCGAGGGCAGCTGGTCCTGGCGGTACGCCCAGGTCTTCTCCATGGCGTTGAAGGTCGTCCAGGCCTCGGTCCACTCGGTGGCCTCGGCGGTGGCGATGGTCGACGCCCACTCGGCGAACGACTCGTTGAGCCACAGGTCGTTCCACCACTTCATGGTGACGAGGTCGCCGAACCACATGTGGGCGAGCTCGTGGAGGATCGTGACGACGCGGCGCTCCTTGACGGCATCCGTCACCTTGGAGCGGAACACGTACGTCTCCGTGAAGGTGACAGCGCCCGCGTTCTCCATGGCGCCCGCGTTGAACTCGGGCACGAACAGCTGGTCGTACTTCGCGAACGGGTACGGGAAGTCGAACTTCTCCTCGAAGTACGCGAAGCCCTCGCGCGTCTTGTCGAAGATGTAGTCCGCGTCGAGGAACTGCCACAGGCTCTTGCGGCCGTACACGCCGAGCGGGATCACACGGCCCGAGGCGCTGGTGAGCTCCGAGAACGTGGCCTCGTACGGGCCGGCGATGAGGGCCGTGATGTACGACGAGATGCGCGGCGTGGCCTCGAAGACCCAGGTCGCACTGCCGTCGCCGTGCTTCTTGGGGTCGGGCGTGGGGGAGTTCGAGACGACCTTCCACGGCTCGGGAGCCGTGACCGTGAACTGGAACGTCGCCTTGAGGTCGGGCTGCTCGAACACCGCGAAGACGCGGCGCGAGTCGGGGACCTCGAACTGCGAGTAGAGGTACACCTCGCCGTCGACGGGGTCGACGAAGCGGTGCAGGCCCTCGCCGGTGTTGGTGTAGAGGCAGTCGGCGTCGATCACGAGCTCGTTCTCGGCGGCGAGGTCGTCCAGCGCGATGCGTGAGTCGGCGAACGCGGCGGTGTCGATCGACCGGCCGTTGAGCGTGATCTCACGCACGTCGCGCGCGATGAGGTCGATGAACGTCGAGGCGCCGGGCGTCGCGGTGAAGCGGACGACAGAGCGCGATCCGAAGATCTCGGCGCCCTTCGTCAGGTCGAGTGCGACCTCGTACGACTGGGTGTCGACGATCGCGCGGCGCTCCTGCGCCTCGATGCGGGTGAGGTTCTCTCCAGGCACTGCTGTGGCTCCCATGGGTGAGGATGACGATCGATTCGTCCACGCTGCTGGCGCCGACGACAACCGTCCCAGCCTACGCGAGGTGTCCGGTAGCACCAGATCCGACGCGATAACCGGGGGCGAACGGACGCGGCGCGCCCGCTCGCGGTGTCAGGATGGAGGGGTGAGCCCCGCCGAACAGCCCCTCGTCCCGTTCGCCTCTCCCGCCGCCGCCCCCGGCGCCCCCTTCGTCGAGGTGCCCGTCGCGTACGACGGCATCCTGCTCGCCGGCTTCGGCGGCCCCGAAGGCCAGGACGACGTCATCCCGTTCCTGCGCAATGTGACGCGTGGTCGCGGCATCCCCGACGAGCGGCTCGAAGAGGTCGCGCACCACTACCGCCACTTCGACGGCGTGAGCCCGATCAACGCCCAGAACCGCGCGCTCAAGGCCGCGCTGGAGGCGGAGCTGGCCGGGCGCGGCATCGAGCTGCCGGTCTACTGGGGCAATCGCAACTGGTCGCCGTACCTCGACGAGGCGGTGAGGGATGCCGCCGCTGCCGGTGACACCAATCTCCTGGCCCTCGCGACGAGCGCCTACTCCTCGTTCTCCAGCTGCCGGCAGTACCGCGAGGACTTCGCGCGGGTGCTGACCGAGACGGGGCTGGAGGGCACCGTCAGCATCGACAAGGTGCGTCAGTTCTTCGACCACCCCGGCTTCGTGCAGCCGTTCATCGACGGCGTGCGTGCGGCGGTCGCCGGCTTCCTCGGCGACGGGATCGCCCCCGAGGCGGTGCGCGTGCTGTTCTCGACGCACAGCATCCCGACGGCCGACGCGGAGCGCTCGGGTCCGCGCGAGGGGGACGAGCTGCACCGCGACCTGGGGGAGGGTGGCGCGTACGCCGCTCAGCACCTCGCGGTGGCAGAGGTCGTCATGGCCGCAGTGGCCTCCGAGATCCCGGGTGCCGAGCGCATCGGCTGGGACCTCGTCTACCAGTCCCGCTCGGGCCCCGCGAGCCAGCCGTGGCTCGAGCCCGACGTCAACGACGTGATCGCCGAGCTCCCGGCCGCCGGCATCCAGGCGGTCGCCATCGTGCCCGTGGGCTTCATGAGCGACCACATGGAAGTGCTGTGGGACCTCGACACCGAAGCCATGGAGGCGGCCGACGAGGCCGGCATCCGCGCGGTCCGCACGCCGACTCCCGGCGTCGACCCGGTGTTCGTGTCGGGCCTGGTCGACCTCGTCGAGGAGCGCCTGAACGGCACGCCGTCATCCGAGCGCCCGCACGCGACCGGCCTCGGCCCCTGGTTCGACGTGTGCCGTCCGGCGTGCTGCGAGAACGTGCGCGCCGGGTTCAAGCCCGCCGCCGCCGGCATCGCACCCTGATCCGCACGACCTCGTGAGAGTGGATGCCGGGGCCCCGGCATCCACGTCCGCCCTGTCCCGCCCCTCTCTAGGATTGAGCCCATGCGCATCCACATCGCGACCGACCACGCCGGCCTCGAGTTCTCGACGCAGCTGCAGCACCACCTCGCCGCGGCGGGGCACGAGGTCGTCGACCACGGTCCCCTCGAGTACGACCCGCTCGACGACTACCCGGCGTTCTGCATCCGAGCCGCTCAGGCCGTGGTGAGCGACCAGGCCGCCGGCATCGAGACCCTCGGCGTCGTGTTCGGCGGATCCGGCAACGGCGAGCAGATCGCGGCGAACAAGGTGGCCGGCGTCCGCGCGGCGCTCGTGTGGAGCATCGCCACGGCCGAGCTCGCCCGCGAGCACAACGACGCCAACGTGATCGCGATCGGCGCCCGCCAGCACACGTTCGAAGAGGCCGCGTCGTTCATCGACCGGTTCGTCGCGACGCCGTTCTCGGGCGAGGAGCGCCACGCCCGCCGCATCGCGCAGCTGGCGGCGTACGAGGAGGACGGCTCGCTGCTGCCCGACCCGCGCGCGACGACCGGGCAGCCGGACGTGCTCGCGGCCGACGACAGCTCGTTCGACCCCGAAGCCGGCTGACCCGATGCCCGAGGGCCATTCCGTCCACCGCATCGCGCGCCAGTTCGACCGCAACTTCGTCGGCCGCCCGCTCGTCGCCTCCAGCCCGCAGGGCCGGTTCGCCGAGGGCGCCGCGATCGTGAGCGGGCGTACGGCCACCGAGGTGCGGGCGGTCGGCAAGCAGATGTTCCTCGAGTTCGACGACGACCTCTGGCTGCGTGTGCACCTCGGCATGTACGGGGCATGGGACTTCGCCGGTGAGATCCTCGTGGATCCCACGATCGCGTCGGCGAACGGCCGCATGGGGCAGACGAATCAGCGCGGCACCGACCTGGGCGACCCGATCCTGGATTCTGCGGGCGAGAACTCGCTCAGTTCGATCGGCGCGCCGCGCCGAGCGCGCGTGCACGTGCGCATGTCGGAGCAGACCACGGGCCTCGCCGATGAGGGCGACGAGTGGCCGCCGCCGGTCGTCGGCCAGGTGCGGCTGCGCCTGCTCACCGACGTGACGTGCGCAGACCTGCGCGGGCCGACGGCCTGTGAGCTGCAGACGCCGGACGAGGTCGCCGCGACGATCGCGAGGCTCGGCCCCGACCCGCTCGTCGACGACGTCGCCGAGGGGGAGGAGCGCTTCACGTCCGTGGTGAGGCGCAAGCCGACGGCGATCGGGCTGCTGCTCATGGACCAGAACGTCGTGAGCGGGATCGGCAACGTGTACCGCGCCGAGCTGCTGTTCCGGGCGCGCCAGAACCCGCACACCCCGGGCCGCGACGTACCCGAGGAGGTCGTGCGCGACCTGTGGCGCGACTGGGTGCGGCTCCTCGCCATCGGCGTCGAAACCGGCCAGATGATGACCATGGACGACCTCGACCCCGACGCGTATCGTGCGGCGATGGCCAGCCGCGACGACCGGCACTGGGTGTACCACCGCGCCGGCCTGCCGTGCCGCGTGTGCGGCACGACGATCGTCGTGGAGGAGGCCGCCGGTCGCAAGCTCTACTGGTGCCCCTCCTGCCAGGCGTGACCCGCCCCACCGCACGGCGCGAATAGGCTGAGCGCATGCGCCAGAACCCGAGCTTCGCGATGACCGATGTCGGCGAGATCCGCCGGCTCATCGACCAGAACCCGTGGGTGACGATCGTCAGTGCGACCGACCAGGGTCTGGTCGCCTCGCACTACGCGGTGCTGCTCGACGAGGATCGTGACGACCTGACCATCGTCGGCCACGTCGGCAAGCCCGACGACCTCGTCCACGGGCTCGGCGAGCGCGAGCTGCTGGTCGTGGTGCAGGGCCCGCACGGCTACGTGTCGCCGGGCTGGTACGGCGACGTGCAGAGCGTGCCCACCTGGAACTTCGTGTCGGCGCACCTGAGCGGCATCCCCGAGCTCCTCACGCCTGAAGAGAACCTCGAGGTGCTCGAGCGCCTCGTCGCGCGGTTCGAGAGCGGGATGCCGCAGCCCCGGCTGATGTGGGCGCCGCCGAACGATCCCGACTTCGTGCGCCGCCTCGAGCGCGGTACCGTCGGGTTCCGGCTGACGCCGACCCGCGTGGTGGGCAAGCGCAAGCTCAGCCAGAACAAGTCCGACGAGATCGTGGAGACCGTGATCGCCGAGCTCGAGGCAGGCGCGAGCCCGTACGCCGACCCTCGGCTGCCGGCCGAGATGCGGCGCGACGTCGAGACGCGCAAGGCCGCGCGGTGACGGCGGCCCGGGGCGACGCGCCGGACGTCATCGCGAACGCCCGGCTCACCGGCTCGGAGCGCATCGACCCCTTCGGCGACGAGCTCGTCGACGTCCACCTCGCCGACGGGCTCGTCGTCGACATCGCTCCGGCGGGCGCGCTGCCGCGCCGCGGTCTCGTCGTCGATGCGGACGGCGGCCGTGCGATCCCGGGGCTGTGGGACCACCACGTGCATGTCGTGCAGTGGGCGCTCTCGGCGCAGCGCGTCCCGTTGGGCGACGCGACGTCGGCGGCGCACGCGGCATCCCTCATGGCGCAGGCGCCGACCCTCGCCGACGGGCGCCGGGTCGGGAGCGGCTTCCGCGACGCGTTCTGGTCCGACGCCCCCGATCTCGCGCTGCTGGACGCCGCGACCGGCGACGTGGCGACGTATCTCATCAACGCCGACGTGCACAGCGTGTGGCTCAACTCGGCCGCGCTGCGGCGCGAAGGGTTCGAGCCCGACGGCGTCGGGGTGCTGCGCGAGGAGCCCGCGTTCGAGATCTCGCGGCGGCTGAACGCCGTCGACGTGTCGGTCTCCGATCCGCTCGTGACGCGGATGGCGCAGGATGCCGCCTCCCGGGGCGTGACCGGGCTCGTCGACTTCGACATGGCGTGGAACGACGAGGCGTGGGCGCGGCGACTCGCCGCCGGCTTCGACGCGCTGCGGGTGTCGTACGGCATCTACCCGGAGTTCCTCGAGCGTGCGATCGCGCAGGGCCTGCAGACCGGCGACACCGTGCGCGGCGCCGACGGAGCTGCCTCCGACCTGGTCCGCGTCGGGCCGCTCAAGGTCATCACCGACGGCTCGCTCGGCACCCGCACGGCCGCCTGCTCCCACCACTACCCGGGCGATGCGCACAACCACGGCCTGCTCACCGTCGATCTCGCGACGCTCGTCGACCTCATGACGCGCGCGACCGGCGCGGGCATCGCCTCGGCGATCCACGCCATCGGCGACGTCGCCAACTCGCATGCGCTGGAGGCCTTCGGAGCGACCGGCGCGTGGGGCACGATCGAGCACGCGCAGCTCGTCGCGCACGCCGACATCCCCCGTTTCGCGCGGCTCGGCGTCGGGGCCAGCGTGCAGCCCGAGCATGCGCTCGACGACCGCGACCTGACCGACACCGTGTGGGCGGGGCAGACCGCGCAGCCGTATCCGCTGCGCGCGCTCGCCGACACCGGCGCGAACCTGCTGTTCGGCTCCGACGCTCCCGTCGCGCCGCTCGACCCGTGGGCGGCGATGGCCGCCGCGGTGTTCCGCACGCGGGACGGCCGCGAGGCCTGGCAGCCGCACCAGCGGGTCGACGCGGCCACCGCGCTGGCGGCATCCACTCGAGGCGGTTCCGCTGCCGGCGCGCGCCTGGAACCGGGCGACGTCGCCGATCTCGCCGTGTGCGAGCATGACCCGCTGGCAGCCGATGAGGCCGCGCTGCGGGGCATGCGCGTGTCGGCGACGCTCGTCGGCGGGCGCCTCACCCACGTGGTCTGACCCGAGTGACGTACGGGGGTCTGCCCCCGTACGTGTTCGGGAGAGCGTCGGATGCCGTCGTCCTGGCGCCGTCGCGAGGCTGGAGGCATGACTTCAGCAGTGCCTGCGCCCCCGGCCCTTCCGGGCGTGATGCCCGTCGTGCCCGCACCACCCCGCCGCCGGCGGCGGCGTGGGCTCGTCATCGGGCTCGTCGTCGCACCGCTGGCCGTCATCGCGCTGCTGGTGGGCGCCGCGGCGGTGTGGTTCGCGACCAACGCGGTGCGCGCGACGCCGCCCGCCGCCGGCACGGTGCCGTTCGAGAACCCGATGGCGGTGCCGCCGCTCGCCGAGTCGCACGTGGAGGGCGGCGTCCGCGTCTTCTCCCTCACCGCCGAGGAGGGCCGCACGTCGTTCGTGGCACAGGGCGCGACTCCCACCCTCGGGTACAACGGCGCATACCTCGGGCCCACCCTGGTCGCAGAGCGCGGCGAGCAGGTGCGCGTCGATGTCACCAACGCGCTGACGGACACCACGACGGTCCACTGGCACGGCATGCACCTGCCGGCGGCGATGGACGGCGGCCCGCACACGCCGATCGCGGCGGGCGCACTGTGGCAGCCCGCGTGGACGGTCGATCAGCCCGCGGCCACGCTCTGGTACCACCCGCACCTGCACGGCAGGACGCGCGAGCAGGTGGACGCCGGTCTCGCCGGCATGTTCCTCGTGCGCGACGACGAAGAGTCGGCCCTCGCGCTGCCGCGCGACTACGGCGTCGACGACTTCCCGCTCATCGTGCAGGACCGCTCGTTCAACGCCGACGGATCGTTCGCCGGTGGGCTCGGCATGCAGTTCGACGGCGTGCTCGGCGACACCATCCTCGTCAACGGCACGGCGGCGCCGTACCTCGAGGTCACGACCGAGAAGGTGCGGCTGCGGCTGCTGAACGGCTCGAGCGCGCGCATGTACGACTTCGCCTTCGCAGACGGGCGGGAGTTCGACCTCATCGGCACCGACGGCGGGCTGCTCGACGCGCCGGTGGCCTCCACCGACATCCCTCTCTCACCAGGCGAGCGCGCCGAGATCGTCGTGGCGCTCGAGCCGGGCGAACGGATCGCACTGCGCTCGAATGCGCCCGATCCGGCGCTGCACGCCGGCTCGGCGGCCTTCGACGTGCTGGAGCTGCGGGCCGCGGCATCCCTCGCCCCCTCGCCCGACGTGCCTGCTCATCTGGCGGACATCCCGGCGCCGGATCCGACGGGGGCCGTCGCGGAGCGCACGTTCGTGATGTCGGGGCACAACATCAACGACGCGCAGATGGATCTGGGGCGCGCCGACGTCGTGGCAACCGTGGACACCAGCGAGGTCTGGACCGTCCGCAACGACAACCCGCTGCCGCATTCGTTCCACGTGCACGACATGCAGTACCGGATCCTCAGCATCGACGGATCGCCGCCGCCGGCCCGGCTCGCCGGCTACAAGGACACGATCGCCCTCGAAGGCGACCGCGAGTACCGCCTGCTCGTCCGGTTCGACGACTACGCCGACCCGACCACGCCGTACATGTACCACTGCCACCTGCTGTGGCACGAAGACCAGGGCATGATGGGACAGTTCCTGGTCGTCGAGCCGGGCCAGCAGCCCGCCCTGACTCGTCCCGAGGGAGAGAACGATGACCACAACGACCACTGAAGCGGCCCCGCTCGGGCCCGAGGCGTCGCGCACCGCGACGACCGGGTTCTGGGGATCGTACGGACGCGCCTGGCTGCGCACGCCCGGCAGCGCCCTGTACCTCCTCGCGGTGTTCGTGCTCGCGATGATCTCGGTGAGCCTGCTGGCCTCGCTGTTCTGGACGAGCGTCGGGCTGCTGATCCTCGTCATCGGCCTGCCGCTCATGGTGCTGACGCTCCTCATCGCGCGCGGGCTGGGCGTCGCCGACCGGTTCATGCTGCGGCTGACGGGTCTGCCCACCATCTCCGAGCCGGAGTGGAATCGCGACGCGCCCGACAACACCGGCTTCTGGGCGACGCTCACACGCCCGGTGCGCAACGCGCACTACTGGGCCTACCTCACCCACGGCATGATCGTCACGCCGATCATCAGCACCATCTCGTTCGTGATCACGACGGTGTGGCTGAGCGTCGGCCTCGGCGGCCTCACGTACTGGTTCTGGGGCGTGTTCCTGCCCCGCGGCGCCGACAACGGCGACTGGGGCCAGTACGTCTCCGCCGCGGTGCCGTGGCTGTTCGGCGGGTGGGACGCCTGGGCCGTGGAGGTCGTGCTGTACCTCGTCGCCGGCATCGTCTTCACGTTCACGATGCCGTGGGTGCTCGGCGGGCTCGCCCGCGCCCACCACGCCGTCGCGGACGCGATGCTGGGCCGTTGGGGCTCCGACGAGCTGGCTGCGGAGGTGCGCGCCGAGGCCGCCGCGCGCGGTGCCGCCGTGCACGCCGAGGACGTCGCTCTGCGCCGCCTCGAGCGCGACATCCACGACGGCCCGCAGCAGCGGCTGGTGCGGCTGCAGATGGACCTCGCCGCGCTGGAGCGCCGGGCCGAGTCGGGCGACGCGGATGCCGCAGCCGAGCTCGCCCGCGAGGCACGCGGCCACGCGAAGGCCGCGCTCGACGAGCTGCGCGCCCTGTCGAGCGGCGTCGCGCCGCCCCTGCTGCAGGACCGCGGGCTGGCCGCGGCCCTCGACGCGCTCGCCACGAGCTCGCCGCTGTGGGTGCAGGTCGAGGTGGACCCTGCGATCGACCGCTCGGTCAGCCAAGAGGTCGCCCGCACCGTGTACTTCGTCGTCGCCGAGCTCATGACGAACGTCGTGAAGCACTCCGGCGCCTCGGCCGCCACGCTCCGGGCGACGCTGCGCCGCTCGCCGGCCGGCGCCCCGACGCACCTCGACGTGTGGCTCGTCGACAACGGCCGCGGGGGAGCGCTCGTCTCCGCCGGGCACGGCTTGGAGGGCCTGCGTGAGCGGGTCGCCGGTCTTCGCGGCATCCTCGTGATCGAGAGCCCCGTCGGCGGTCCCACCTCGGTCGGCGCGCACATCCCGCTCACGGTGGCACCGTGACGGATCCCTATCCTGAGGGGATGGCCGTCTCCTCCTCGCACGATCCGTCCGGGCTCCGCGTCGTCCTGTTCGAGGATTCCGTCCTCCTGCGCGAGGGCCTCGTGCGGCTGTTCGACGAGGCCGGCTACACGACCGCGGGCGCGTGGGGAGACGCCGAGGACGTCGTGTCGCGCGTGCGCGACGCACGGGCAGACGTGGCCATCCTCGATGTGCGGCTGCCCCCGGGGTTCCGTGACGAGGGGATCAAGGCGGCACTCGCGCTGCGGGCCGCGCTGCCCGCGGTGGGCATCCTGGTGCTCAGCCAGTACGTCGAGGGCGTGTACGCCCGCGAGCTCCTCGCCGGCGGCGAGGGCGGCGTCGGGTACCTCCTCAAGGACCGCGTGACGTCGCTGGAGGAGTTCTCGGATGCCGTCGTGCGCGTGCGCGAGCGCGGCACGGTGCTCGACCCGCTGGTGGTGCAGGGCCTCCTGTCGGCCCGGCCCGATCCGCTGTCGACGCTGACCCCGAGGGAGCGCGACGTGCTGACCTTGATGGCGGAAGGCCGCAGCAACGCCAGTATCGCGCAGCGGCTGTTCATCGGCGTCGGCGCCGTCGAGAAGAACATCAGCGCGATCTTCGCCAAGCTCGGGCTGGAGGAGTCGGGCACCGAGCACCGCCGTGTGCTCGCGGTGCTGGCCTTCCTGCAGCATCCCTGACCCACGCCGACATGACGAAGGCCCCGGGGACACCCGGGGCCTTCGTCATGTCGTTGCGTTCACTCGGCGAGGTGGGCGAAGAGGAACCAGCGATCCTTCTCCAGCGTCTCCTTGATGCCGATCACGATGTCCTGGCTGGTGAGGTCGAACTCGTCGAGCCCGTCGATCGCCTCCTGGACGTGGCCGATGGCGACATCCATGTCGGTGATCACGTTCCGGATGAGCGCCTCCCACTGGGTGAATCCGGCCGGGACCGTGCTCGCGGTCTTCTCGGCCACCGTGCTCACGCGGGCGTCGATCGGCAGTCCCAGGGCGACGACGCGCTCGGCGGCCTGGTCGGCGCCGGCCTGCGCGTTGGCGACCACCGAGTCCAGCAGCTCGTGGATCGCGATGAAGTTCGCTCCGCGCACGTTCCAGTGCGCCTGCTTGCCGTTGACGGCCAGAGCCTGCAGGTCGAGGACCACGGGCGTGAGGAACTGTGCGGTCGCGGCCGCGACGTCGGGGTTCGCGGCGGTTGCGGGAACGGTCTTCGTGTTGGTCATGTCTCTCGCCTCCATCTGCGGAGTGCCGCCGAGCGGGCGGTCGTCCTCCAATGACTGCAACGCTACTCACGGGGAGTCATTCCGCAAGCAAGAGAAGGCTGGGCTTATCGGCCGTTCCGACCTGTCGTTGCGGGAGCGTCCGCCCGGACCGGCTAACGTCGATGCGTGCCTTCCGCAGATCACGACCTCGGACCGCAGCATCTGGGCGTCCCCGCCAAGACCGTGACCCGAGAGCCCCAGGACCGCTCACCCGAGCACGCCGAACCCTCGCGCTTCCTGCCTCACGTGCAGGGTTTGCGCGCGATCGCCGTGCTGTGCGTCGTGCTCTACCACTTCTGGCCGGGGCGGATCACCGGCGGCTACATCGGCGTCGACATCTTCTTCGTGATCTCGGGCTTCCTCATCACGTCGCACCTCATGCGCGAGGTGACCGCGACGGGGACGGTCAAGCTCGGACAGTTCTGGGCACGCCGCGCGCGGCGTCTGCTGCCGGCATCCCTGCTCGTCCTGCTGTTCTGCGCGGTCGTCGTGATGTCGCCGTACCTCATGCCGACGTCGGCCTTGCCGAACGAGGTGCGCGAGATCCTGTCGTCGACGTTCTACGTCGAGAACTGGTACCTCGCGCTGAACTCGGCGGACTATCTCAACCACTCCGGCTCGCCGACGACGGTCCAGCACTACTGGTCGCTGTCGCTGGAAGAGCAGTTCTACGTGATGTGGCCGCTCATCATGCTGCTGGCCGCGTGGATCGGCGTGAAGTTCTTCCGCGGCGCCCGGCGCCGCGCGATCCTCGTCGCGCTCGGCATCGTCACCGTCGTCTCGTTCGCCTTCTGCGTCGTCTTCACCATCACGAACCCCGCGCCGGCGTACTTCGTCACGTTCGGCCGCATGTGGCAGTTCGGCGTCGGCGCGATGATCGCGCTCGTGCCGATGCTGCGCGTGCGCAACGCCATCGGCAGCTTCGTGCTCGGCTGGGCCGGCATCCTGCTGCTCGTCTACGTGACCTTCACGTTCGACGGCCAGACGCCGTTCCCCGGCTACATGGCGGCACTGCCCACGCTGGGCGCGGCGGCGGTCATCGCCGCGTCGAACTCGGAACGCTGGTGGTACCCGACGCGGATCCTCTCGATCCGTCCCGCGCAGTTCGTCGGCGACATCTCGTACTCGCTGTACCTGTGGCACTGGCCCCTCATCATCATCGCGCCGTCGGTGCCGTTCTGGGGCCTCACGATCTACCACCGCGTCGCACTGCTCATCATCTGCTTCGTGCTCGCATGGCTCACCAAGCGCTTCGTCGAAGACCCCGCGCGCGGCTGGAAGGTGCTCACCTCGCGTCCGGCCCGCGTCACGCTGTGGTCCTCGCTCGCGGCGATGGTCGTCGTCGCGCTCGTCGCCGCGACGGCATGGTTCGTCAACGCGCCGCTGTACAACCAGGGCACCCGCGACATCGCCGAACTGCAGCAGAATCCTCCGGAGTGCTTCGGTGCGGCATCCGTCCTCGACCCGACCTGTGCGGGCACGGACTTCGGCGACACGATCCTCCCGGCCCCCGGATTCGCCGGCATCGACCGCCCCGAGGACCCGCAGTGCTTCGTACAGCTGACTGACTCGCGCCCCGTGTCGTGCGAGTTCGGCTCGGACGACCCCGACGCACCGCGCGTCGCCCTGATCGGCGACAGCCACGCGTACCAGCTGCTGCCCACTTTCCAGCGCATGGCCGAGGAGAACGGCTGGAAGCTCATCACCTGGTTCAAGGGCGCGTGCCCGTGGAACACGACGCCGCTGTCGACGCCCGGCGCCTTCGGTGCGGCCTGCACGGACTGGCGGGCGGGCGTGCAGCGCGCGATCGACGACACCGACCTCGACGTCGTGTTCACGGCCGCCATCGCCAACACGCCCTACTCGCCGGCCGGCTACGACTCGTCGCACGATGCGGCCGTCGCGGGCTACCGCGACGCGTGGAGCACGGTCACCGACCGCGGCATCCCGGTCATCACCGTGGTCGACAACCCGGTGTGGGAGACCGACCCCAACAAGTGCCTCCGCACGAGGGATGCGTCGGAGTGCGACGGCGCACGCTCCGACGTGCTCGTCGAGAACGATCCGCTTCGGGATGCCGCCGCCGGCCTGGACTCCGTCACGCTCCTCGACTTCACCGACGTGTTCTGCGGCGACGACGCGTGCGCCCCGGTCGTGGGCGGAGCCAACATCTACCGCGACCAGGACCACCTGACCGTGACGTTCGTGGACACGCTGGCCCCCTGGTACACCGAGGCCATCACGACCGCGCTCGCCGGTAGGGTCGCACCATGACGGTCGCACCAGGAGCCTCGGTCCTCTTCGCCGCGGGCAGGACCCCCGCGCTCGATCCCACGTCGTTCGTCGCGGCCGGCGCCCGCGTGATCGGGGGAGTGACCCTCGGTCCGGGCGCGAGCGTCTGGTACAACGCAGTGCTCCGTGCCGACGGCGACACCATCACGGTCGGGGCCCGCAGCAATCTGCAGGACAACGTCTCGGTCCACGTCGACGCCGGCCACCCGGTCCGGATCGGGGAAGACGTGTCGGTGGGCCACAACGCGGTCGTCCACGGCTGCACGATCGGCGACGGCTCGCTCATCGGCATGGGTGCGGTCGTGCTCAACGGTGCGAAGATCGGCGCGGGATGCCTCATCGCCGGTGGCGCCGTGATCCTCGAAGGGGCCGAGATCCCCGACGGCTCGCTCGTCGCCGGGGTTCCCGGCAAGGTGCGTCGCGAACTCACCGATGAGGAGCGCTCCGGGCTGCTGCGCAACGCGGAGCACTATCTCCTGCACATCGAAGAGCACCGCGGCGCGATCTCCGTCGCCTGACGGGGCGCCCGGCCTCAGCCCTGCGTCGGCGGGTGGTGCTTGCCCCTGTGCACCTCGTAGAGGCGCACATGGCCGGGCCAGGTCGGGTCGTTCGCGATCGGGCGGTCGTCCATGAACGCCCGGATGATGTGTGCCAGCTGTCCGGGGTGGCTGTAGTTGATGGCGTGCGCCGCGCCTTCCAGCATCACGACCAGCACATGGCTGTCGGTCTGGCTCGCGATCTCGTCCACACGGTGCGCGTGCGGCAGCAGCGGGTCGCGTTGCCCGAGCACCACGAGCGTGGGGACGCGCAGCTCGAGGAGACGCTGCAGCGACGGATACTGCGTGAGCGAACGGAACATGCGCATCGTGCTCGGGATGCCGAACCGCACGTAGTCGGGCACCGCCACCGTCGCCATCTTGAACGGCTCGCGCGGCGCATCGGCCGAGAGCTGGCCGATGGCACGCCGGAGGGGCTGGTTGTAGATCCCTCCGGCGGGCGAGACGAGCACGGCCCGATCGATGCGGTCGGGGTAGCGGTGCGCGTACTCGATGATGACGGGGCATCCCATCGAGTTGCCCACGAGCGTGGCTTTCTCGACGCCGCGGTCGTCGAAGAAATGCAGCGCCGCCCGTGCCAGGTCGGGGATGTCGAGCATCCCCTTGCTCTTGCCGCTGCGGCCGAAGCCCGGCAGGTCGGGCACCAGCGTGTGGAACTCGTCCGACAGTCGCTCCGCCGTCGGCAGCAGATACCGGCCGGAGAGTCCGAAGCCGTGCACGTGGGCCATCACGCGGGCGCCGGCGGGGGGATTCGGCGACTCGCGGTAGAACACGTCGACGCCGTCGACGCGCGTCCACTTCTCGGCGAGCGTCGACGCCGGGCGGCGCGGAAGCTTGCGCGGCGTGTCCGGCGGGCGTGACGATGACGCGGCGTTCATTGCGGCTCCCAGAAAGGCATCGAACGGTGCGAAGCCAGTCTGCCGCGTGGACGCGCAGTGCGGGAGACCCACGCAGAAGCGTGCCCCGATCAGGTATGTGGAGGGGATGACGGGAATCGAACCCGCACCATCAGTTTGGAAGACGTGACGGCACTCCCGATAGCCGTAACAGCCCGCAGGATTCTGCGGTTGAGAGCAGGGTGACGGCGACAGTTGCCGTGCCCGAGCGATACGGCTATGGGCACGCGACGGGCACGGAAAGTCCGACTTTCGGGGGACACCGGGTGAGCCCGTCGACAGCGAGACGACGGCACTACGCTCTCTGTCTCAGAGTGCCGATCTGGTGCCCCTAGTTATGTCCCACGGAACGACTCTCTAGGCCTCAGGAGACGCAGCATCCAGCAATTCTTGATACCTGCGTCGACCAAACATGTACTCGATCCGGTGATCGGCTTTGGCGTGAAGAGTCCGCACGACTCGCTGACCCGCGAGGGTTGCATCATGCCGCACTTGCCGCACAGCCTTCTTCCGCACCGGACGCGGGCGCGAGGGCTTCCGTCCACTCCGCTTGTAGCGCTCCATCGCTGCGTCAACACGCTCGTTGATGAGCGCGTTGTAACCGCTCTCGAATGCGTCGCGGCTTGCAAGGTACGCCCGTCGACACCCCTCGAACATGGTCCGCTGAACGAGGTATTCCTTTACGTCGGCGATCAACCGAGCGTCGTCTACAAGGCCGCGCGCATGATCTTCGGCCCAGTACTCAGCCCACAGTCGGGGCTTCTCTCGGAACGACTGGTGAAGGTATTGGCGAAGCGCTTGTCGCTCATCGCTCGCCCAGGGGTCGGGGAGGGTTATGAGGGAGGCCGCGCGCAACTCGATCTTCCCCGCGACGATCTTCATGAGGTCCCACTGATGCAACATCTGGCGCAGGAACTCATACTCCGCAAAGAACGAGTCTCCTTCGCCCTCACCCACTTCCTTCATGCGCTGGTCGATACGCGTGAGGTCTAGGTCAAGCGGCATCAGCGAGTCACCGGAGTACTGAAGCGTGGGCGTGACCCAGCGCGCACAGTCTCTCGCGGCCTTGCGCTGCGAGCGCGACACCTCGCGTGCGCGACGCTTGCCGTCAAGGATGCGTTCGGCGATGAGGAGCACCGCGCCGATGACGAGACCGGTGAACAGCGCAACGATCATGTCTGGCCAGAATGATGACCAATCGATCGATGGTGACGGCGCTGTCGCTGACATGCGCCAACTCTAGGGGTGAAGGAACCTAGGCCGACTGACGGTGTGCCGCCATGCGGCAGCGCGTCGAGCAGTAGACGGCATCGGACCGATAGCCATTGAGCGATTCGCCGCAATAGGCGCAGAACCGCTCGGGTGTCGACGGCTTCACGCTCTTGTCGTGGCTGACCTCGCACCTGTCGCCGAGGAAGACGTGCCCGCCGATCGAACACCACCGATGCTTACCGGCTGGCACGTGCCTGCCGCAGTAGAGCGTGCCGTCAGCGTCGCAGGGGGTGAACTTGCGGGCGTCGAACTCTTCGCCGCACTCTGCGCAGGTGTACGTCCAGACGTACACGGCAGCCTTCTTGGCAGAGGGGTGCGGCTTGGGGGAGTGACCGACGCGGAGAACCACGTTACGAATCTAGGGGTACACCTGCGATAGTGCACAGGCGTATCAGAGGGGATGCCCTCGCCCATCGTCCACCAGAGCGCTACGCACGCCGCCGCGAGGTTCAGGCATCCCCTCGTCGTCACCAGGCCAAAGCGTCCTGGCGAGCCTCTGTCTCGCGGGCCTGAGCCGCCATTGCCGCGTAGGCGTCACGGCGGCGCTGCACGAACTCGTCGTGACGGTCTGCCGGTGCGCAGTCCGGCTGCCACGTCCAGACCTTCTCGATGAACGCCGTCAGCCCCTCGGACCACGACCACGGCTCTTCCAGGCCAGCAGGATCAGCGGCCTTCGACTCGGCGAACAGACGGAAGTTGTCCGGCGCGCTATCGCCCAGCGACACCGGCGAGCCTGTCGCGGCTTCGACGCCGACGCGGCGCAGGTCATCGATGAACGTCGGCCCGCCAAGACGGTCCCAGGTCCCCGCGCACGACGCGCAGAACGCCACGCGCGAGCCGTCCGGCCACGTGAGCGTGTGCGGCGCGTCATACCAATCGCCAAGTGCCCGAGAGCGGCCACACATGCCGCATGCGCCACGTTCGGAGGTGTTCGGCAGGCTGTCCGCGATCGCATCGGCCCACGCCTTCCGCACCCGGCTTTCGTCTGCGTCTGTCAGGTGTCGCCAGGGTTTGCCCGTGGCGACACCGTGAGCCTTCGACGTGACACCGCCGACGAACTCACCACGGGTGTAGGTCACGAGGTTAGCGAGCAGCGCGGACGCCGCCGACTCGTTCAGGTCATGCGGTCCGACCAGAGAGCCGAGCATGAAGCGCGCCAGGCGGCCCTCTTCGCGAGCGACCGCACAGACGCCACACTCGCGACGCCAGTCGTCGAACTCGGCAGCCAGGTTCGCCTTCTTCGCCATCTCGATCCGCACCTGTCGCTGTTCACCTGACTCCCACGGAGCCGCTTCCGGTTCCCGTGTGCCGGTGCCCGCTGACGCCCAGCCGCCACAGGTGCGGCAGTAGGCCTTAGGCAGTTCGCGCTCACGTTCTGCACGCGCGCTCAGCGCCTCTCTGAGCCCTCGAATGCTCGTTGTACGGTTCATCGGTGCCAAGCCTCCATGTCTCGCGTCAGACGGGCGTCTGCGCCTCTGCCTTCACGTTTGATCGCGCCCTTCGCGGCCAGGCGACGGGCGACACTTGCGAACTCGCGGTCTGACATGTGCGACATGCGCTCGCGGACTTCCTGCCAGGTCCGGCCACCCATCAGACCCAGGGCCGCGAGCATCCGCTTCTCGTCTGCAACGTCGGTGTTAGTCATGCCTTGACTCCTTCCCGTCGCACCGGCAGCAGCCAGCGATAGTGCGGGCGTTCCGCCTCGCGTTCGTTGCGCGGGATGAGGTTCTGCACGCGCACCTCGCCGCGCGAAATCAGATAGTTCTCAGCAGTTCCGAACTGACGAATCGTCATGCCGATCTGGGCCGCGAGAAGTCGACGCTGTGACACCAGCGTCGGGCACTTCTCGCCAGGACGTGCGTGGGCTTCGAGGTAGTCGAGCAGCACGGCGGCATCGGCAGGGATGCGGGCGCGTTCGGCATCCGTCAGCGGGCGCTTGTACTTGCTCACGATGACCTCCGGTTTTCCAGCCAGTCAGCGCACACGTCGACCGGCAGGTGCAGTCCAACCGCGCCGAGCGCAGCCTGCACGCTCTCAGGCGTCGCCTTGCGCGGATCGAGCCGAGCAAGGGCGAGGCGCGCAGCATCGTCCATCGACGCGCCCCGGTGCGGAGAGTCTGACTTTCCGGGGCCAAGGGCAGGTGCGTGCGGCACCGGCACGACGATCATCCGAGCGCCTCCTTGAACGCGTCGCTGCCAACGATGTAGCGGGCCACCAACTCGGTCTGAAGGGGCGGCCCTGGCGGCAGGGCCGTCGCCACGATCGCGACGACAGCGGCAGCCTCTACCGGCTTGCCGAGCGCGTTGCGGACGCGATACCGGTACTTGCCCTGACGCCAAACGACGCGGCCTCGCAAGGCCGGTGCCACCTTCGCAGCCAGCGCGTCGAGGTCGATGCTGTCGAGTGCACCAGTCACAGCAGCCCCCGCAGAGCGAACGTCGACACGAGAGACTCGCCGAGGAAGTTGTTTGCCGCCTGACCACGCACCGAACGACGAAACACGGGTACGCCGTACCAGGAGTTCGGCGCGGGCCGGACGCGCAGGTACTCGCCGCGCGGGCGGATGGGGCCGGTCGTGCCGCCCAGCACGAAGCGTGCATGGTCGGTGCCGACGCCGACGCGGTAGGTCGTCCGGAACGCTCCCGACGCCTGCACGTCGCTGTCGATCGAGTCGCGCATGGCACCGGTCCGAACAGGTGCCTTCGCCTTCGCGACGGCACGATTCAGACGGCTTGTGGAACGCATCTGCCCGTAGACCATGCCGCCCGGCATGAAGGCGGCAGCGATACGCGCGTCGTAGACCTTGACGTGAACGGTCGTGGCCATCAGTAGCCCCGCCTCGCGTCGTTCAGGAAGTCGATCAGGTCAGGCAGCGGATACCGGATGGTGCGATGCGACAGCCGGACGAAGACGGGCCCGGTGTTCTGCTCGCGCCACAGGCGCAGCCTGCGCGGCTCGATGTCGAGAAGGTCGCAGACCTCTCCCGGTGTCAGGAGTTTCGGTACGCGGGTACGCGTCGTCATGGTGTCCTCCTAGCCCGCCACGTCCATGGCGAGACGCCGGATGACCTCGTTCGCGGTGCGCCGAGGATCGCCGGACCGGTCGTTGATGTTGAAGGTGTTGTTCTGGACGCGGCCAGCGCCGACGACACCGCCGCTGGCCATGGCCGTGGTCTTGCCCTGCGCGATGGCCGAGAGCGCACGCACGGACGGGTCTACCGAGCCGAGCGAGCGGTTCAGGGGCACGATCGCTTCAGGTCCAGCCTCGCCCGCCAGGATGTGCGCCGGGCCGGTCAGGATGCCGCCCGAGGCGAAGCCCTGACCGCTGAAGACGCTGCCGATCGCGCCGAACGGGTTCGAGGCAATCTGCTGAATCTTCGACACGATCTTGTCGACGGTCGAACGCACTGTGTTCCAGGCGTTGTCTGCGGCAAGCCCGAGGCCGCCCCAGAAGTTCTCCCAGTTCCGTTTCACGTCGCCGAAGAATGACGTGAACGGCGAGGCCAGGCGTGCGAGCCCGCTCTGAAACTCCGACGCCATCCGGCTGAACCAGCCCGGCACGGCGACAGTCCAGAAAGCCACGAAGCCTGCCCACGCGGCTCTCACCGGCTGCGCGAAGGTCTGATCAAACCACCGCGAGACACCGGCCCAGCCCTCGCGGAACCACTGTCCGGCGCGGGTGAAGAAGGCCGGGACCTCGACAGTCCAGAACCGTACGAAGCCGTTCCACGCCCGCTCGATCGGCTGACCGAAGTTCGTGTCGAACCATGCGGCCACCGCCGCCCAGCCGGTCGCGAACCACTGACCGACAGAGCCGAAGAAGCCGGGAACCTCGACCGTGAAGAAGTTCACCGTGTCTGCCCAGAACTGTTCGATGGGCTGACCGAAGTTGGTGTCGTACCAGGCAGCGACGGTCGCCCAGCCGTCCGCGAAGGCCTGACCGAAGTCCCGGAAGAAGTTCGGAATCTCGGTCTTGAAGCCTTCGAGGGTGTCGCCCCAGCGCGTGACCACCTGATCGAGCCAGCCGCCGCCTGCCTCAGCGATAGCCGGGTCCGGCCCCATGAGGTTGTTCTGGAACCACTTCTTGAGTTCGCCGATGCCCGCGCCGCTGTAGTTGTTCGGGTCGAACAACTGGTCCCAGCCGTTCTGCCACGAGCCCTTGACCTCGGGTGTCAGGAAGACGTCGTTGATCATGCTGGCGATGAGGCCGGCGAGGGTGCCGACCAGGGCACCGATCGGACCGGCGAGCGAGGCACCCGCAAGAGCGCCACCGATCGCAGACAGCCCCGCGCCGCCTTCCGTCGCGTTCTGGTCTGAGAGGCCCTGAAGCGCCACTGTGAGGCCGGTGACGGCCCCAGCCATCTTGGTGATGGTGCTGACCTTCCCGGCCTTCAGAGCGCCCCAGAACGTCGACATCGCGCCCGCCGCGCCAACGATGATCTGACCGCCCTTGAACAGCAGAAACGCCGTCGCGAGGTCGGTCAGCGCTGTCGCGACGGCCTCGGGGTTCTGCCGGATGAACTCGGTGGCGAAGTCGAGAATCGGCTTCAGGGCGTTGCCGAAGTTGTTGAGGGTGTCGACGACGACGCCGGGAATGTCCAACTGGTCAAGGAACTCGATGAGACTCTTGCCCGGACCGTCGAAGAACTGAGCCAGCCCGTCGATGAAGTCGTTCAGGTTGTCGGTGCTCTGCTTGTCGAACAGTCCCGAGAGCGCGCCGCCAATGCTCGTGATCAGGCCGCCCAGGTGCTCGAAGACAGAGACGCCGTTGGTGACCCACTCGGCATAGGCCGGGCTGTTCACGAACGCGTCAAAGCCTTTGGCCAGGTCGCCGATCCAGCCGACCAGCCCATCGACGGCAGAGACCATCGCCGGGTTGGCGAAGGCCGTGAGAAGGGCGCTGCCGAACGTGCCCACGCTACGGACGATGCCGTCGAACACACCGGCCGAGTCCGAGATGATCCGGGCCAGGTTCTCGAAGTTCTGAGTGCCCGGCGCGAGGTTCTTTGCGAAGTCGGTGATGAGGTCGTGCACCACGTCGGCGACATGGCCGAGCGGTTCGCGCAGACCCTTCACGGTGTCCGTCAGCGAGTCCCAGGCCTTCTCCGTGTCGCGGAAGACGCGAGAGGTCAGTTCGCCGTTGATATCGCTGAGGGTGTCCCGCAGTCGGTCGAAGGCCTTGCGCGCGCCGCGCACGTCGGCGGGCACGTCGTCCAGGTCGCCGGTCAACCGCTTGAAAGCGGCGACGGTCACACCGATGCCGATACCGACCGACGTGAACGCGCTGCCGAGAGTGAGAAGCCCGACGCCAGCCGCACCAGCCAGCGTGCCGATCTGGGGGAGTGCTGCTGTAACGGCACCGATGATCAGCGCCCACTGACGCGCGTTGTACGACAGGCCGCGCCACGACCGCGACAGCCGCTGAATGTCGCCGCGAAGGCCCTTCATGCGCTGACTCAGGCTGTTGAACGCGTCGCTCTTCTTGAGCGTCTTGCCCAGAGAGCGGTTGAACGAGTTCCCGGCCTCGCGCCCTCCGGTCTCACCGACGCGGCGGGCAATGGTGCGGACCTGAGCGGGCAGCCCGCGCCCGTCAGCCGTGACGACGATGGTGGCTTCGCCCCACACGACGGCGATGAGTCAGCCCGCCAGATCAGCGAGGTTGTGTGCCTCGATCGTCGCCACGTTCCGCATATTCGTCACCAAAGTCTCGCGTGTTATCGTCGCTAACATTCTGCCACATATGGCCACTAATGCCCAGGTCAGAGGCGTAATGTGGTACGGAATGCGGACTGCCCTACGTGTCCCAGATTTCTTCGATGAGGGCCCGGTCGGACGTTCGCGACACGGCCTCGATCGCCTCGGCCATCTCGTCGACAGAGACGTACTCGTGACGGTCTAGCCGTGCGAGCAAGGAGAAGTAGAGCGACATCGCCTCGAACGACTGCACGCCCGCCTCGTCGGCGGCGCTGAGTCCGTCCTGCGCGATGCCCTCCGCGCGGCGACACTCCGCCTGTTCTGCCGTGAACGCGGCCACGCGGGCGGCATCCCAGCCCTCGGCGAACCACTCGCCACGGTTGGTGGCCATGGCTACAACCTCGCCGCGAGCCAGCACCGTGTAATCGAAGCCGTCGTCGGTCATCGCGCCACGTGCTCGCGTGCCGGAAAGTCGGACTTTCCGACGCATTCAGGCATCCTGCCCATGCGCCGAGTGAGGCCAGATACAGACGCGCGACGCGCTGTCTTAGCCACTAACGGGGAAATGGGCCTCACGCTGACCTCTCAGACCTGAGGTAGCGGCGATACCAAGGGCAGGTGTCGTCATGGATCAGGGTCAGGTGCCAGATGCCCAGAGCATCGCGGGTCAGACGCTTGTCGGCGTCGCAGTCAGGACAGGCATAGGCGCGGGCGAAGTCGTCGACATGAGTCATGCGGCAGCCCTCCCGCCGCAGTGGCTACACCGTGAGCCGAGAGTGACGCCATGGACGCAGCAGCACAGTTCGTCGTTGTCGTCGTAGACGCCAGTTTCAGCGGGACGAGGTTCGCCTGAACTCCGTCCCAACCTCGTACCTCGTCCTATAGACGAGGTGGACGAGGTTGTAGGTTCGTCCGGACGAGGCTGGGACGAGGTGGACGAGGTTGTAGGAAAGTAGGCGTTTCCGCCACCGCTACCGGTGCGCTTGGCCGCGACGATTGCGCCCTTGGTCACAAGGTCCTCCCTCGCCTTCCGGACGTGAACAGCCTTGCCAGCCACTGACCGCTCAATGTCCGCCCCGCTGCATCCGGGGTTCGCCGTGACGTGCGCGAGCACCTTAGGGGCGAGGTCGTCGACAGCGGCATCCGTCTTCGCCTCACGCCGGGAACCCTCGCCATACGTCAAGGCACGAGTCGCACTGTCGTACCCCAGCCGCCCCTCGTGCACGTCCACGTCACGCCCCATCGCGGAGAAGTAGCGCGGCGAGGCCGGGTCGTCGCTCTCGCGCACGATCCGCCATGTGGCATCCGGCCAATCGAGGATGCGTGAGTCACCGCGCGAGCGCTCGCCGTTGTGGCCCATGTGGTGCACGATGACCGACTCGGCGATGCCCGCTTCTGCGCGCAGGCTGTCGAACGCCACGAGGAACCGGCCCGCGTCGTGGTTCTCGTCCAACCCGAGCGCGTCGAGCACGGGTCGCAGGCAGTCCAGGATGATGATGTCCGCCCCGCCGATCTTCTCGGCCCATGCCGCCCGCGTCGCCGGGTCGAGAATGTCGAACGTCGACAGCGAGCCGCGCAGCGACAGCACCTCGATACATTCCTGACGCACGATTCCGTGAGCGGACAGCCACCGCCGCAGAGTGCGCGGGTCGAGTTCGTTGTCGATGAGGACGACGCGCGTCACCGGTGCCGTGGTCCAGCGTCCGAGGAAGTCGTCTCCATCAGCGAATGACCGCAGCAGGTTCCCGACCAGCGTCGACTTGCCCGCCTTGTACTGTGCCGCCAGCACCACGTTCCCGCCTGTTGGCATCAGGCACTCGATGCGGAACGCGGCATCCTCGTCAGGCTGTGAGAGGAAGCGGTCAAGCCGGGTGAGTGAGGGGAGTGTGAGTGTCGGCGCGGCAGACTCGGCGGCAAGCCGAGCGCGCGCCTCCCTCTCGATCCTCAGCGCCGCTACGCGCTCGGTCACACGCTGTTCGTGCTCATAGTTCTCCTCGCGACGGGCCACGTCATCCCACGTCGCGAGCGGGTCGTCAGGGTCAGCCTGCGACAGCGGCACATCGTCATAAGCGCCGGTCACGGGATGAGCCCCTGCCGCTTGCGCTCTGCCTGATAGGCGGCCCGGCCCTGGCGCTCTGCCTCGTCCAGCCGTCTCAGCCGTGCGTCGGCGGCCTCACGGGCAAGGCGAACATCCATCGCACGCTGCGCAGCGTCAGCCGTGAACGCGTCGGACGACGGAGCGCCGGAGAGCGATTCGAGAGCCGACTGATAGCCCGCGTCGTAGGCGTCACGGATGGTGAACTCGGGTTCCGCGTCGACACCCGTCGACTGCATCCGCGCCTCGGCGTTCATCGCCTGTATGCGGTCTCTGGCCTGCCGGAATCCAGCCAGCCGGTCAACCCGCAGTCTCACCCTTCTGGCGCTCACGCGCTCGCCGCCTCGGTTGCCTCGGCGCGGAGTGCATCAGCGATGGCGTCGATCTGGTCGTCGGTCAGCGGCTCCATGCCGTCGTTGCGCTGCTTGTCGATGATGTCGAGCAGGCGCGCGGCACGGAAGGCCTGCCGCACCAGCCGCACGGTCGGGGAGTTCTTGCCCTCGGTGCGCGTCTTGCTTGCCAGCAGGGCGCGCAGTTGCGTTGTGGACGAATCAGGGTCGATGACGAACGGGCGAGAACCAGACATGAGCACAATCCCCTCGGGCACATCTGCGCCCGCATCACTCTGATTCGGGCGGTCGCAGCCCCGAGACGCTTGTTGAAGCGGCTACGGCCCCGGACTCTCACCGAGGGGTCGGCTCGTTTGGTTTCTCTCTCGTACCTCCATCTTAACGGACTAGGGCATGCCAAGCAAACGATAAACCCCAGGTCAGATACCAGAATGGTGGTGCAGTGCTTGAGAACCAGACTGGTGGGAAAGTCAGACTTTCGTTAATCTCGGTTACGGCTAGACGTACTGGCATGAATCACGAGAGGCGTAACGCACATGGCAACCCGGAACGGCTTCGGCAGCACACGGAAACTGCCCTCAGGGCGATGGCAAGCCAGGTGGACGACGGACGCAGGCGTGCGACAGACCGCACCGCGCACCTTCGACACGAAGAAGGACGCGGAGAAGTACCTTGCCCAGACACAGACCGACCTCGCGCGCGGATCGTTCATCGACCATCGCGCCGGTCAGGTCACGTTCCTCTCATACGCCTCTGACTTCATCGCGAACGGCGGCACCCGTGGCCGTCTCGCGCCACGGACAGCGGAACTGTATGAAGACCTTCTACAACGGGACCTAGAGCCGTTCCACGCGGTCACCATCGCCTCTGTGAAGCCTCAGGACGTGCGGTCGTGGTACGTGAGCCGGGCGGCTCATCCGACGCGTCAGCGACAGGCCTACGCGCTCGCCAAAGCCGTGTTCGGTACAGCGGTTCGTGACCGTCTGATCGCGTCGAACCCCTGCACGATCGTTGGTGCCGGTGTCGCCAAGGCCGAAGAGCGCCCGTACCTCGCGCCGGACGTGCTGGCCACCATCGTGGCCGCGATGCCCGAGCACTACCGAACCCCGCTCGCGGTCGCCTATGGCGCGCACCTTCGACTCGGCGAACTCATCGGCCTACAAAGAGGTGACTTCGACGCCGACGCCGGGACGCTCCGAGTAGAGCGCCAGGTGGTCACCGTTAAGAGAGAGGTGCTGACGACGAAGACGAAGACCGGGCAGGCTCGCACGGTCGCTCTGCCGCCGTCCACGCGTGACCTATTGACGATGCACTTAGCCGCGACACGGGGGAGTGCGAAGAGTCCGATGTTCGTTGACGCCAACGGCGAGCGAGCGCTGACACGGAACGCAGCGCAGCAGGCGTGGGCCAAGGCGGCGAAGGGTCTAGGGCTGTCGCAGTTCCACCTTCACGACGTGCGGCACGCCGGGCTGACGACGGCAGCACAGGCCGGTGCGACGACACGTGAACTCATGGCCCGCGCCGGGCACCGCACGACGGCAGCAGCGATGGTCTATCAGCACGTCGCGCAGGAGCGGAGCCACCTCCTCGCGGAGCGCATGGACGCCCTGTCTATGGGCACGAATCAAGAGGCATCGGGCACGTATCGGGCACGCGAGGCGATAGACGCCTGAGCCTGTCGACAGCCGGACATGAAGAAACCCCCGAGTTATCGGGGGTTTCTGTCGTGGAGGGGATGACGGGAATCGAACCCGCACCATCAGTTTGGAAGACTGAGGCTCTACCATTGAGCTACATCCCCGCAGCAGCGAGCCGCGGCATCCGTCAGTCTATGGCACATGACGGCCAAGACCGGCATCGCAGGCGGTGCCCGGGCGGGTCGGCTAGACTTCTCGGGGCCGAAAGGCGCACGCAGTGCGTGCGAACCCGCCCGGGGCGTAGCTCAGCTTGGTAGAGCGCCCGCTTTGGGAGCGGGAGGCCGCAGGTTCAAATCCTGTCGCCCCGACATCACGGCCCTCAGAATTGCGAACCCAGACCTTCATGCCGCGCGCTCGCGCGGTCCGATAGAGGAGAAGTAACAGGCATGGTGAACAGCACCGTCGAGAAGCTCAGCCCGACCCGGGTCAAGCTGCACATCACGGTCAGCCCCGACGAGCTCAAGCCGTCGATCAAGCACGCGTACGAGCACATCGCTCAGGACGTCCAGATCCCCGGCTTCCGCAAGGGCAAGGTCCCCGCGCCCATCATCGACCAGCGCATCGGCCGCGTCGCGGTGCTCGAGCACGCTGTCAGCGAGGGCCTCGACAACTTCTACCGCGAGGCCGTCTCGGCTCACGAGCTGCGCGTCCTGGGCCGTCCGGCCGCCGAGGTCACCGAGTGGCCCAATGAGAAGGACTTCTCGGGCGACCTCGAGGTCGAGGTCGAGGTCGACGTGCGTCCCGAGTTCGACCTGCCCGCGTTCGAGGGCACCACGGTCGAGGTCGAGGCCATCGAGGTCGACGACGCCGCCATCGACGAGGAGCTCGACCGCCTGCGCGGCCGCTTCGGCACCCTCGTGACCGTCGACCGTCCCGCCGCATCGGGCGACTTCGTCGAGCTCGACCTCGTCGCCACGATCGACGGCAACGAGATCGACCGCGCCGAGGGCGTGTCGTACGAGGTCGGCTCGGGCGAGCTGCTCGAGGGCATCGACGAGGCCATCGACTCGCTCACCGCCGGTGAGGACACCACGTTCCGCTCGAAGCTGGTCGGCGGCGACCACGCCGGCGACGAGGCCGAGGTCTCGGTCTCGGTCAAGGCCGTCAAGGAGCGCGAGCTGCCCGAGGCGGACGACGACTTCGCCCAGATCGCGAGCGAGTTCGACACGATCGCCGAGCTGCGCGACAGCCTCAAGGAGCGCGTCGGCCAGCAGAGCGCCTTCACGCAGGGTTCGGCGGCCCGCGACAAGCTCATCGAGGTCCTCCTCGAGCAGGTCGAGATCCCCGTCCCGCCGCAGCTGATCGAGGACGAGGTGCACAACCACCTCGAGGGCGAAGGCCGCCTGGAGGACGACGTCCACCGCGCTGAGGTCGCCGAGGCCAGCGAGAAGCAGTTCAAGACGCAGATGCTGCTTGACAAGATCGCCGAGTCGGTCGACGTCCAGGTCTCGCAGGACGAGCTCACGCAGTACCTCGTGCAGTCGGCCGCCCAGTACGGCATGGCCCCGCAGGACTTCGTCAACGCGCTGCAGGAGGGCAACCAGCTGCCCGCCATCATCGGCGAGGTCGCGCGCAACAAGGCACTTGCCGTCGCACTCGGCAAGGTCACGGTCGTCGACACGAACGGCAAGCCGGTCGACCTGAGCGGCTTCATCGCCGTCGACGACGAGGCCGAGGCTGAGGAAGAGGTCGTCGAGGAGGCGCAGGAGATCGCGGATGCCGCGGCCGACGCCGACGCGATCGTCGAGGCGGAAGAGGCCGCCGCGCCCGCCAAGAAGGCCCCCGCCCGCAAGCCCGCCGCCAAGAAGGCCGCGGCCGACGAGGCCGCCGCCGAGGAGAAGGCTCCCGCCAAGAAGCCGGCCGCCAAGAAGGCTCCGGCCAAGAAGGCCGCCGACGCGGAGTGACGCACGGATGACGGTCGCTGTTCCAGCGACCTCGTGAAGGAGAGGACGGATGCCGCGGCATCCGTCCTCTTCTGTGTCCGGGGCGCGCTCTGCCCAGGGCGAACACGGGCGGGTCGGCCGCGGTGCGCCGGTAGATTCGATGGCACCGACACGGAATCAGGAGTACACATGGCCGAACCACTTGTCGCGACGAGCGTCTTCGACAGGCTGTTGAGGGACCGCATCATCTGGCTCGGGTCCGAGGTGCGCGACGAGAACGCCAACGAGATCTGCGCGAAGATCCTGCTGCTCGCCGCTGAGGACTCCGAGAAGGACATCTACCTGTACGTCAACTCCCCGGGCGGCTCGATCACGGCCGGCATGGCGATCTACGACACGATGCAGTTCGTGCCGAACGACATCGTCACGGTGGGCATCGGCATGGCGGCCTCGATGGGCCAGCTGCTGCTGACGGCGGGCACCAAGGGCAAGCGCTACATCACGCCCAACGCCCGCGTGCTGCTGCACCAGCCGCACGGCGGCTTCGGCGGCACCGCGAGCGACATCCAGACGCAGGCGCAGCTGATCCTCGACATGAAGAAGCGCCTCGCCGAGATCACGGCGGCGCAGACCGGCAAGACGGTCGAGCAGATCAACGCCGACGGCGACCGCGACCGCTGGTTCTCGGCGCAGGAGGCGCTCGAGTACGGCTTCGTCGACCACATCCGCGAGTCGGCCGTCGACGTCATCGGCGGCGGCGGAACCGACGGCGGCGCCCGCGCGGCGGACTGACGGCACCGAAGGCGAAAGAGAGAGAACCCGGAATGCAGACCCCCACCTTCGGCGGTGCCCCGATGGCACCCCAGGGCCTCCAGATGCCCGGCAGCCGCTACATCCTGCCGCAGTTCGAGGAGCGCACCGCCTACGGCTACAAGCGCCAGGACCCGTACAACAAGCTGTTCGAGGACCGCGTCATCTTCCTGGGCGTCCAGGTCGACGACGCCTCGGCGGACGACGTCATGGCCCAGCTGCTCGTGCTCGAGTCCCAGGACCCCGACCGCGACATCATCATGTACATCAACTCGCCGGGCGGCTCGTTCACGGCGATGACGGCGATCTACGACACCATGCAGTACGTGTCGCCGCAGATCCAGACGGTCGTGCTCGGCCAGGCGGCCTCGGCGGCCGCCGTGCTGCTTGCGGCCGGCGCTCCCGGCAAGCGTCTCGCGCTGCCGAACGCCCGCATCCTGATCCACCAGCCCGCGATGGGCGAGGCGGGCCACGGTCAGGCGTCCGACATCGAGATCCAGGCGCAGGAGATCCTCCGCATGCGCACGTGGCTCGAGCAGACGCTGTCGAAGCACTCGAACAAGACGGTCGAAGAGGTCAACAAGGACATCGACCGCGACAAGATCCTCTCGGCCGAGGAGTCGGTCGCGTACGGTCTCGTCGACCAGGTGCTGACGACGCGCAAGCGCGGTCAGCAGGCGCTGACGAAGTAGACGCGTCGATCGAGCGCGCGGATGCCGCGACACCCCGTCGCCCGGATTCTCCGGGTGGCGGGGTGTTCTGCTGTGCGCCGACGCGGTTCCGCTCACCGCGAACCCGGGTCATCCACAACGTGCGTCGCAATGCCGCCGCATGTCGGCCTCAGCTATTAGGCTCGGAGGACAGCTGGGGGGCTTCCCCCCGACGCGACGAGGAGGAGCCTCATGGCACGCATCGGTGAGAGCGCCGACCTGTTCAAATGCTCCTTCTGCGGTAAGAGCCAGAAGCAGGTCCAGCAGCTGATCGCCGGTCCCGGCGTCTACATCTGCGACGAGTGCGTCGAGCTGTGCAACGAGATCATCGAAGAGCGCATGGCGGAGTCCTCGTCGGGCGTCGTCGCCGACTTCGACCTCCCGAAGCCCCGCGAGATCTTCGCGTTCCTCGAGGAGTACGTCGTCGGACAGCACGACGCCAAGCGCGCGCTGTCGGTCGCGGTCTACAACCACTACAAGCGCGTCCGCGCGCACGGCACGATCCAGTCCGCGGAGCAGCGGGCCGACGAGATCGAGATCGCCAAGAGCAACATCCTCCTGCTCGGTCCGACCGGGTGCGGCAAGACGTACCTGGCCCAGACTCTGGCGAAGCGGCTGAATGTGCCGTTCGCCGTCGCTGACGCGACGGCGCTGACCGAGGCCGGCTATGTCGGCGAGGACGTCGAGAACATCCTCCTGAAGCTGCTGCAGGCCGCCGACTTCGACACCAAGCGCGCCGAGACCGGCATCATCTACATCGACGAGGTCGACAAGATCGCCCGCAAGGCCGAGAACCCGTCGATCACGCGTGATGTGTCGGGTGAGGGTGTGCAGCAGGCGCTGCTGAAGATCCTGGAGGGCACCGTCGCGTCCGTGCCACCGCAGGGCGGACGCAAGCACCCGCATCAGGAGTTCATCCAGATCGACACGACGAACGTCCTGTTCATCGTGGCGGGAGCGTTCGCGGGACTCGAAGACATCATCTCGTCCCGCGTTGGCAAGCACGGCGTCGGCTTCGGCGCTTCGCTGCATCGCAAGGACGAGGACCTCAATCTGTTCGGCGACGTTCAGCCCGAGGACCTCCACAAGTTCGGCCTGATCCCCGAGTTCATCGGCCGTCTGCCCGTCGTGGCGTCGGTGTCGCCGCTCGACCGCGAAGCGCTGATGGAGATCCTCACCGAGCCGAAGAACGCGCTGGTCAAGCAGTACCACCGCATGTTCGAACTCGACGGCGTCACTCTCGAGTTCGATCGCGAGGCCCTTGAGGCGATCGCGGATCTGGCCGTCGCCCGCAAGACGGGTGCACGTGGCCTGCGCGCGATCCTGGAGGACGTGCTGGGGCCGATCATGTTCGAGATCCCGTCGACCGACGACGTCGACAAGGTGATCGTCACGCGGGCCGCGGTCGACGAGGGCGCCCCGCCCACGCTGGTGCTGCGCGAGAAGCGCAAGAGCGCCTGACCCGATCCGCTCCTTCACCGGGGGTATGCGATGGCTGACCTCGAACCCGATCTCGAGGGCTTCAGCGGAGTCGTGAGCGCGCGCCGCGGCGACGAGGTCCTGGGGGAGTGGACGGCCGGGATGGCCGACCGGACGTGGAGCGTCCCGAACGCCCCCGATACCAGGTTCGGGCTGGCCAGCGGCACCAAGACCTTCACGGCGATCACCGTGCTCTCGCTCGTCGGCGACGGTGTGCTGTCGCTCGACACGACCGCCCGCGAGGTGCTCGGCGCAGACCTGCCGCTGATCGCGGATGACGTCACGGTCGACCACCTGCTGACCCACCGCTCGGGCATCGGCGACTATCTGGACGAGGAGGTCGACGCGTTGGCGCCGATGACGGTGCCGGTCCAGCAGCTCGATTCGACGCCCGCCTACCTCGCCGTGCTGGACGGATTCCCGACGAAGTTCCGCGCGGGGGAGCGCTTCTCGTACTGCAACGGCGCGTTCGTCGTGCTCGCCCTCATCGCGGAGCGCGTGTCAGGCACCCCGTTCCCCGAGCTGGTGAGGCAGCGGGTGTTCGTGCCCGCCGGGATGACGGCATCCTCGATGCCTCGCTCGGACGCGCTTCCGCCCTCGACCGCGACGGGGTACAAGGACGATGGGCGCACCAATGTCTTCGAGCTGCCGGTGCAGGGGTCCGGCGACGGCGGGGCGCACTCGACGGCACTCGATCTGCATCGGTTCTGGCTGGCGCTGACCGGCGGGCGGATGCTGTCGGCTCGACTCGTGGCGGCCGCCACGGCACCTGTCACGCCCGACACCGGCGACGGGGTGGGCTACGGCCGGGGCATCTGGCTCGACGAGGGCGACTTCGTGCTGTCGGGCGGTGACCACGGCGTCACCGCCGTCAGCCGCCACGATCCCCGCACAGGGACGACGGTCACGGGCCTCGCCAACATCGAGGCGCCCACGTTCGGCCGGGTGAAGTCGCTCATGGCTGCGCTGCGGGAGCCGCGCTGAGGTCGATGTCGGAGCCCCGGCGTAGCTTTCGGCGCATGTCCACTCCGCAGCCGTTCTCGATCGCTGTCGCCGACCGCGAACTCGTCGACCTGCACGAGCGCCTCGACCGGTTCCGCCCCCTGCCCGACTCGCCCCGCCGCCCGCCGGTCGGCATGACCGCCGACTACCTCGGCGAACTCGTCGCGAGCTGGCGCACGTGGGACTGGCGTGCGCGCGAGGCGTGGCTGAACGGGCATCCGCAGTTCCTCGTCGACATGGACGACACGACCTTGCACTTCGCGCACCTGAGGTCGGATCGTCCCGATGCACCGGCGCTCCTCGTGATGCACGGCTGGCCCCACACGTTCGCCCTGCAGCTCGACTTCGCGGACCTGTTGCCCGACTTCCACGTCGTGGTGCCGAGCTTCCCGGGATTCGGCTTCTCCACCGCGTACGAGCGGGGGCCGATCACCGAGAAGAGGCTCGCGGCGACGATGCACACGCTCATGACGGAGGTGCTCGGTTACCGCCGGTACCTCACGTACGGCGAAGACGTCTCGGCCAATGTCAACGACCTGATCGCGGGCAGCTACCCCGACTCGGTGTCGGGCATCATCGCGACGCATTCGCACTTCCCCTCGCGGGCGGAGCGGCCCCTGCTGACGGCGCCCGACGAGGTCGCGTTCTTCGAGCGGCTCGACAGCTGGGGCGGAGCCAACGGCGCCTACGGCCATGTCCAGGCCACCCGTCCCGACACGTTGGCCGCGGCCCTCAACGACTCGCCCGCCGGATTGATGGCCTGGCTCGCAGAGAAGCTGGTGGAGTGGAGCGACACCCCCGAGGGTGCTCCCCAGGCGGTCGAACGTCGCATCTCGCGCGACAGGATCCTCACCGAGGCGATGATCTACTGGACGACGCAGAGCATCGGCACCTCGTTCCGTCCCTACTACGAGGGGGCGGATCAGCCCGATGAGATGCCGCGGGTCGAGGTGCCGGCATCCGTCCACATCCAGCGGCACGAGTGGGACTATCCCGAGTCGCTGGCCCGGCGGTTCTACCTCGACCTCCGCACCTTCGAGCGCCTGGACGAGGGCGGACACTTCACCGTCGCGGAAGTGCCGGAGGCGATGGCGGAGCGCGTGCGCACGTTCGCCCGCGGCATCGCCCTGCTGTGAGGGCCGCGCCGATGTCGGCGGCGAAGAGGGCGGGTCCCCGATCTGGCTGATCCGGGCCATCCGGAATGGCCCCTCATGGCGATGAGGCGCGCGGGGGCGTACGACTTGACTCGGGCCATGTCATCACACCTTCTCTCGGGCGCCGTCACCGGAACCCTCGTCATCGACCCGCGGCTGAACGGCCCTCGCCGCTCGGCGAACGGCGGCTTCGCCGCCGGGTTCATCGCACGCAGCGTCGATGCCGACGTCGTCACAGTGAGACTCCACAAGCCGGTGCCCCTCGGCCGGAAGATGAACGTCGTCGAGGACGACGGCGCCGGGATCCGCGTCGTCGACGGCGCACGGACGATCGCGAGCGCGCACCGGGGTGTGCTCGCCGCCACGGATCCGCCTGAGGCACCGTCGTATCGCGACGCGGTGCTGGCGCGCGCCGCGCATCCGCTGGCAGGTATGCAGCACCCGTTGTCGGACTGCTTCGTGTGCGGACCGCACCGCCCGGACGGCATGCACGTGACTCCGGGCTTCGTTCCGGACCGCCCCGACCTGCTCGCAGCACCGTGGGTGGTGGGGGCGGACGTCTCGAGCTCAGGCATGGCCCACTTCGCCGCTGTCTGGGGAGCGATCGACTGCACGAGCTATCCGGCGCGCGCGCTGCGCGGCGGTGAGCTGTGCCTGCTGGGCACGATGACCGCCGTCGTCGAGCGCCGTCCCCGCGTGGGCGAGAAGCTCGTCGTCTACAGCTGGACGAGGTTGCACGAGCGCCGACGGTACGAGACGTCCGCGGCGATGGTCGACGCCGCCGGCGCCGTCGTCGCGCGGGCGGACGCCACCTGGATCGCCTTGCGGGGCCAGCGTCTGCATGCGCTGCGCGTCCGGCGTCGGCCTGCACCGCGTGTCTCATACTGATGTCGTGGAGTTCTCCGTGGGGCCGATCCGGTACGCGCGAGCGGGGTCGGACGATGTCGCCTGGTCCGAGTCGGGCACGGGCCCACCCATGATCCTCGGGGGATGGTGGATGAGCCACCTCGAACGCGACCTCGAGTACGTTCCGATCCGCTCGTTCCTCGCAGCGCTCTCGGCCCATCGCCGGGTACTCAGGACAGACCCCATCGGGAGCGGTCTCTCGCGATCGAGGCGCGCCACGCCCTCGACGCTGACACCGCACGTCGACGCGCTCACCGCCGTCCTGGATGATGCGGGAGTGGAGCGGACCACGGTGCTCGCGGGCTCGTCGGGCTGTCCCGTCGCGATCGCGTTCGCTGCTCACCACCCCGACCGCGTCGAGCGCCTCGTCCTCTGCGGCTCGTACCTGGACGGCGCCACCATCGCCTCCGCGTCAGACCGCGGCGCGCTGATGGAGGTGGTGCGTCGCAGCTGGGGGGTGAGCGCGCGCCTCATGTGCGAGATCTTCTACCCGGACGCGACACCCGACGAGCAGCGCGCGTACCTCCGTCACCAGCGGACGGTCGGTTCGCCCGACAGCGCTGCTGCGGCGCTCGCGGCGGTCTACGCGTTCGACGCCCGCGCCGAGGCGGAGGACGTGCGTGCGCCGACGCTGGTCCTGCACCGCCGAGGCGACCGTGCGATCCCGCTCGCGCTCGGCGTCGAGACGGCGAACGCGATGGCACATGCGCGGCTGGCGATCGTCGACGGCACCGCGCACCACCCGTGGCACGGGGACAGCGCGGCGATCGTGCGTCAGGTCCTCGCCTTCGACGGGGTCGATCCGGATCTGCTCACGGACGAGGCAGCCTCCTCGGAGCCGGCAGGCACGGTGCACCCGGGGTTGCTGTCGGAACGGGAGCGCGAGGTCCTCCTGCTCGTGGCCCGGGGGATGACCGACACCGAGATCGCCGCCGAACTGTATCTGAGTCCGCACACGGTGCACCGTCATATCGCGAATGTGCGCAGCAAGCTCGGGGTGCCGACGCGAGCGGCGGCGGCCGCGTGGGCTGCCGTCAACCTGGCGTGACGGAATCCGGACGGGTGCCGGTGTGGTCGCGAGCTCCGCGGGAACGCTGCACGGAGCTCGCGACCGTGCTGGTCAGTCCGCGAGACCGCGACGTGCCAGGAGCGGCTGGATGACGGCATCCCGTCCACGGAAGTCACGGTAGGCCTCGAGCGGGTCCTTCGAGCCGCCGACGCCGAGCAGGCGGTCGCGGAAGCGGTCGCCGTTCTCGCGACGCAGCCCGCCGTTCTCGCGGAACCACTCGACGGTGTCGGCGTCGAGCACCTCGCTCCAGATGTACGAGTAGTAGCCGGCGCTGTAGCCGCCCGAGAACACGTGGGCGAAGTACGTCGACGAGTACCGGGTGGGCACGGCCGGGTTGTCGAGCCCGATGTCGGCGAGAGCGGCGGCCTCGAAGGCGGCGACGTCGATGTCGTCGGCCGTCTCGGCCGCCGACAGCGAGTGCCAGGCCTGGTCGAGCCATGCGGCGGCGAGGTACTCGCTGGTCGCGAAGCCCTGGTTGAACGCCTCGGAAGCGTGCAGCTTCTCGACGACGTCGGCCGGCAGCGGCTCGTCGGTATCGATGTGACGCGCATACGACGCGAGGATCTCGGGCCAGTAGATCCACATCTCGTTGACCTGGCTCGGGAACTCGACGAAGTCGCGGAACACATTCGTGCCGGCGAAGTGCGGGTAGGTGACGGTCGCGAACAGACCGTGCAGCGCGTGCCCGAACTCGTGGAAGAGCGTCGTGACCTCGTCGAGGCTGAGGAGCGTCGGGCGGCCCGCGGCGGGCTTCGGGACGTTCAGGTTGTTGACCACGATCGGAGCGGTGCCGCGCAGGCGCGACTGCAGGACGATCGAGTTCATCCACGCGCCGCCGCGCTTGGTGTCGCGTGTGTACAGGTCGAGCACGTAGAGCCCGAGCGCCGACCCGTCGGCGTTGTGCACCTCGAACACGCGAGTGTCGGGGTGGTAGCCCTGCAGGTCGTGCCGCTCGGTGAAGCTGATGCCGTACAGGTCGGTCGCGGCGCGGAAGACGCCGTCCTGCAGCACCCGCTCGGCCTCGAACCACGGACGCAGCGCGGCGCGGTCGAGGTCGTACTCGGCGGCCCGCACCTTCTCGGTGTAGAACGCCCAGTCGTGCGCCGCGACGGGGAAGGGCGACGGCTCGCCGTCGACGATCGCCTGTAGCTTCTGCTGCTCGCGCACGGCGTTGCGGGCCGCCGGCACGGCGAGCTCGCGCAGCAGGCTGTGCACGGCGGCCGGGGAGCCCGCGGTCTCGTCCGACGTGATGTATGCCGCGTGCGAGTCGTACCCGAGCAGCGCGGCGCGCTCGGCACGGAGCCGCACGATCTCGAGGAGCGTGGCCCGGTTGTCGTGCGCGTTTCCGCGCGAACCGCGGGAACGGGATGCCGCCAGCAGGCGCTCGCGGGCGGACCGGTCGGTGAGGCTCGAGAGGTAGGGGTGCCCGGTGAACAGCGTCAGTGTGACGACCCACTTGCCTTCGAGGCCACGATCGGCGGCGGCCTGCGCGGCGGCGGACAGCTCGCCCTCACTCAGTCCGTCGAGGTCGGCCTCGTCGTCGAAGACGACGGCGAGGTCGTTCGTGTCGGCGAGCAGGTTCTTCTCGAACTGCGTCGTGAGGGTCGACAGTCGCTGGTTGAGGTCGGTGAGCCGCTTCTTGGCGTCGTCGTCGAGGCCTGCTCCGGCGTGGGACATCTCGGTGAAGTGCCGCTCGACGAGGTAGCGCTGCTCGGCATCGAGTCCGAGCTCGTCGAGCTGATCGTGCAGCGTCTTGATGCGCCAGAACAGTGCGGAGTCGAGCTGGATCGAGTCCTGGTGCGCCGACATCAGCGGGGCCAGCTGCTCCTCGATCGCCTGGATCTCGTCGGTCGCATCGGCCGACGACACGGTGTAGAACGTGCGGGCCACGTCGCCCAGCAGCCGGCCGCTCGACTCGAGGGGAACCAGCGTGTTCTCGAACGTGGGCATCGATCGCACGACGGTGATGCGGGTGACCTCGGCGCTGTGCTCGGCGAAGGCCTGTTCGAACGCGGGGAGGTAGTGCTCGGGGCGGATCGCGGAGTAGTCGGGAAGGCCGTAGGGGAGCGTGCTGGGGGAGAGGAGCGGGTTGTCGGTCGCCATTGCGCCAGCCTAGTGCGCGATTCGCGGGTTGCCGCCGTCTCTTTGCAAAAGGAACATTGCAAAGAAGTGCTTGCAAAGAAGTCTTTGCATTGCTATCTTGGGGACATGGAAGACGAGACCCCCCGCACCGCGGACACGACAGCCGACAATCCGCGCGGCGACCGCGTCCTCGATGCCGGCGCCCTCCGGGCACTGGCGCACCCGCTGCGGGTCAAGATCTACGACATCCTCAGCCAGTACGGGCCGCAGACCGCGAGCTCGCTGGCCGAGCGGCTGGGCGAGTCCTCGGGCTCGACCAGCTACCACCTGCGGGCGCTCGCCAAGCACGACCTCATCCAAGAGGTCGACGGTCGCGGCTCGGGCCGCGAGCGCTGGTGGGAGCGTCCCCAGGGCGGCGTCTCGTTCGCGAACGCCGAGGCCGTCAAGACGCCGTCCGGCAAGGCCGCCACGCAGATCGTCATGGGCGAGTTCTTCAAGCTCCGTCAGGAGCAGCTCATGCGGTTCATCGACCGCGGTCTCGCCGAAGAGGAGGACGACTGGCAGGAGGGGAGCATGATCTCCACCGCCACCGCCCGCCTCACCCCGGAGCAGTCCGCAGAACTCTCCCGCAAGATCATGGCGCTGATCGACGACGCCGTGGACAACTACCGCAACCAGACCGGCGAGAACGTCCGTCCCGTCACCATCCGGGCCGACCTGTTCCCGCTTCCGGAACTCGAAGACTAGGAGCAGTGCCATGACCACCATCACCGCCCACCACGTCGTGTCGTCCCGCACCGCCGCGCGCACCACCGCGTTCGAGCGCGCGCTGCTGCAGGCGGCATCCACTCTCGACGGCTTCGTCGCAGCGCGTCTGGAGCGTCGCAGCGATGCGGCCCGCCGCCAGGCCGTCGCGGTCCAGGATGCCGCCGCCCGCACCCGCTCGGCGGCCGAGGCCCGCGCCGCGCTGGGTATTCTCCCGTGATGAGCGACGCCGTCGACACCGCGTCGGAGACCGAATCGTCGGCCGAGCGGGCACGCAGGGTCCCGCTCGGCCGCGACTTCGGAAAGCTCTGGACCGCCGCAGCCTTCAGCAACCTCGCCGACGGCATCGGGCGCACGGCCGTCCCGCTGGTCGCGACGACGCTCACCCACGATCCGCTGATGATCTCGGTGCTCGGCGCCCTCGCCTTCCTGCCGTGGCTGCTGTTCGGCCTGCCGGCGGGCATGATCGTCGACCGGTTCGACCGCCGCATCGTGATGGCCGTCGCGAACACCTTCCGCGGCGCCGCCGCGCTCGCGCTCGCCGTCCTCACGGTGACCGGCACCCTGTCCATCTGGGCCCTGTTCGTCGGCACGCTGGTGTTCGGGCTCGGCGAGACGCTGTTCGACAACGCCACGAACGCGGTCATCCCGGGCGTCGTGACCCGCGACCAGCTCGACCGCGCCAACGGCTGGATGCAGGCCGCGCAGATCACGATCGACAGCTTCATCGCCACGCCGATCGGCGGCGTGCTCTTCGGCATCGCCCTGGCAGTACCGCTGTGGGTGGGCGGGGCGGCGTATCTCGTCCCCATCGTGCTCGCCCTGCTGCTGCCGCTATCGGCTGCTCGGCCGCTGCGGGCGCCGGCGCCCGCGCCCGAGTCGGTGCCCGACCCGACGGCCCCCGACGTCGCTCCGGCCGGAGCGACCTCCGAGCCCGTGCCCGCCCCGGTCGCGCAGTCCTCGGTGTCGGCGCGGGAGGCCGTGCGCTTCCTGTGGCACCACTCCTACCTGCGGTCGATGGTGCTGTTCACCTCGGTGGTCGGATGCTGCCTGTCGTTCGCGCAGGCTGTCACGGTGCTGTTCTTCCTCGACGTTCACCACGTCGACCCGGTCGCGATCGGCTTCGTCACCGCCGGGATCGGCATCGGCGCGCTCGTCGGTTCGCTGCTCGCCTCGCGACTGGTCGCCCGGTTCGGGCGCGGCGCCGTGATGGTCGCCGCCAACGCCATCGTCGCGGTCTCCTCCGTGCTCGTGGGGCTCGCGCCGAACGTCGGACTCGCGATCGCCGCGTACGCGCTCATGGCCTTCGCGGTGTCGACCTGGAACGTCCCGTGGGGCGCGCTTCGCCAGCAGATCATCCCGCCGCACCTGTTCGGACGGGTGCTCGGCATCACGCGCATGCTGACGTGGGGCATCTTCCCGATCGCGACGCTGCTGGGCGGACTCGTCTCGCGCGTCAGTCTCCAGCTGCCCTTCGTGATCTCGGGCGTGGTCGTCGCCGTCGCGACGCTTGTGGCGATGCGGCTGCTGATCGTCGGCACCCGCGAGGCGGGCGCAGAGGCCGGGGCCGCGCCGGCCGTGTGACGCACGACGAAGGCCCACGAACCGCAGTTCGTGGGCCTTCGTCGTGTGCGGGCTGCGGTCAGGCGAACTCGTCCTCGTCGTCGTGACGCACGACGACGGCTCCTGAGCGGTCGATCGTCACGATCACGCCGGTGTCGAGCTCGGCGACCGGGCGTCCTTCGAGCCAGGTCAGGGTCCAGCGCGGAGCCGGCGAGCCCGGCGGCAGATCGCGCTCCACGGCGGCGAGCTGCGCGTGAAGCTCCTGCGGAACGGCGGCCGGCGGCTGCTCTCCGGCGGTCCAGCGTGTGCCGAGCTGCATCTCAGTCCTCCTGCGGGGCGAGTTCGATCGCGGTGACGGCCAGCGTGTCGGCATCCACGTACTCGACGGCGGCGATGCGGCCCACCGCCTTCAGGTCGCCTTCCGCGAGCTTGATGAGGTCGAGGGATGCCGCAGGGCCCGCGATGACCGCGCGCGCGACCTCCGCCTTCTGCGACACCTTGGCCTCGGTCTTCGCGCGGCGCACGCCGATGAGGGCCTCACCCACGACGGAGAGCACTGCGGGGTCGCCCCACTCCTCGTCGGGGGCGACGGGCCAGGGGGCCGTGTGCACGGAGCCGTCGTTGAACCACGACCACGACTCTTCGGTCGCGAACGACAGCACCGGCGCGAGCAGGCGCAGCAGCGCCGACAGCGCCAGGCGCAATGCGAGGGCCGCCGAGGCCTGTCCGGCATCGGTCTGGTTGTACGCGCGCTCCTTGACGAGCTCGAGGTAGTCGTCGCAGAACGTCCAGAAGAACGACTCGGTCACCTCGAGGGCACGCGCGTGGTCGTAGTTCTCGTACGCCTTCGTGGCCTCTCGCACCACGCCGTGGAGCGCCGCGAGCATCGACGCGTCGAGCGCGTGCGTGACCTCTGCGCCATCCGGCACCGGGAACGACAGCACGAACTTGGCGGCGTTGAGCACCTTGATGGCGAGGCGGCGGCCGATCTTGATCTGCGTCGGGTTCTGCGGGTCGAAGGCGGCGTCGGTGCCGAGACGGCTCGACGCCGCCCAGTACCGCACCGCGTCCGAGCCGTGCTGCGACAGGATGTCGGCGGGCGTGACCACGTTGCCCTTCGACTTGGACATCTTCTTGCGGTCGGGATCGACGATGAAGCCGGAGATCGCGGCATCCGTCCACGGCGCGCGGTCGTCCTCGAGGGCGCTGCGCAGCATCGTCGAGAACAGCCACGTGCGGATGATGTCCTGGCCCTGCGGGCGCACGTCGAACGGCGCGACGAGGTTCCACAGCTCGGGGTCGCGCTCCCAGCCGCCCGCCAGCTGCGGCGTCAGGGACGAGGTCGCCCACGTGTCGAAGATGTCCTTCTCGCCCTCGAAGCCGCCGGGGACCCCGCGCTGCGCCTCGGTGAAGCCCGGAGGCACATCGGTCGTCGGGTCCACGGGCAGGTCGGCGAGATCGGGCGTGAGCACGCGCTGGTAGTCCCGATCTCCGTTCTCGTCCAGGCCGTACCAGACCGGGATCGGCACGCCGAAGAACCGCTGTCGCGAGACCAGCCAGTCGCCGGTGAGCCCGCCCACCCAGTTCTCGTACCGCACGCGCATGAAATCGGGGTGCCAGTCCATGCCCTTGCCCAGCGCGAGGAGCTTGTCGCGCAGTGCCTCGTCGCGAGCCCCGTTGCGGATGTACCACTGTCGGGTCGACACGATCTCGAGCGGACGGTCGCCCTTCTCGTAGAACTTCACCGGGTGGCTGAAGGGCTTCGACACCTCCAGCAGCTCGCCCGACTCCTCGAGCAGCTCGACCATGCGCTTCTTGGCGCTGAACACGGTCTTGCCCGCGAGTTCCGCGTAGGCCGCCTTGCCGGCCTCCGCCACGATCGCCTCGGGCACGTCGGCGAGGATGCGCCCGTCCATCCCGAGGATGGTGCGGTTGGGGAGGTCGAGCTCTCGCCACCAGACGATGTCGGTGACATCGCCGAAGGTGCAGATCATCGCGATGCCGGTGCCCTTGTCCTGCTGCGCCAGGTGGTGGGCGAGCACCGGGACCTCCACGTCGAAGACGGGGGTGCGCACCGTCGAGCCGAAGTACGGCTGGTAGCGCTCGTCGTCAGGGTTCGCCACGAGTGCGACGCACGCGGCGAGGAGCTCGGGGCGGGTCGTCTCGATGACGATGTCGCCCGAGCCGTCGGTCTTGTGGAAGGCGACCTTGTGGAACGACGCCTGCTGCTCCCGGTCCTCGAGCTCGGCCTGGGCGATCGCGGACCGGAAGTCGATGTCCCACAGCGTGGGCGCGAGCGACTGGTACGCCTCACCGCGCTCGATGTTGCGCAGGAACGCGCGCTGACTGGTGCGGATCGTGTCGTCGGAGATCGTGCGGTACGTCTGCGTCCAGTCCACGGACAGTCCGAGCTGGCGGAACAGGTCCTCGAAGTGCTTCTCGTCTTCGAGAGTGAGGGCCTCGCAGAGCTCGATGAAGTTGCGGCGGCTGATCGGCACCTGATCGGCGGGCTTGAGGCTCTTGGCATCGCCCTGGAACGGCGGGACGAACTCGGCGGTGTACGGCAGCGACGGGTCGCACCGGACGCCGTAGTAGTTCTGCACGCGGCGCTCGGTGGGCAGGCCGTTGTCGTCCCAGCCCATCGGGTAGAAGACGGTCTTGCCGCTCATCCGCTCGAACCGCACCTTGACGTCGGTGTGGGTGTAGCTGAACACGTGCCCGATGTGCAGCGATCCGGATGCGGTGGGCGGGGGAGTGTCGACGGAGTACACGCCGTCACGGCCGGCTTCGGCGGCGCGGACGCGGTCGAACAGGTACGTGCCCTGCGCCTTCCACGCTTCATCCCACTTGGTCTCGAGGCCCTCCAGTGCGGGCTTCTCCGGAATATGCGCGTCGGACATGGATCTCCTCGATCGATATGTGCGGCACTGTGTGAGCGTGCCTGAGTGTGGGATGTCGCTCGAGTCTACCGGGGTGAGCAGTACACCCGGACGACGTGGATGCCGGCGGCCCCTGGGCCGCCGGCATCCACTCGTCTTCGTCGTCAGGCGGCGACGGTCGCCGTCTCGGGCTGCGTCTCGATCTCGGGCTCGACCGGCCGACGGGCGGCGAGCCACGCCGACACGAGCGTGACGACCGACATGATCGCGAGGATCACGCCGGGGTGCCACCACGCGAACGCGGTCGCCGAGCCCAGCTGGAGGGTGAGGTACGGCACGAAACCGCTGATCGTCGCGGCGAGGGCGTACGCGAACGACAGTGCCGAATAGCGGAAGTGGTCGGGGAACAGGTCGTTCATGAGTCCGCCGAGCGCGGCCCACGCCATGGTCGGCAGGATGCCGCCGACGATCATCGTCGCGACCAGGATGGGGAAGGTGGCGAACTGGAGCAGGAAGTACATCGGGAACGTGATGACGAGCGTGCCGAGGGCGCCCCACAGCACGACGCGGGCGGAGCCGATGCGGTTCGCCCACGCGCCGAAGAGCGGGATCGTCACCAGCTGCAGCAGACCGCCGATCGTGGTCGCCACCAGCAGGTCCTGGAAGCTGAACCCGAGCTCGGTGACGCCGTAGTTGACGGTGTACGTGTTCATCAGCGAGTACGAGCCGATGCCCAGGAGCGCCGCGCCGACGGCGATCGCCATGGCGCCGGGGCGCTTGGCGAACATCGACACGAACGGCACGCGGTCGCGGCGGCCCTCGGCGACCAGCCCGGTGAACACCGGCGTCTCGGTGATCGACCAGCGCAGGTAGAGCGACACGAGCAGCAGCGGGACCGCGAGCAGGAACGGGATGCGCCAGCCCCACGCCGCCATCTGGTCGGGCGGGAGCACCGCGGTCATCACGATGAACACGACGGCCGAGAGGATCGACCCGACGGGGGAGCCGAGCTGAGGCACGGCCGCGTAGAACGCGCGCTTGAGGGGTCCGGAGTTCTCGGTCGCGATGAGGATCGAGCCGCCCCATTCGCCGCCGAGCGACAGGCCCTGAACGATGCGCAGCAGGATCAGCAGCACCGCGCCGAGCCAGCCGGCCTGCGCGTACGTGGGCAGCAGGCCGATGAGGCCCGTCGCGACACCCATGATCCCGACCGTCCACAGGAGCGTGGCGCGGCGGCCCAGGCGGTCGCCCATGTAGCCGAAGATGAGCGCGCCGATCGGGCGCACGACGAACGCCAGCGCGATCGTCAGGAACGCGACGCTCGTCGCCCCGACCGCGCCCAGGGGGTCGAAGAACAGCGGGCCGACGAAGAACGCCGAGAAGTACGCGTACAGGTAGAAGTCGAAGGATTCGAGGGACGTGCCGACCATCGAGGCCCACGCGACACGGCGCGTGGGGGAGCTCTCGGGAGCGATGGCGGCTTGAGGTGCTGCTGCGGTCACGGACGTCAATCTTGGCACGAGTCCAGAAACCCCGCCGCCGCTGCAGGAATTCCCGTGCCGAGTCAGTCCCGGTTGACGGAGTTCGCGGCGATGACGTCGGTGAAGAAGCCGGCGCTCGCCTTCGGCGTGCGCTCCTGTGTCGCGAAGTCCACCGCGACGATGCCCCATCGTTGCGTGTACCCCTCCGCCCACTCGAAGTTGTCGAGCAGCGACCACACGTAGTGCCCCTCGAGCGGCACGCCGTCGCCGATCGCGCGGGCGGCCTGCTGGAAGTGCGAGCGCAGGAACGCGATGCGATCGGGGTCGTCGACGGTGATGTCGGGCGTCGGGTCGGGGATGCCGTTCTCGGTGATGATCAGCGGGATCGCCGGGTACTCGTCCTTCAGTCGCACCAGCAGGTCGTAGAGGCCCTGCGGGTCGATCTGCTGCCAGGTCGCGGCCGAGGTGGGCGCGATGTCGACGGTGTTGCCGATGCCGTCGACACCGGTCACGCCGTAGTACTGGATCGCGAGCAGGTCGCACGGCGCAGAGATCACCTCGAGGTCGCCGGGCTGCTGGAGCTCGAGGAACGCGGCAGGATCTGCCGGCAGCTGCCCCGGCTGGTCCCCGACGGCGTCGTCGGGATACGTGCCCTTCAGGATCGGATCGAGGAACAGCCGGTTCTCGCGCGCGTCGGTGAACGTCGCCGCCTCGGGATAGTCCGGTTCCGTGGCGATCACCGGGATCAGGTTGAGCGCGGCGCCGATGCGCCCGGGCGCACCGCTGTCGCGGAAGCGCTGAACGGCGAGCCCGTGCGCGAGCAGCTGGTGGTGCACCGCCGCCGCGGCCGTGTCGGGGCTGCGCAGCCCCGGCGCGTGCACGCCGTACCAGTGGCCGACGAACGCGTGCGTCTTCGGCTCGTTGAGCGTCAGCCAGTCCGCCTCGGCAGCGCCGAGCGCCTCGAAGCAGACGCCGGCGTAATCCGCGAAGCGCTCGGCCGTGTCGCGCGATGCCCATCCGCCGGCATCCTGCAGCGCCTGCGGCAGGTCCCAGTGGAACAGCGTGATGGTCGGGCGGATGCCGGCGCCGAGGAGCTCGTCGACGAGGCGCCGGTAGTAGTCGAGGCCCGCCTGGTTCACCTCGCCCGCGCCCGTCAGCAGCACACGCGACCACGAGATCGAGAAGCGGTAGGCGCCGAGACCGAGCGAGCTCATGAGCGCGACGTCGTCGGCGTAGCGGTGGTACTGGTCGGCGGCGGGGTCGCCGGTCGAATCGTCGGCGATCTTGCCGGGGAGGGCGGCGAACGTGTCCCACACGGACGCTCCCCGGCCATCGGCCGTCAGCGCCCCCTCGATCTGGAACGCGCTCGTCGACGCGCCCCACGTGTACCCCTTCGGGAACGTCATCGGCTCGGCGGGCGGCGACCAGGGTGCCGGTGTGGCCGATCCGCTCGGCGAGGCGGTCGTCGCGCCCGGCGTGCAGGCAGCCAGCGCCGCCGTGAGGGTGAGCCCGCCGGTGGCGAGCAGGAAGGTGCGGCGGGAGAGATCGCCGTCGCGGCGCAGGGGAGTGGGCATCGTCGCCTTCGTGTGCGGTGAAGCGTGGGAGCGCTCCCACGCTGGACACAGCTTAGTGCATCGTGGCCGGGTAGAATCAAGGCCAACGACTGCGATCCGGCCATCACCGGGGAGTCTTCGGAAGAACGCGGGGCATGCCCCGTCACTAGAACCGAACGGGTCAGGCCCGTCACAGCCGCAGTGAGAGGGGATGGATGCCGGGCGACCGGCATCCATCAATGCAGGGTGGTACCGCGGTAGGCCTGGATCCACGTCCAGGCCGATCGTCCCGGCAGGAAGCACACGAGCGAGCACCTGCGAGAGATGATGACCTACCCCCGCCCCTCCGCCTTCGGCCCCGCCGCCGACGCGGCGCCAGATCCCGTCGTCCCCAGCCCGCGCTTCCCCGACATCGAGCAGGAGACGCTCGCGTTCTGGGAGGCCGACCAGACCTTCCGCGCGTCCATCGCGCAGCGCGACGGCGCCGAGGAGTGGGTCTTCTACGACGGTCCGCCCTTCGCCAACGGCCTGCCCCACTACGGCCACCTGCTCACCGGCTACGCCAAGGACCTCTTCCCGCGCTTCCAGACCATGCGCGGCAAGAAGGTCGACCGCGTGTTCGGCTGGGACACGCACGGGCTCCCCGCGGAGCTCGAGGCAATGAAGCAGCTCGGCATCACCGAGAAGAGCGAGATCGAGGCGATGGGCATCGCCACCTTCAACGCCAAGTCGCGCGAGTCGGTGCTCGCCTACACGCGCGAGTGGGAGGACTACGTCACCCGCCAGGCGCGCTGGGTCGACTTCGAGCGCGGTTACAAGACGCTCGACCTCACGTACATGGAATCCGTGCTGTGGGCGTTCAAGACGATCTACGACAAGGGCCTCGCGTACGAGGGCCATCGCGTGCTCCCGTACTGCTGGCGCGACGAGACGCCGCTGTCTGCGCACGAGCTGCGCATGGACGACGACGTCTACAAGATGCGCCAGGACCCCTCGGTCACGATCACGTTCCCGCTCACCGGCGTCAAGGCCGAGGCGCTCGGGCTGACCGGCGTGCGCGCGCTCGCGTGGACGACGACGCCGTGGACGCTGCCCACGAACCTCGCGCTCGCGGTCGGCCCCGACATCCGGTACGTCGTCGTCCCCGGCGGCCCCAACGGCGCTGCCGACGTGCCCGCGGGCGACGACCCCGAGGGTGCCACAGCCCACCGCTACCTCCTCGCCGAGGAGCTGCTGTCGGGCTACGCCAAGGACCTCGGCTACGACTCGGTCGAGGCCGCCCGCGATGCCGTCGACCAGACGGTGCTCGGCTCCGAGCTCGAGGACGTCACCTACGACCGCCTGTTCGACTACTACGCGGATGCCTCGACCTGGGGCACGCAGAGCGCCTGGCGCATCCTCGTCGACGACTACGTCACCACCGGCGACGGCACCGGCATCGTCCACCAGGCCCCGGCCTTCGGTGAGGACGACCAGCGCGTGACCGAGGCCGCCGGCATCCCGCTCATCATGAGCCTGGACGACGGCGGGCGCTTCCTGCCGCAGGTGACCGATGTCGCCGGCGAGCTCTGGATGGATGCCAACCGTCCGCTCATCCGCCTGCTGAAGCAGGAGGGGCGGCTCCTCCGCGAGGCGAGCTACGAGCACTCGTACCCGCACTGCTGGCGGTGCCGGAACCCCCTCATCTACCGCGCCGTGTCGAGCTGGTTCGTGCGCGTGACCGACATCAAGGACCGCATGATCGCCGGCAACGAGCAGATCACGTGGGTTCCCGAGAACGTCAAGCACGGTCAGTTCGGCAAGTGGCTCGAGGGTGCGCGCGACTGGTCGATCAGCCGCAACCGCTACTGGGGCTCGCCGATCCCGGTGTGGAAGAGCGACGATCCCGAGCACCCCCGCGTCGACGTCTACGGCTCGCTGGAGGAGCTCGAGCGCGACTTCGGCCGCCTTCCGCGCAACGCCGAGGGCGAGGTGGACCTCCACCGCCCGTACATCGACGACCTGACCCGCCCGAACCCCGACGATCCCACCGGCACGAGCACGATGCGCCGCATCGAGGACGTCTTCGACGTGTGGTTCGACTCCGGGTCGATGCCCTACGCCCAGGTGCACTATCCGTTCGAGAATCAGCAGTGGTTCGACGAGCACTCGCCGGCGGACTTCATCGTCGAGTACATCGGGCAGACGCGCGGCTGGTTCTACGTGATGCACGTGCTGTCGACGGCGCTGTTCGACCGCCCCGCCTTCACCGGCGTGTCGTGCCACGGCATCGTGCTGGGCAGCGACGGCCTCAAGATGTCGAAGTCGCTGCAGAACTACCCCGACGTCAGCGAGGTGTTCGATCGCGACGGGTCCGATGCGATGCGCTGGTTCCTGATGTCGAGCTCGGTGCTGCGCGGCGGCAACCTGATCGTCACCGAGGAGGGGATCCGCGCCGGCGTGCGCGAGTTCCTGCTGCCGCTGTGGAACGCGTGGTACTTCTTCGCGACCTACGCCAACGCCGCCGGTGGAGCGGGCGGCGAGGCGTACCAGGCGTCGTGGCGCACGGATTCGACCGACGTGCTCGACCGGTACATCCTGGCGCTCACCGGCGACCTCGTGCGCGATGTCGCGGCCGACCTCGACGTGCTCGACTCGACGCTCGCTGCGGCCAAGCTGCGCGACTTCACTGAGGCGCTGACCAACTGGTACATCCGCCGTTCGCGCGACCGGTTCTGGGTGGGCGTCTCCGACGACCCGAAGAGCCGCGAGGCGTTCGACACGCTGTACACGGTGCTCGAGACGCTGACCCGCGTCGCTGCGCCGCTCATCCCGCTCGTGGCCGAGAAGGTCTGGCAGGGGCTCACCGGCGGACGGAGCGTCCACCTGCAGGACTGGCCGGACGCGTCGCTGTTCCCCGAAGCCGCCGACATCCGCACCGCGATGGACGCGGTGCGCGAGGTGTCGAGCGTCGCGAACGCGCTGCGCAAGAAGGAGGGGCGCCGCGTGCGGCTCCCGCTTCCGCGGCTCACGGTCGCGGTTCCGGATGCCGCCGCCCTGGCCCAGTTCGACGGCATCCTGCGCGACGAGCTCAACGTCAAGGCGGTCGAGCTGATCGAACTCGTCGACGACCTGTCGGCGCGCTACGGCATCAGCAAGCGGCTGAGCGTGAACGCGCGCGCCGCCGGCCCCCGGCTCGGCAAGCAGGTGCAGCACGTCATCGCCGGTGCGAAGTCGGGCGTGTGGGAGGAGCGCGACGGCGTGGTCGTCGTCGACGGAGTCGCCCTGCAGGAGGGCGAGTACGAGCTCACCCTCGAAGCGGGCGGTGTCGACGAGGGCACCGCGATCGCGCTGCTGGCCGAGGGCGGCTTCGTGCTGCTCGACACGGCGACCACGCCCGAGCTGGAGGCCGAGGGACTCGCGCGCGACGTCATCCGCGCCGTGCAGGACACCCGCAAGGCCGCCGGGTTCGACGTCAGCGACCGCATCCGGCTGACGCTGGTCTTCGACGATGCCGAGGACGGCGCGGCGGTGCAGTCCGCGTTCGACGTCGCCGACGTCGCGGGCGAGACGCTCGCGGTCGAGCATGCCGTGCTCGTCGCACCCGACGCCCTCGTCGACAGCCATGATCACCAGGCCACCTTCCCCGCGGGGACGTTCGCCAATCGCGGCGAGTTCACGGTGGCCGTCACGAAGGCGGAGGCATCGGCATGAGCGATCGCGACCGACGGAGGGCCGACGCGGTCTACGACTCCCTCCTGCAGCGGCAGGGTGAGCGGTGGGTGCAGCCGCGGGTCGAGCGCACCCGTCGCGTGCTCGAGCTGCTCGACGACCCGCAGCGGACGTACCGTGTGGTGCATGTCACGGGCACGAACGGCAAGACGTCGACGAGCCGCATGATCGAGAGCCTCGTCCGTGCCCACGGACTGCGCACCGGCCTGTTCACGAGCCCGCACCTCGAGCGCTTCACCGAGCGCATCATGGTCGACGGAGAGCCGATCGACGACGCCGCGATCGCGGACGCGTGGGACGAGATCGCCCCGTTCGTCGAGATCGTGGATGCCGAGCTCGAAGCCGCGGGCGACGCATCGCTCACCTTCTTCGAGCTGCTCACGGTGCTCGCCTTCGTGGCCTTCGCCGACGCGCCGATCGACGTCCTCGTCCTCGAGGTGGGCATGGGCGGATCGTGGGACTCGACCAATACCGCGGACGGCGACGTCGCGGTGTTCGCCCCGATCGACCTCGACCACGCTGACCGGCTGGGCGACACCATCGCCGAGATCGCCACCGTGAAGTCGGGCATCATCAAGGACGGTGCGGCGGTCGTGTCGGCGCGACAGGATGCCGCGGCCGAGAGCGTCCTGCGGGCCGCTGCGGCGGCGCACGGTGCGACGATCGCCTTCGAGGGCGCGGAGTTCGCGCTCGCACAGCAGCGGCTCGCGGTCGGCGGCCAGCAGATCACCGTGCGGGGTCTTGCCGCCACGTACGACGACGAGTACCTGCCGCTGTACGGCGCCCACCAGGGCTTCAACGCGGCCCTGGCGATCGCCGCGGTCGAGTCGCTTGTCGGCGGCGGCATGCAGCCGATCGCCGGTGACGTGCTCGCCGACGGGCTCGGCGGCGCGACCTCGCCCGGCCGGCTGCAGCTGGTCGGTGCGGCGCCTACGGTGCTCGTCGACGCCGCGCACAACCCGCATGGCGCGCGCGCCCTCGTCACCGCGCTGCGGGAGTCGTTCGACTTCGACGAGTGGGGCGTGGTGCTCGGCGTGCTCTCCGACAAGGATGCCTCCGGCATCGTCGACGCGCTCGCCCCCGTCGCCGCTCACGTGTTCGCGACGGCTCCGGACTCGGAGCGCGCGCAGGACGCCGATGCGATCGCCGACCTGGCCGAGGCGCACGATCTGCGCGTGTCGGTGCACCGCGACCTCGCGGACGCCGCCGATGCGGCGCGTGCGTGGGCGGCAGCAGCCGATCGGCGCGCCGTCGTGATCGCCGGTTCCGTCGTGCTCGCCGGCGAGGCGCTCGCGCTGTCGGCTGCCGAGGACTGGAAGAGCGGGTGGAGCGAATGAGCGCGGCGGAGCCCGGCCCCGGTCCCACGCCGCGCGTCCGCCGCGCCCGCGGCGCGGAGGAGTCCCTCGCGACCATCGTGCTCGGCTTCGAGTCGATCATCGCCTTCCTCGGCGGCCTCGTCGTGTACGGGCTGAAGGCGCTCCCAGACGGGATCGAGCCCTGGTGGGGGATCGTGGCGGGCAGCGTCGTCGCGGTCCTGATGGTCGCCACGACGCGGGTCACACGGTACCGCTGGGGCATCATGCTCGGGTGGGCGCTGCAGGTCGTCGTGCTGCTCGGGACGTTCCTGGTGCCGGCACTCGCGATCGTCGCGGTCATTTTCGGCGTGATGTACGGGTATGCCACCATCAAGGGGGCTGCTCTCGACCGGCGCAATGCGCGGCTCGCCGCCGATTCCGCCGAGTAGTCCTGCCCCCGAAAAGTCTGATCCGAACGGAGACTCCCATGGCCACCGAAGAGACCCTCGTCCTCGTCAAGCCCGACGGCGTCGCCCGCGGCCTCACCGGCGCGATCCTCGCGCGCATCGAGGCGAAGGGGTACGCGCTCGTCGACATCCGGCTCGTCGAGCCCGACCGCGAGACCCTCGAGCGCCACTACGCCGAGCACGAGGGAAAGCCGTTCTACGAGCCGCTCGTCGAGTTCATGATGTCGGGCCCGTCCGTGGCGATCCGCCTGGCAGGCAACCGCGTGATCGAGGGCTTCCGCTCGCTCGCGGGCACGACCGACCCGACGACCGCCGCGCCCGGCACGATCCGCGGCGACTTCGGCCGCGACTGGGGCCTGAAGGTGCAGCAGAACCTGGTGCACGGATCGGACAGCCCCGAGTCGGCCGCGCGCGAGCTCGACATCTGGTTCTGACCCACTGCGAAAGACGCGGGGCGCACTCTTCCGAGTGCGCCCCGCGTCTTCGTGTGCGGACGACCTGGCGTCAGAAGAGCGTCGCGAGGATGTTCAGCTGCAGCTGAGCTGCGCCGAAGATGATGACGTAGCCGACGATCACGATGAGGGGCACCCATCCGGCGATCGCGTCGCCGAACTTCTTGAGCGCACCGCCGGCCAGCCCGCCGCGGAGGTTGCGCACCGTGACCGCGAGGAACATCGGGATCGTGACGAGGTAGACCAGCGAGCACCAGGGGCACAGCGTGCCGATGTCGAAGATGCTCTGGAAGGCCAGCCAGTACACGAACGAGATCGCGAACAGCATGCCGGCGTTGAAGATCCACCAGAACCAGTCGGCGAACCGGGCGCGGGCCAGGAGCGCGAAGCCCACGACCACTGGCGCCGGGAACGTCATGAGGCCCAGGATCGGGTTCGGGAAGCCGAAGACGCTGCCCTGCCAGGACTCGATGTTCTTTCCGCAGTTGACGACGGCGTTCAGGTTGCAGGTCAGTGCCGCGTCGGGGTTCTTCAGCAGATTGATGTCGTCCATCGTCAGCGCGAACGACGCGAGGAGCCCCAGCAGCCCGCCGACGATCAGCACGATCGCGAGCGCATAGGGGGGCCGCGCCTCCGGGCGCTCGACGGGGGTATCAGCCATGCTCGGATTATGGCATCGACGCCTGCGCAGAAGCCCATCGCGGAGCCGTGCGAAACCCGCGGCGCGGCGCGAATGGGCAATCTGCCGGGGGAAGTGCGATAATGGGGGTCGATGGCAAGCGGCCGCGCCGCGACGATCATCACCAGAAGACTTCAGGGCGACGAATGCCCTTGGCAGCGCGAGCATCCGCCTAGCGCCGGACCTCCGCTGCAGACCGAGTGAGTTCGCGGCACCGCCCCGTCCGGAGGGCATGGGCGGCGCCGCACGAGATTTCGCCGGGCGACGCGCGGTGTCGCCCCGCTAGGAGTACGCCAGTGATGGCTGATGGAAACGATGCAGAATTCACCCCTCAGGCCGAATCGGACGCTCCGCTAGACGCGGACGCCGTTTCGACGGCGTCCGTCGAGGCGGAGCCGGTCGCCGAGTCGGCTCCTGAGGAGGGCGCGGTGGATGCCGCACCCGACGCCGTTGCCGCGGCCGACGCCGACGGCGACACGGAGGAGCCCGAGGTGCCCTCGGAAGCGGAAGCCACTGCCACCGCTGAGTCCGAGCCCGCCGACGCCGAGGTCGCTGACGTCGAGCTCGCTGAGGCTGAGCCCGAGGCCGCCCAGGCCGAGGTCGCTGAGGCTGAGGCCGAGGCCGAAGAGGCGCCCGACGCACCCGTCGCCGATGCGCAGACGCCCGAGGAGCCCGCCGGCCCGGCCACTGCCGCGAGCCTGGGGCTGCTGCCCGAGGTGTTCGTGTCCGCGGTGTCGACGGACCTGCACTTCTACGCCCCGGCGTTCTCGGTGCTCCCCGCCCGTCCGGGCCGCGAGCCGCAGCCCGAGCCCGAGGCCGCCGCCGCCACCAGCACGTCGCGTCGTCGCAACCGCCGGCGTGGCGGCGAGGGCCGGGACGAGGCATCCACCCCGTCGGAGCCCTCGCAGCCGCGCCAGCGCGCCGTCGAGCTGATCACCGAGCCGCAGCGCATCAAGGGGTCCACGCGCCTGGAGGCCAAGAAGCAGCGTCGCCGTGACGGCCGGGAGGCCGGTCGCCGTCGCGCCGTCGTCACTGAGGCCGAGTTCCTCGCCCGCCGCGAGGCTGTCGACCGCGACATGATCGTGCGCTCGCGCAACGGTCGCATCCAGATCGCCGTGCTCGAGGACAACGTGCTCGTCGAGCACTACGTCGCCCGCAACCAGGACGCCTCGCTCATCGGCAACGTCTACCTCGGCCGCGTGCAGAACGTCCTGCCGAGCATGGAGGCCGCGTTCGTCGACATCGGCCGCGGCCGCAACGCGGTGCTGTACTCGGGCGAGGTGGACTGGGATGCCGTCGAGACGGGCAACCAGCCGCGCCGCATCGAGCTGGCGCTCAAGACGGGCGACCGCGTGCTCGTCCAGGTCACGAAGGACCCGGTCGGGCACAAGGGCGCCCGCCTGACCAGCCAGATCTCGCTTCCGGGCCGCTACCTCGTGTACGTGCCGGGCGGCAACATGAACGGCATCTCGCGCAAGCTGCCCGACACCGAGCGCGCGCGCCTGAAGAAGATCCTCAAGGAGGTGCTCCCCGAGTCGTCCGGCGTGATCGTGCGCACCGCCGCGGAGGGCGCCACCGAGGACCAGCTGACCCGCGACGTGCAGCGTCTCACCAACCAGTGGGAGCACATCTCGAAGCAGATCGAGACCATCCAGGCGCCTGCTCTGCTGCACTCCGAGCCCGACCTGCTCGTCAAGATCGTCCGCGATGTCTTCAACGAGGACTTCTCGAAGATGCTCATCCAGGGTGAGGACGCGCACCACACGATCTCGAAGTATCTCGAGTCCGTCGCGCCCGACCTGCTGGAGCGCGTCGAACGCTTCGAGGGCGACCACGACCCGTTCGACGAGTTCCGCGTCACCGAGCAGATCGAGAAGGCGCTGGACCGCAAGGTGTGGCTGCCCTCCGGCGGATCGCTCGTCATCGACCGCACCGAGGCCATGACTGTCGTCGACGTCAACACCGGCAAGTTCGTCGGCTCGGGCGGCAACCTCGAAGAGACCGTCACCAAGAACAACCTCGAGGCCGCCGAGGAGATCGTCCGCCAGCTGCGCCTGCGCGACATCGGCGGCATCATCGTCGTCGACTTCATCGACATGGTCCTGGAGTCCAACCGCGATCTCGTGCTGCGCCGCCTCGTCGAGTGCCTGAGCCGCGACCGCACGAAGCACCAGGTCGCCGAGGTGACCTCGCTCGGCCTCGTGCAGATGACCCGCAAGAAGCTCGGACTCGGCCTGCTCGAGACCTTCAGCGAGCCGTGCGAGGTCTGCGCGGGCCGAGGCCTCATCGTGCACCACGACCCGGTCGTCAAGCATCGCGCGCCCGGCGCCGGTGCGGCTCCCGCGGGCGGCGGCCGTCGTCCGCGCGGCGGCAACGCGCCCGCGCCGGCGTCGAACGGCTCCAGCGGAACCCACGTCATCACGGAGAGCATGAAGTCGGCCCTCGCGCAGATCGCGGCATCCACGATCCACCACACGGACGAGGCGGCGCCGGCTGCCGCGGTCGTGGAGGACGTCCCCGTCGAGCGGCCGAAGAAGCAGCGCAAGAAGCGCTCCGAGTCCGCGGCGAAGCAGCCCGCGGCGAAGAAGGAGCCGAAGACCGAGAAGGACATGCTCCTGGATTCGGTGCTCAATGCGCTTCCCGAGCCCAAGGCACCCGGCCAGGGGCGCGCGCGCCGTCGTGTGACGACCGCTGCGCTCACCGGCACGCCGGTGCCGCACACGCCCGCCGAGGACTGATCCCGCGGCCACACCGCGTCACCCACTGTCGCCCCGGGTCCTCCCGTCGCTAATCTTGGCGGCGGGGACCTGGGGAGGGCGCCATGGCGCGCTTTGTGTTCGTGACGTGGGACGGCGGCGGGAATCGCATGCCCACCATCGCGATCGCGCGCGCCCTCCAGCAGCGCGGTCACGACGTGCTCGTCCTCGGGCACGACTCGCAGGCCGAGGCGTACCGCGAGGCAGGGCTGGCCTTCACGGCCTACCCGAGCCGTCTGGGATTCGTGCTCGACGCGGGGCCGCTCAGCCTGCTGCGCCTGGTGTTCGACCACCGCATCGCCGACGACGCCGTCTCGCTGCTGGTGGACTTCCCCGCCGACGTGGTGGTCGTCGACTGCCTGTTGGTGGGGGTGCTCGACACGCTCGACCGCATGGGGCGGCGCTATGCGGTGCTCGAACACACGCTGCACGGGTTCCTGGTGTCGGGGATGCGGGCCCTCGGCGCGATCAGCTGGGTGCGCGGGGTCCGGGTGGCCGCACCGCGGTCGCACGCGATGCCGATCGTCGTGGCATCCGTCCCGGATCTGACCGCGCCGTTCGCCGTGCAGCCGCCGCTGTCGGCGAGCCCGGGCGCGGTCGTCTACGCGGGCGCCATGACCGCGGCCGTGGCGGCGAGCCCGTCCGAGCCCACGGTCGTGTTGAGCCTCAGCACCTTCCGGTTCCCCGACCTCGTCGCGACGTGGCAGCGCGTGCTCGACGCCGCGGAGTCCTTGGACGCCCGTGTCGTGGCCACCCTCGGTCCCGCGGTGTCGGTGGCGGAGCTGCGCATCCCGCGGACGGTCGAGGTGCGCGAATGGATGCCGCACCACGAGCTGTTCCCGTCCTCGTCGATCCTCGTGGGCCATGGCGGACACGGCACGACGCTCGCCGCGCTCGCGCACGGGGTGCCGGTGCTGGTGCTGCCGCTCGACGCCACGTCCGACCAGCCCCGCGTCGGGCGCGCCGTGGCGCGGGCGGGGGTGGGACTGACAATGTCGCGCCGGTCCGATCCGGCGGCGATCAGGGCCACGGTCCTCGCGCTGCTCGGTGACCCCGCGATCCACGATCGTGCGCAGCGCCTGGGGGAGGCCGTGCGCGCCTTCGACGGCCCCGCACGCGCTGCCGAAGTGCTGGAGATGTCGGCGGTCGCCTGACGCGACGTCAGTGCCGGTCGCGCGCCCGCACGCGCAGGCCCGACGCGATGAGGCGGCGCACCAGCTCGTGACCGTCGACGTGCTGGGCGCCCGCGGCGATGAGCCGTGCGTGCGCGTCCTCGGGCACGTCGTAGTGGTCGAGATCGAACCCGCGCCGCGGAATGCCGTTCGCGTCGGCGAACGCGTGCAGCTCGGCGAGCGAAGCGTCGCTCACGAGATGCGCCCACAGCCGCCCGTGCGCGGGCCAGCGCGGGTCGTCGATCAGGATCGTCACGTCCAGATACTATTCATCGTCCCCACATCTCTCGACGCGTCGCCTCGCGCAGCGCGGAGAGCCGGGTGTGAGAGCCCCAGGCGGCGACACACGGTCGCGCGCTTTCGCGGACTGTTCCGGCATCTGGTAAAGTAGACCCTTGGTGCGTCGAGACATCCGCACCAAGTCTTTGTTGACGTCCTGAGCGCGTGCGCGTGCTCCCAGAAGAAACAGGTGTGAAGTGGTTTACGCAGTTGTGCGCGCCGGCGGCCGGCAGGAGAAGGTTGAGGTCGGCACGATCGTCGTTCTCGACCGTCAGGCCGCGAAGGTCGGCGACAAGATCGAGCTCCCCGCGGTGCTCTTCGTCGACGGCGACGCCGTGACGACCGACGCCGAGAAGCTCGCGAAGGTCACCGTGACCGCCGAGGTGCTCGGTGAGGAGCGCGGCCCGAAGATCGTGATCCAGAAGTTCAAGAACAAGACCGGCTACAAGAAGCGCCAGGGGCACCGTCAGGACCTCACGCGCGTCAAGGTCACCGGCATCAAGTAAGCCACAGGAGACGCAGAGATGGCACACAAAAAGGGCGCAAGCTCCACCCGCAACGGTCGTGACTCCAACGCTCAGCGCCTCGGCGTGAAGCGTTTCGGCGGCCAGGCCGTCAACGCCGGCGAGATCCTCGTCCGTCAGCGTGGCACGCACTTCCACCCCGGCGCCAACGTCGGCCGCGGTGGCGACGACACGCTGTTCGCGCTGGCCGCGGGCTCGGTCGAGTTCGGCCACAAGGGCGGCCGCAAGGTCGTCAACATCGTGGCTGCGGCGGAGTAATCCACCGGGTTCACACACACTTCGAGGAGGGGGCGGGCTACGGCTCGCCCCTTCCCTTTACTCTGGGGAGCACCCAGGCCTGAGGGGGACCGCATGGTCACGTTCGTCGATCGCGTGACGCTCCATCTGAGCGCCGGCAAGGGCGGCAACGGCTGCGTGTCGGTCAAGCGCGAGAAGTTCAAGCCGCTCGCCGGCCCCGACGGCGGCAACGGCGGTCACGGCGGCGACGTCGTGCTGGTCGCCGACCCGCAGGTCACGACGCTGCTCTCCTACCACCACTCGCCGCACCGCTCCGCGGGCAACGGCGGGTTCGGCATGGGCGACCACCGCTCGGGCGCTTTGGGTGAGTCGCTGGAGCTGCCGGTCCCGGTGGGGACCGTGGTGAAGGACCCGTCCGGCGAGACCATCGTGGACATGATCGAGCCCGGCATGCGGTTCGTCGCGGCCCCCGGCGGTCTGGGCGGACTCGGCAACGCCGCGCTCGCCACGCCGAAGCGGAAGGCCCCCGGCTTCGCGCTGCTGGGCACGCCCGGCTGGACCGGTGACGTCCTCCTCGAGCTGAAGACGGTGGCCGACGTCGCCCTGGTCGGGTTCCCGTCGGCCGGCAAGTCGAGCCTCATCGCCGCGATCTCCGCCGCGCGTCCCAAGATCGCGGACTACCCGTTCACCACGCTGCACCCCAACCTCGGCGTCGTGCAGGCCGGCGACACGCGTTTCACCGTCGCGGACGTGCCCGGACTCATCGAGGGCGCGAGCGAGGGCAAGGGCCTCGGTCTCGAGTTCCTGCGGCACGTCGAGCGTTGCACGGCGCTCGTCCACGTGCTCGACTGCGCGACGCTCGAGCCGGGTCGCGACCCGCTCACCGATCTCGACGTCATCCTGGCCGAGCTTGCCGCCTACCCCGTGCCGGAGGGACAGCTGCCGCTCCTGGAGCGCCCGCAGCTCGTCGCCCTCAACAAGGTGGACGTGCCCGAGGCCAAGGACCTCGCGGACCTCGTGCGACCGGACCTCGAGGCGCGCGGCTTCCGTGTCTTCGAGATCTCGACGGTGAGCCACGAGGGCCTGCGTCAGCTCACGTTCGCGCTCGGCGACATCGTGGCGACGCATCGTGTCGAGCGGGCGGCCGCGCCGGCACCTGAGCGGATCGTGATCCGCCCCAAGGGCGCCGACAAGGAGTTCTCCGTCCGCGTCGAGGGCGGCACGTACGGCAACGTCTACCGCATCCTCGGCGACAAGCCGGTGAAGTGGGTGCAGCAGACCGACTTCCAGAACGAGGAGGCCGTCGGATACCTCGGCGACCGGCTCGAGAAGCTCGGCGTCGAGAACGAGCTGTACCGTGCGGGCGCCGTCCCGGGCGCGACGGTCGTCATCGGCGAGGGCGACGGCATCGTCTTCGACTGGGAGCCGTCGGTGTCGTCGACCGCGGAGCTGATGACCGCGCCGCGAGGCACGGATCCCCGCCTGCTGCGCAGCACCCGTCGCACGACGTCCCAGCGCCGTGACATGTACCACGACATGATGGACGCGAAGGCGGAGGCCCGCGCCGAGCTCGAGGCCGAGCGCCTCGCCGAGCGCGGTCCGAGCCCCGAGTGGGCCGACGGGGACGACGAGTGAGCACACGCGAGCGCGGTGACATCCGCACCGCGCGCCGTGTGGTGGTCAAGGTCGGCTCGTCGTCGATCAGCGGCGACAACGCCCACAAGATCCGTCCGCTCGTCGACGCCCTCGCCGCTGCGCACGGTCGCGGCACCGAGGTGGTGCTGGTCTCGTCCGGCGCCATCGCGACGGGCATGCCGTTCCTCCTCCTCGACGAGCGGCCGAGCGACCTTGCGACGCAGCAGGCTGCGGCCGCCGTCGGGCAGAACATCCTGATCTACCGCTACCAGGAGGCGCTGCGCCCCTTCCGGATCGTGGCCGGCCAGGTGCTCCTGACCGCCGGCGACCTCGAGAACACCACGCACCGCGAGAACGCGCGTCGCGCCATGGAGCGTCTGCTGGGCCTGCGCATCCTCCCGGTGGTGAACGAGAACGACACCGTCGCCACGCATGAGATCCGCTTCGGAGACAACGACCGCCTGGCGGCCCTCGTCGCGCAGCTGATCGGCGCCGACGCGCTCGTGCTCCTCAGCGACATCGAATGCCTGTACACCCGCCCGCCGGACGAGCCGGGGGCGGTGCCGATCCCGCACGTCGCGTTCGGCGACGACCTGCACGGGTTCGAGTTCGGCTCCGTCGTGGTCAACAGCGTCGGCACCGGTGGTGCGGCCACCAAGGTGTCGGCGGCGCGCCTGGCCGCGGCATCCGGGATCGGGGTCCTCGTGACGAGCGCCGATCTGGTCGGCGAAGCGCTGTCGGGTGATGAGATCGGCACCTGGTTCGAACCGAACCCGGTGCCGGCGCCGTCGGCCATGACGGGCGCGGTGCGCACCGGCTGATCGCCCACCTCCGGCCGTCCTAAACTGGGCGGATGACGACCACCGCCACCACGGCCCGCGAACGGATGCTCCTCGCGAAGGACGCCGCCCGCAGCATCGGCCTGCTCGGCGACGACGAGAAGCGCGATGCGCTGCTCGCGATCGCGGACGCGATCCAGGCGGCCACGGCCGACATCGTCGCGGCGAACGCCGAGGATCTGCGGCGGGGGAGTGCGAGCGGCCTCTCCGTGGCGCTGCAGGACCGCCTGCGGCTCGATGAGCCGCGTGTGTCGGCCCTCGCTGCCGCCGTGCGCGAGATCGCGGCGCTGCCCGACCCGGTCGGGCGCGTGCTCGACGAGCGGACGCTCGACAACGGCGTGTCGCTCACCAAGGTTTCGGTGCCGTTCGGCGTGGTGGGGTCCATCTACGAGGCGCGCCCGAATGTGACCGTCGACATCGCGGCCCTCGCGCTGCGGTCGGGGAACGCCGTGGTCCTGCGCGGCGGCACGGCTGCGGAGCTCACCAACGCCGCCCTGGTCCGCGCCATGCGCGGAGCGCTGGGCGATCGTGGCATCGATCCCGAGGCGATCCAGACGGTCGACGACTTCGGCCGCGAGGGGGCGCGCGAGCTCATGCACGCCCGCGGCATCGTGGACGTGCTGGTCCCGCGGGGCAGCGCCCAGCTGATCGAGACCGTCGTCACCGAGTCTTCGGTGCCGGTGATCGAGACCGGCGCCGGCGTCGTGCACATCGTGCTCGACGAGAGCGCGCCGCTGGATTGGGCGCGCGACATCGTCGTGAACGCCAAGACGCAGCGGCCGAGCGTGTGCAACGCTGTCGAGACGGTGCTGGTGCATCGCGGCGCTGCCGAGCGCCTCGTCGGTCCGGTCGTGGCTGCGCTGCAGGAGAGCGGCGTCACCGTCCACGGCGATCCCACGGTCTTCCGGCTCGCCGCCGACGTCACCCCCGCGACGGAGGAGGACTGGGCGACCGAGTACCTGAGCCTCGACCTCGCGATGCGGGTGGTCGACGACCTCGACGACGCGCTCGATCACATCCGGCGGTACTCGACGCACCACACCGAGTCGATCATCACGCAGGATGCCGCCAACGAGGCGCGCTTCCTGGCCGAGGTCGACTCCGCCGTCGTGATGGCCAACACATCGACCCGTTTCACCGACGGCGGCGAGTTCGGCTTCGGCGCCGAGGTGGGCATCTCGACGCAGAAGCTGCACGCTCGCGGCCCCATGGGACTGGCCGAACTGACCAGCTCGAAGTGGCTGGCGCGCGGCGCCGGACAAGTCCGCGCGTGACGGAATAGACTGTTGCAGTCCCGCGCCCCAGAGGCGAACCCCGAAACGGAGCACGAATGACACTCGCCACGATCATCGCCATCGCCGCCGAAGAGGCGGAGCACACCGGCAACGTCGCCCTCGAGACCGTGGGCTACGGCATCGTGGCGGTCGTCGTGTTCGCCGCGCTGGCCCTGGTGACGCTGTCGTACCGCAACGTGGCCAACCGCCACTCGCAGAAGGCCGAGGCGTACGCCAAGGCTCACGCCAACGACGTCCAGCGATCGGGGCACGGCCACTGAGGCAGCCCGAATGGTCGGCACGGAGGCCTCGAGGATCGGGGTCATGGGTGGGACGTTCGATCCCATCCACCACGGTCACCTCGTCGCAGCGAGCGAGGTCGCTCAGTGGTTCGACCTCGACGAGGTCGTCTTCGTGCCCACCGGCGAGCCCTGGCAGAAGGCCGACGTCTCGCCGAGCGAACACCGCTACCTGATGACCGTCATCGCGACGGCATCCAATCCCCGCTTCACCGTGAGTCGGGTCGACATCGACCGCGACGGACCCACCTACACCATCGACACGCTCCGCGATCTGAAGGCCCAGCGCCCCGACGCGGAGCTGTTCTTCATCACGGGCGCAGACGCCATAGCGCAAATTCTCAGTTGGAGAGACCATGATGAGTTGTGGGATCTCGCCCACTTCGTCGCTGTGTCTCGCCCAGGACATGTGCTGAGCACGGACGGCCTGCCCAGCGACGACGTCAGTCAGCTCGAGATCCCCGCCCTCGCCATCTCGTCGACGGACTGCCGCGACCGGGTGGAGCGAGGACACCCGGTGTGGTACCTCGTGCCCGACGGGGTCGTCCAATACATTGCGAAGCATCATCTCTACCGGAGCAAGGAATGAGTACACCCGAGCAACCGGCATCGCCCGCCCTCACCCGCAAGCAGATCCGCGAGCTGCGTAACACGGGCTCGACGCCTGTGATCACCGCGACGCCGACCGACGAAGCGGTCCCTGAGGCCCCTGCACCCGTCGAGCCCGTCGCGCCGACCCCGCCTCCCGCGGCCGTCGTGCCCGTCTCCGCCGTGCCCGTCTCCGCTGCGCCGTTCCCGCGCCCGGCCGAGCCCGCCGTCGTCGCGCCCGCCCCGGTCGCGGACTCGAGCGTCGACCTCGGCGTGTCGCCTCTGACGCGTCGCCAGGCGCGCCAGCAGGAGCGCATCCGCACCGCGTCGGTTCCCGTGATCACGCCCGAGGTCGTCGCCGCACACGCCGCCGCGACGGGTGCCCCGGCGTTCGCGTTCTCGCCGTCGCCCGAGCCCGCACCGGCTCCCGCCTTCGAGCAGCCGCTGTTCGCGGAGCCCGAGCCGGCCGCCGAGCCCACGCCGTCCCTCTTCGTCGAGTCGCCGGACTCGGGCGAAGTGAGCACCGACAGCGGCATGCACGCGCTGTTCGGCATCCCGCGCGACACCGCAGCGTCCGAGCCTGCCGGCCCCGTTGCCGCCGCGCCTGTCGCCGCGCCCCCCGTGGCCGCTCCGGCTGCGCCTCAGGTGTCGTGGATCCAGCCGGTGGCCGACGAGAACACGGGCATCGACGCGTTCGACGCCGCCCTCGCCGGCGTCGAGGATCCGATCGCCGAGGAGCAGAAGGCCGTCGTGAGCCCGCTGTTCGGCGCCGGGCTGCTGGAGGCGCAGGCGGAGACCCCGGCCGCGACGTCCGAACCCGAGCCCGACGCTCCGGAGTTCCCGGCGTCGTTCGACCAGCTGCTGTCGCGCACCACCGGTGCGATCGCACTTCCGAGCGCGCTGATCGTCGCGCAGGCGCCCGAGGTGTCGCCGCTCGTGGCACCCGTCACCGCGACGGGTGAGGTCATCGTCACGGGTACGTTCAATCTGCCCGAGGGCCTCGGCTCGACCGGGCACGCCAAGGGCACCGCCGACGGCAAGGAGATCGACGCCACCCTGGTCGATGGCGAGCTGCCGGTGCACTCGTCTCCGACGCCGATCGCCGCGAGCGCGGCGGTGAGCACGGTCAAGATGCCCGGCGACGTCATCAAGCCCCCGGTGCCCGAGAAGGGCGGCAAGCTCATGATGTCGCTCGCCGTGACCGCCGGTGTGCTGGCCCTCGCCCTCGTGGGCGTCCTCATCCTCGCCTTCGCGACAGGAGTCTTCTGATGACCGCGACCCCACAGTCCATCGACATGCTCCAGATCGCGGCGACCGCCGCGGACGCGAAGGGCGGCGAGGACCTGATGGCCCTCGATGTCTCGGAGCCGCTGCCGCTCGTCGACATCTTCCTGCTCGTGACGGGGCGCAACGAGCGCAACGTCGCCGCCATCGCGGACGAGATCGAGGACAAGCTGCTGGAGGCCGGCCACAAGCGCCTGCGCCGCGAGGGACGCCAGGAGTCCCGTTGGGTGCTGATCGACTTCGGCGACCTCGTCGTGCACGTCTTCCACGAGCAGGAGCGCGTGTACTACGGGCTCGAGCGACTCTGGAAGGACTGCCCCGTCGTCCCGATCCAGCTGCCTGCGCGCGCCGGCGCCGAAGACTGACCGTGGTTCGGAGCACCCCTCGGAGTGTTGTAAGCTAGACGAGTTGCCCCGCGAGAGCGGGAAACGGTCAGGGCCTGTGGCGCAGCTGGTAGCGCACCTGCATGGCATGCAGGGGGTCAGGGGTTCGAGTCCCCTCAGGTCCACCGAAAGAAGGCCGCCCGATCGGGCGGCCTTCTGCTTTTGCCGGGCACACCAGCGAGGAACGACGACGCGCCCTCAGCGCTGCATCCGCGGGTCCTCGGTGGGGTCACGGTACAGCGGCGGACACCCGTCCCGGACGGCGTCCGGGCGCAGCTCGAAATGCCACGCCTCGTTGTCGTATGTGCGGCACAGCCCGTAGCCGGCCCCGTGCGCGATCATCCAGTCGGCCGCGGCATACGGGCCGATGTCGACCGCTTCGCCCGCGACGTGCGCCGACGTGGCCGGGGTGGCGACCCAGCGCGCAGCCTCGGCCTCGGAACCGTACTGGGTCACCGCCTCGTGCAGCAGCTGCTCCTGGTACTCGGCCGACCGCCAGCCGCTGTTGACGCGGACGTCGACGCCGTGTTCGGCGGCATCCGTCGCCGCCCGGCGCAGCGCCTCGAGCAGGGCGGGTGTCAGGCGGGCGATGCCGGGGGAGTCGTCGTCGAAGGGGCTCGCCGCGTCGGGGAGGATGCCGTCGACCTTCGTCACGGCGCCATCCCTCGTCTCGTCGACAGCGGCGGCTCCCGTGTCCGCAGGCGGCAGGGTGGTCGCCGCAGCGGACCGGTACGCGACGATCCCGACGACTGCGGCCAGGAGCATCGCGAGCGCGATGACCACGCCGAGGAGCGTGCGACGACGCCGTGCAGGCCTGGACGGGTTGCTGTTCATTCCTTCAGCCCACACGCGCGCGCGTTGCGGGGCCGTATGCGGTTTTCGCTACACGGACGATATGCGTCGCCTCGTAGCATCAAGGGATGCGCGTGCTGGTGGTGGAGGACGAACCCCTGATGGCGGTGGCCATCCGCGACGGCCTTCGGCTCGCCGCGATCGCGGCCGACATCGCGGGCGACGGCGACACCGCGATGGAGCTCCTGAGCGTCAACGCGTACGACATCGCCGTGCTCGATCGCGATATCCCGGGTCCCTCGGGCGATGAGATCGCCGCACACCTCGTCGCGGCGGGGACCGGCATCCCGATCCTCATGCTGACCGCCGCGGACCGGATCGACGACAAGGCGACCGGGTTCGAACTGGGGGCCGACGATTACCTGACCAAGCCGTTCGACCTGCAGGAGCTCGTGCTGAGGCTGCGTGCGCTCGACCGTCGGCGCGCGCACAGCCGGCCGCCCGTGCGGGAGCTCGCCGGCCTGCGCCTGGATCCGTTCCGCCGGGAGGTGTTCCGTGACGGCAGGTACGTCGCCCTCACGAGGAAGCAGTTCGCCGTGCTCGAGGTGCTGATCGGCGCCGACGGCGGCATCGTGAGTGCCGAGGACCTGCTCGAACGCGCGTGGGACGAGAACGCCGATCCGTTCACGAACGCCGTGCGCATCACGGTGTCGGCGCTGCGCAAGCGACTGGGAGAACCGTGGGTGATCGCGACCGTGCCGGGGGTCGGGTACCGCATCGATGTGACGACGGACGAGCGGTCACGGGATGACTAGGCGGCCGGGCATGAGCGTTCGGCTCAAGCTGACGCTCAGCTACGCCGGATTCCTGATGGTGGCGGGGGCCCTGCTGCTCGCCGTCGTGTGGCTGTTCCTTCTGCGGTACGTTCCCGACGGCAACCTCACGGGGCCCGGTCCGGTCGTGCCCAACCGCGGCGACCTGGAGCGGGCCTTCGTTCCCCGTGCCGCCTGGGCGCTCGTGGCGCTGCTCGTGTTCGGGCTCGTCGGCGGCTGGATCCTCGCGGGACGCATGCTGGCGCCGCTGCGGCGGATCACGGACGCAACGCGCCGTGCCGCCGCGGGGTCGCTGTCGCACCGCATCGCGCTCGAGGGCCGCGCGGACGAGTTCCGCGAACTCGCCGACAGCTTCGACACGATGCTCGCGAGGCTGGAGGCGCAGGTGGAGGAGCAGCGACGGTTCGCGGCAAACGCCTCGCACGAGCTGCGCACCCCGCTCGCGATCACGCAGACGCTGCTGGACGTCGCTCGCACGGACCCCGACCGCGACGCGGACGAGCTGATCGCGCGGCTGCGCGAGGTGAACACGCGTGCAATCGACCTCACCGAGGCTCTCCTGGTCCTCAGCCGCGCCGAACAGCGCTCGTTCGTGCGCGAGTCCGTGGATCTGTCGCTGGTCGCGGAGGATGCCGCAGAGACGCTCCTCCCGCTCGCCGAGGCGCGTCACGTGACCATCTCGACCTCGGGCGACATCGTGTCAGCGCTCGGATCCCCGACGCTGCTGCGGCAGCTCGCGACGAACCTCGTGCACAATGCGATCGTCCACAACCTGCCGGCGGGTGGAAGCGTCGAGGTCATGACAGCGCGCGACGGCGGCACCGCGCTGCTGACCGTGGAGAACACGGGAGAGCCGCTGAGCCTGCTCCTCGTCGGCACGCTCGCCGAGCCCTTCCAACGCGGCACCGACCGCGCGCGCAGCGACCAGTACGCCGGGGTCGGACTCGGCCTGGCGATCGTGAAGAGCATCGCAGAGGCGCACGACGGCCGTCTCGCCCTCGCCGGCCGAGCCGACGGAGGACTCCGGGTGACGGTGCGCCTCCCACTCGCCCCGGCGTGACGTCCACGGCACCCGTTGCGCGCCCGCCGGGCGTCCGCGAGGGTGGGAGGCATGACCGACGTGACCCCCTTCCTGTGGTTCGACGACGCGGCTGAGGAGGCTGTCACCTTCTACACCGCGCTGGTCCCCGACTCCGAGATCGTCGCGCTGGGGCGCTACCCCGACGAGGTGCCGGGCATGGGCGGCAAGGTCATGCACGTCCACTTCCGGCTCGCCGGGCGCGACTACTTCGGGATGGATGCCGGTCCGCAGTTCCCGTTCACGGAGGCGGTGTCGCTGTACGTGTCGTGCGGCGACCAGGCCGAGGTCGACCGGTACTGGAACGCGCTGGTGGCCGACGGCGGTGAGGAGCAGCCGTGCGGGTGGCTCAAGGACCGCTGGGGCCTGTCGTGGCAGATCATCCCCGATCGGCTGGTCGAGCTGATCCGGCATCCCGATCCGGACGTCGCTCACCGCGCCGTCCAGGCCATGCTCCGCATGCGTCGCATCGACATCGCCGCGCTCGAAGCCGCCGTCGCGGGCACATGACTCCGCGTGCACGGTGTGCGGTGATCGGATGCCTCGTCCTGGCCTCGATCGTCGCGGCCGGGTGCACCGCGGCGCCGCAGCCTGTGCCGTCCAGCGCGGCCCCGACCGTCGGCCTCTCGCCGTCGACTGCGCCAGAGCCGGCATGGTGGCGGACGACGCCCGACGTCGCGACGCTCGCGTCCGGTCTCGCCTCCCCGTGGTCGGTGGTGCCGCTGGACGGCGGCGGCGCGCTCATCTCGCAGCGCGATGACGGCACCGTGCGGGAGCTCACCCCGGACGGCGGGCTGCGGACCGCCGGCACCGTGCCCGGGGTCGTCTCGGGCGGCGAATCCGGTCTGCACGGTCTGGCGCTCCTGCGGACCGCCGACGGCCCTGTGCTCTACGCGTACTTCGGCGCCGCCGACGACAACCGGGTGGTGCGGATGCCGCTGCTCGGCGTCTCCGGGGCACTCGAGCTCGGCGAGCCGGACGTCGTGCTCGACGGCATCCCCAAGGCGCGCAACCACGACGGCGGACGCATCGCGTTCGGCCCCGACGGCTGCCTCTACGTGACGACGGGCGACGCGGGACGCCCCGAGGCCGCGCAGGACCGCGACGCCCTGGGCGGGAAGATCCTGCGCCTCACACCCGACGGCGACGCCGCGCCGGGCAACCCGTGGGACACCCGCGTGTGGTCGATGGGCCATCGCAACGTGCAGGGGATCGCGTGGACGGCCGACGGCACCATGTGGGCCAGCGAATTCGGCCAGAACACGTGGGACGAGCTCAACCGCATCGAGCCCGGGGCGAACTACGGCTGGCCGGTCGTGGAGGGTGCCGCGCAACGGGACGGTTACGTCGATCCCGTGGCGCAGTGGCCGACGAGCGAGGCGAGCCCGAGCGGGCTCGCCTCCGTGGGGTCGACCCTGTTCCTGGCAGGTCTGCGTGGGGAGCGTCTGTGGCAGGTCGACACGGCGGACGGCGAGGCGGCCGGTGAACCCGTCGCCGCCTTCACCGGCCAGTTCGGGCGACTGCGCGACGTCGTCGCCGTGCGGGACCGATCGCTGTGGGTGCTGACGAACAACACCGACGGACGGGGCGATCCCGGTCCCCACGACGACCTGCTGCTGCGGGTGCCGCTGGCGCCGTCGCCGTAGCCCGGGCACGTGGGCGGGCTCCGCGCACCCCGGGGCACGCTACGGTGAGACGGTGAGCTCGCAGCCCCGCTGTCCGCATTGCCGCCACTTCGTGTACCTCGACACGCTCCAGTGTCCGAACTGCGAAGCCGAGATCGGCTACCACCTGCCGTCGCGCGAGTTCCAGGGGCTCCGCCACGGTCAGGCCGTCATCGACGGCGAGGTCTGGTACGCGTGCTCGAACCGCGAGTGGGCGTGCAACTGGCTGGTGTGGGAGAACGCGCCCGCCGGGCGCTGCTTCTCGTGCCGTCTCACGCGCCGCCGTCCTGCCGCAGACGACACCGTCGCGCTCGAGAAGCTCGCCAAGACGGAGGAGGCCAAGCGCCGCCTGCTGCTGCAGCTCGCCGATCTCGGCCTGCCGATCGTCGGGTGGGACGTCGAGAAGGGCGGCCTCGGGTTCGACCTGATCTCCAGCCTGTCCGACGGCAAGCGCGTCACGATCGGGCACGCCAACGGCATCATCACGATCGACCTCGCCGAGAGCCTCGACGACCGGCGCGAGGCGCTGCGCGTGAAGCTCGGCGAGCCGTACCGCACGATCCTCGGGCACCTGCGCCACGAGGTGGGGCACTACTACCAGAACGTGCTGCTGACCGATCCTGCGATGTGGGACCGCTGTCGCGAGCTGTTCGGCGATGAGCGCACCAGCTACCGCGACGCCCTGCAGCGCCACTACAAGGTCGGCGCCCCCGCCGACTGGCACGAGTCGTTCATCTCGGAGTACGCCACGATGCACCCGTGGGAGGACTTCGCCGAGACCTTCGCGCACTATCTGCACATCACCGGGACCCTGCAGACGGCCGCGGTGATCGGCATCCATCTTGACGCCGCCGTCACGAACCTGCGCGACACCGACGTGGTGCCGCTGGACTCGTACGAGGACGAGCCGATCCAGCGCCTGCTGACCGACTGGGAGTGGATGTCGCAGGGATTCAACCGGATCAACCGTTCGATGGGATTCGGCGACCTGTATCCCTTCACGATCGTCACACCGGTGCGCCACAAGCTGGCGTTCATCCACGACATCGTGACGCGCGCGCCCCTCAGCCCGCGCGAGCAGTACGCACTGGCCACTGCCGGCGACTCGGAGCGCTCATGAACACCGAACGCTCATGACGACCTTCGCCCGGGGGCAGCGCGTCATCGGAGCGGCCACGCACTATGTCGAGAACCAGGCGCCCTGGCGCGTGGACGTCGACGAGTACGGTCTCAATACTCCGCTCGTCTCGGCGGTCGCTTCGTTCGGAGGCGGCTGGGCAGACGATGCGCTCCACGAGGCGGGCGGCCTGGTCGGCTCCGCCTCGTTCCAGCGCGACGCGGAACTCGCGAACGTGCACGCCCCGCTGCTGCAGGCCCACGACCGGTGGGGCTTCCGCCTCGACGAGGTCGAGTACGACCCGTCGTACCATCGCGTGATCAGCGAGGCGATCGCGCGCGGCGCGCACACCTCGGCGTGGGCCGATCCACGCGAGGGCGCATCGGTGGCGCGCGCGGCGATGTTCATGCTGTTCGCCCAGGTCGAGCCGGGTCACGCCTGCCCGGTGTCGATGACTCACGCCGCCGTCGCGTCGATCGAAGGGTCGCCGTGGGTGGCGGAGGAGTGGATGCCGCGCCTCCTGTCGCGGGAATACGACCCCCGCCTCGACGTGCCCGGCGGCAAGCAGAGCGCGCTGATCGGCATGGCGATGACAGAGAAGCAGGGCGGTTCCGACGTCCGGGCCGGCACGACAGTGGGCGAGCACATGGGCGGCCACGCCTACCAGCTGACCGGCCACAAGTGGTTCTGCTCCGCACCGATGTCGGACGCCTTCCTGGTGCTCGCACACACGCGCACCAGCGGCAGGGACGAGGGGCTCTCGTGCCTCTTCGTGCCACGCATGCTGCCGCACGGGATGCGCAACGTCTTTCGGATCCAGCGTCTGAAGGACAAGCTCGGCAATCGCTCGAACGCGTCGTCCGAGGTGGAGTTCGACGGCACCGTCGGATTCCTTCTCGGCGAGCCGGGCCGAGGCGTGCGCACCATCATCGAGATGGTCGAGCGCACCCGGCTGGACTGCGTGCTGGGGACCGCCGCGGGCATGCGGCAGTCGGTCGCCGAGGCGGTGTGGCACGCCCGTGGTCGCACGGCGTTCGGCCGGCTGCTCGTCGATCAGCCGGCGATGACGTCGGTACTCGCCGATCTCGCCCTGGACTACGAAGCCGCGATGCTCACCGGTCTGCGCCTCGCGCAGCTGTTCGAAGCCGGCGCCTCCGACCGCGACGTGGCGCTGCGCCGCCTCGCCACCCCCGTGTCGAAGTACTGGATCTGCAAGCGCGGCCCCCACCACGCCTACGAGGCCATGGAATGTCTCGGCGGCAACGGGTACACCGAGTCGTTCCCCCTCGCACGCCGGTACCGGGAACAGCCGGTCATGGCGATCTGGGAGGGCTCGGGCAACGTCATCGCGCTCGACGTGCTGCGTGCTCTCACACGGGATCCCGAATCGGCTGCGGCGTTCGCGGACGAGCTGGCGACGACGACCGGTGCGTCGGGCGTCCTGGATGCGCACGTCGATCGCACGCTCACGCTCCTGGCGCGCCTGTCGGCGGCCGATGTCGAGGAGGCTGCCGCGCAGGCCCGACGACTCAGCGAGAGCCTCGCACTCGCGTTCCAGGCGTCGCTCATGCTCCGCCACGCGCCGTCCAACGCCGCCGAGGCCTTCATCGCGGCGCGGCTCGGCGCCGACCGCGGCGCGCAGTACGGCGTGCTGCCGACCGGGACGGATGCCGCCGCCCTCGTCGCCCGTCACTGATACGGCGCCCTAGGCTGGCAGGATGTGGTTCCCACGGCGAGTCTGGACCGGCGCTCTGGCGCTGGTGGCCGTCTCGGCGCTGGCCGGGACCGCTGCCGCCGCCCCCGCCGTCGCGGCGACGAGCCCGGCCGGGGTGACCGTGCAGCCCGCCGGTGCCGACGCGATCGTCGCAGCGGCCCGCGACCTCGTCGCGGACATGACGGTCCGCGAGCGAGCGGCCGCCGTCGTGATGGGGCATGTCCCGACCACGGATGCCGCCGCCCTGCGCTCGTACATGGAATCCACCCGCATCGGCGGATTCCTGCTGATGGGGGCGAACATCCCCGACGACGACGAGGCGGCGCTGCGCGCACTCACGGCACAGCTGACGATCGATCCGGCCCTGCCCCCGCTCATCGCCGTGGACCAGGAGGGCGGCGACGTGTCGCGGCTGCCATGGGACACGTTCCCGTCCGCGCTCACACTGAAGGGCGCCCCGGCGGCCGCGGTCCAGGACGCGTTCGCCGGTCGTGCCGCGCTCGTGCGACGCGCGGGAATCGGCGTCAACTTCGGCGTCGTCGCGGACGAGACCGACGACCCGGCCTCGTTCATCTATCGCCGCGTGCTCGGCACGACGCCCGACCTGGCCGCCTCGAGCGTCGCGGCCGCGGTCACCGGCGAGGGAGGGGTCGCGGCATCCACTCTCAAGCACTTCCCCGGGCACGGCGCCACCGAGGCCGACTCGCATGCGACGATCCCCGCGACGCCGCTCTCGTTCGACGAATGGCGCGCGACCGACGCCGTGCCGTTCGCTGCCGGGATCGCTGCCGATGCGCCCCTCCTGATGTTCGGGCACCTCGCCTACACCGCCGTCGACCCGGCGCCGGCGAGTCTGTCGGCAGAGTGGCACCGCATCGCCCGCGAGGACCTCGGCTTCACCGGCATCGCCGTCACCGACGATCTCGGAATGCTGCAGTCCTCCGGCGACCCGAGGTACGCCGATCCCGCGGCCAACGCCGTGGCCGCGCTCGCCGCGGGCAACGACGTCGTGCTCACGGTCGTCTCTTCGACGGCGGACACGGCACCCGCCATCGTCGACGCGATCGTCGCGGCCGTCGACTCCGGCGCGCTCCCGGCGACCCGGCTCGAGGAGGCGGCAGAGCGCGTGACCGCGCTGCGGCTGCGTCTGGCAGCCGACGGTCGCGGGCTCGTGCCCTGCGCGGACTGCGCACCCGCGGGCTGAGTCAGGCGTCGACGATGTCGAGCAGCCGCGTGCGCAGCGCCTGACCGCGCTCGGCGAACCCCCGCTGCGCCCGCACGTAGGCGGCCTTCCCCTCGGTGGTCTCGATGCGCACCGGCTCGTACCCCCAGTCAGCGAGGTCGTACGGAGAGGCCCGCATGTCGAGGACGCGGATGTCGCGGGCCAGCTCGAACGCGTCGAGCAGCACGTCGCCGGGCACGAGCGGTCCGAGCTTGACCGCCCACTTGTACAGGTCCATCCCGGCGTGCAGGCACCCCGGCTGCTCGAATGCGGCCTGGCGCTCGCGGGTGGGCAGGTCGCGGTTGAGCGGAACCGCCTCGGGGGTGAAGAAGCGGAACGCGTCGAAGTGCGTGCACCGCAGGTCGTGCGCCTCGACGACGGCGTCGGTCGCCTCGCGTCCGAGACGAAGCGGAACGGGATGCCGGTGCTCGCGCTGCCGGTAGACCATGGCCCACTCGTGCAGGCCGAAGCAGCCGAAGCCCGGCGCACGGTCGGCCGTGGCGCGCAGAATCGTCCCCACATTCGCGATGAGCGTGCCCCGCTCGGCGCGGAAGGCCGCACCGTCGACGCGCAACGAGTCGGTGGCGGACCCGGGTGCGTACCAGCGCCACGAGGCGCGCGCGTCGGCTGCGGCATCCCTCAGCTCGACATCCTCACCGGGATGCCAGCGATGCAGGATCGCCGGCTTGTAGGAGTAGTACGTGAACAGGAAGTCCTCGACCGGGTGCGACTCCTGGCGCGCCGAGCGCCGGCGGTGCGCCAGCGTGAGCGCGTGTGCGCGCTCAGTGTGCGCGGCCTCGCGCGCCCGCCACTCGTCGGCGGCGAGCACCGTCGGGTCCGGGGGAGCGATGGTCACCGCTCGAGGATACGCGGACGGCATCCGCGCTCCCTGGGTGGGTGGGTCCGAATCAGTCCTCGACGGGCTCGATCAGCTCGGGCGAGTTGTTGCGGACGTTGCCCACGGCTTTCGAGACGACGTGGTCGTCGAGCGTGTCGGCCAGCGCCGGAGCCGCGTCGATCGCGGCGTCGAGGACGTCGCGCACGTTGTCGGTCGTGGGGTCGAGCCACGCGTCCGCGTGGTCGGGGTCCAGGAAGAGCGGCATGCGGTCGTGGATCGAGCCGAGGTGGCCGATCGCATCGCGCGTGAGGATCGTGAAGCTCAGCAGCCACCGCTCGGGGTCGTCGTCGCCCTTGGTCTGGTCCCGCCACCACTCGTACAGACCCGCGAGGAACAACGGCTCGCCGTCGGCGGGGTGGATGTAGTGCGGGGTCTTGACCCCGTCGACCGTCTTCCACTCGTAATACCCCGACGTGGGCACGACCGCGCGGCGCTTCTCCAGCGCTCCGCGGAACATCGGCTTGTCTTCGAGCTCCTCGGCACGGGCGTTGAAGGCGCGCACGCCGATCTTGGTGTCTTTCGCCCACGACGGGATCAGGCCCCAGCGGGCCGACTCGAGACGTCGCGTCGGCGGCTCCGTCTTGGCCGAGTCGAGCACGATCGCGGCGCGATCGGTGGGGGCGACGTTGTACGAAGGCTCCGGCAGGTCATCGCCCTCGACATCGACGCGCAGCACGCCGACGAGATCGGAACCGGCACTGGCCACCACGAAGCGTCCGCACATGGCAGTCAGCCTACGCGGGGCCTCCGACGCTCAGGCCTGCGCGGCTCCGACGACGCCGACGTCCTCGAGCCGCTCCAGCAGCCCGGCGCCGTCGCTGTCGCTCACCCACGGGACGGCGGCGGCGGCATGGTCGTTGACGGCGGTGCGGCCACCGGCCAGAACCGCCTCTGCGGGCGAGAGACGTCGGATCGCGACGGCCACCACCTGGCTCGGGTGCTCGTCCGTGAAGGTCGTGTAGATCGCGTCGTCGTGCTGGCCGTCGTCGCCGATGAGCAGCCACCGCACGTGCGGGAACTCCTGGGCGAGGCGGCGCAGATTCGACAGCTTGTGCGCGATGCCGCTGCGGAACCAGCGGTCGTGCGTAGGACCCCAGTCGGTGAGCAGCATCGCACCGGGCGGGAACACGTGCCGCCCGAGGAACCGCATGAGCGTCGGGGCGATGTTCCAGGCGCCGGTCGAGAGGTAGACGAGCGGCGCACCGGGGTTCTCGCGCACGACGCGCTCCATGAGCACCGCCATGCCCGGCACCGGCTGGCGGGCGTGCTCGTCGACGACGAACGAGTTCCAGGCGGCGAGCAGCGGACGGGGGAGCGCCGTGACCATGACGGTGTCGTCGACGTCCGACACGACGCCGAAGCGCACATCCGGTGCCACGATGAAGGCGCGGGTCTCCACCGGATCACCGCCCTCGACCGACATCGTGAAGGTCTGCCAGCCCGGTTCGAGCTCCGCCGGGATCTTGGTGTCGATCACCCCGCCGCGATCGGCGACCACCTCGTGCGCCACGCCCCCGATCGTGATCGTGACCTGTGCGTAGCCGATCGGCACGGCGACGAAGCTGCGCCATCCGCGGACACCGGCGTACTCGCCGTCGCCTACGGGCTTGACCGGAGGCACGATCATGACCCGGCCGAGCACGCGCACCCAGTCTGGCGCGCCGTACCCGGGGAACGGGGTGACGGTCGGGATCTGTCCACGCCGGCGCGCGCGACGCTCGCGCCACGCGTGGAACCGGTACTCCAGACGCGCGAGCCAGAGGACTTTGGCGCGCTCGGTGGACGTGTCGGTTTCGGGCATCCCCCTCAGTCTTTCACGTCCGGCGTCGGCGCTTCCGCCGTGCCGTCCGCCGAGGGGTCGTGTTCGAGGTGCCTGCGCTCGCTGCGCTCGATGATCTTCTTCGCCACGAACACCAGCACGAGGAACACGACGATGACCGCGACGAAGATGTAGCCGGCGTAGTGCAGCTGGTCGGCGAGCTCGCGGTACGTGCCGGCCGCGGCCGCCGCGACCGAGATGTACAGCGTCGACCAGATGACGCACGCGGGGATCGTCCACGCGAGGAACCGGCGATACGAGTACCCGCTCATGCCGACCGTGAGCGGCACGAGGGAGTGCAGCACCGGAAGGAACCGGGAGAGGAAGATCGCGGGTCCGCCGCGGCGCTGGAGATAGCGCTCGGAACGCGCCCAGTTGTCCTCGCCGATCCAGCGGCCGAGCCGCGAGTGACGGATGCGGGGACCGAGCACACGCCCCAGCCAGAACCCGATGCTCTCGCCGGCGATCGCCCCCGCGACCACCGCGACGCCGAGCAGGACGGCCTCCAGCGGCGAGGAGACCGCCGTCGCCGCCACGATCACCACCGTGTCGCCGGGCACGACGAGGCCGATCAGCACGCTGGTCTCCAGCATGATCGCGACGCCGGCGAGGAGCGTCCTGACGAGTGGGTCGACGCTCTGCACGGCGTCGAGCAGCCACGACAGGAACTCGTTCACGGCACGAGCCTAGAGGGCCGGCCGTCCCTCTAACCTGGGAACATGTCGGAGGCTCTCGTCGCGGTCGACCTGCCGGAATGGGTCGACCCGGCAGACGCCTTCGCGACGCTGTTCGCGGACGCCCCGCATGCGTACTGGCTGGATGCCGGACCGGGTGCCGCGGCCGGGCTCAGCTGGATGGGCACGGGTGTTCCCGCCGATCCGGCGGACGTGCGGGCGACGGTGATCGAGCCGCACGGCGCGGCAGGGTTCCGCGGCGGCTGGGTCGGCTGGTGGGACTACGACGAGGCGGCCGCACGCGCAGGGGCGCCGGCACGCCACGACGACGGCGCGGTGCCGTCGCAGCTGTGGCTGCGAGCGGACCGGGTCGTCGCGTTCGACCACGCCGCCCGGCGGGTCACCGTGCACGCATCGCAGGATGCGGCGGCACGCCTTGTGACGGCGATCGGCGTGCTCGCGGCATCCCCTCCCGTCCCGGCCGGCCCGCTCGACCCGCCGCGTCGCACCGCACGGGCACGACATGCGCCGCACGAGTATGCGGCGCTCATCGAGCGCTGCCGCGACGCGATCCGCGAGGGCGACGCCTACCAGCTGTGCCTCACGACGCGGTTCGAGGTCGAGGGCGACGTCGATCCGCTCGAGACCTATCTGCGGCTGCGACGGGCGACCCCGGCGCATCACGGCGGATTCGTGCGATCCGGCCGCACGGCGCTGCTGAGCGCGAGCCCCGAGCAGTTCCTCGAGGTCGAGCAGGGCGGGAAACGCCCCACGGTGCGCACGCGCCCCATCAAGGGGACCCGTCCGCGCGGGGAGGACGCCGCCGCCGACGCCGCGCTCGCCGCCGAACTGCGCGCGAACGAGAAGGAGCGCGCCGAGAACGTCATGATCGTCGACCTCATGCGCAACGACCTGTCCCGCGTGTGCGAGCCGGGGACGGTGGGAGTGGACGCGCTGCTGGAGGTCGAGTCGTATCCCGCGGTGCACCAGCTCGTGAGCACCGTGTCGGGTGCGCTCGCCGCGGGGACGACGGTCGGCGGACTGCTCGACGCGACCTTCCCGGCCGGCTCGATGACGGGTGCCCCCAAGCTCTCGGCGATGACGATCCTCGAGCGCCTGGAGCAGGCCGCGCGGGGCGTGTTCGCGGGATGCTTCGGGTGGGTGGGGGACGACGGCACCCTCGATCTGGCCATGGTGATCCGTTCCATCGTCGTGCACCCGGGCGGCGCCTACGTGGGAGCCGGCGGCGGCATCACGTGGCGCTCCGACGCCGCGGCCGAGGTGGCCGAGGTCGGGATCAAGGCGCGTGGACCGCTTGCCGCCTTGGGCGCGACGCTTCCGCCGGGCTGGTGAGGCGGCTGGTCCGCTGACCTGGCCCGTCCGCTAATCTGGAATATGCGCTGGTCGGCGCGTTCTGTGTCGCGCCGCCCGCATTCCGGCATCCCAGGATTGGTACTTCCCACGTGAGTCAGACCATGTCTTCCGACACCACTGCGCCCGCCGAGGGCTACGACGCGTATGCGATCCAGCAGAAGTGGCAGGCGCGCTGGGCCGAGACCGACCCGTTCCGCGCGGGCGGCGCCGAGGACACCCGGCCCCGCAAGTACGTGCTCGGCATGTTCCCGTACCCGTCGGGAGACCTGCACATGGGCCACGCCGAGAACTACGCGTACGTGGACGTCGTGGCGCGCTTCTGGCGCCACCGCGGCTACAACGTGCTCAACCCGATCGGATGGGATTCGTTCGGCCTGCCCGCCGAGAACGCGGCGATCAAGGGCGGTGCCGGCTCCGACCCGCGTGAGTGGACGTACGCGAACATCGAGCAGCACAAGAAGAGCTTCCGCGAGTACGGCTCGTCGTACGACTGGTCGCGCATCCTCCACACCAGCGACCCCGAGTACTACCGCTGGAACCAGTGGCTGTTCCAGCGCCTCTACGAGCGCGGCCTGGCGTACCGCAAGGCGAGCCCGGTCAACTGGTGCCCCAACGACCAGACGGTCCTGGCGAACGAGCAGGTCGTCGACGGCCACTGCGAGCGCTGCGGCGCCGAGGTCGTCAAGAAGAACCTGACGCAGTGGTACTTCAAGATCACCGACTACGCCGACCGCCTGCTCGACGACCTGAACCAGCTCGAGGGCTTCTGGCCGCAGAAGGTCCTCCGCATGCAGCGGAACTGGATCGGCCGCTCGATCGGCGCCGACATCGACTTCGAGATCGAAGGCCGGGCCGACAAGGTCACGGTCTTCTCGACGCGCCCCGACACGCTGCATGGCGCGACCTTCATGGTCGTGGCCCCCGACAGCGACCTGGCAGCAGAGCTCGCTGCGGGCTCGACCGCCGAGGTGCGCATGCGCTTCCAGGACTACCTCGAGCGCGTGCAGCGCGAGACCGACATCGAGCGTCAGTCGACCGACCGTCCCAAGACGGGCGTCTTCCTCGACCGCTTCGCGATCAACCCTGTCAACGGCGACCGCCTGCCGATCTGGGCTGCCGACTACGTCCTCGCGGACTACGGTCATGGGGCCGTCATGGCCGTGCCTGCGCACGACCAGCGCGACCTGGACTTCGCCCGGGCGTTCGATCTGCCCGTGAAGGTGGTCGTCGACACGACGGCATCCATCACCGGCGCGATCCCGGTGATCGAGCTGGACGACGAGGGTGTGCCGCTGGATCCGGGTCCGCTCGAGGGCCTGGCCGACGTGGATCCCGCGAAGACGGGCATCGCGCTGACCGGCGAGGGGCGCCTGATCAACTCGGGTCCGCTCGACGGACTGTCCAAGCGCAACGCGATCGCGCGCATGATCGAGCAGCTCGAGGCTGCCGGCACAGGCCGCGCGGCGAAGTCCTACCGCCTGCGCGACTGGCTGATCTCGCGTCAGCGCTTCTGGGGCACGCCGATCCCGATGATCCACACCGAGGACGGCCGCATCGTCCCGGTGCCCGACGACCAGCTCCCGCTCGAGCTGCCGGACGCGCGCGGACTGGATCTGAAGCCGAAGGGCACGTCGCCCCTGGGCGGCGCCACCGAGTGGATGCAGACGACCGACCCCGCGACCGGGGAGCCGGCGCTGCGCGATCCCGACACGATGGACACGTTCGTCGACAGCTCGTGGTACTTCCTGCGCTTCCTGGCGCCGAACGACCCGACGCAGGCGTTCCCGTCGGCCGAGGCCGACCGCTGGGCGCCCGTCGATTCGTACATCGGTGGCGTCGAGCACGCCATCCTGCACCTGCTCTATGCGCGCTTCATCACGAAGGTGCTGTTCGACATGGGCCTGATCGACTTCACCGAGCCGTTCACGAGCCTCATCAACCAGGGCATGGTGCTGCTGGGCGGCTCGAAGATGTCCAAGTCGAAGGGCAACCTCGTCGAGTTCGCCTCGAGCATGGTCGACCCGGGCGCCGATGCATCCCGCGTCGCGATGGTGTTCGCGGGCCCGGTCGAGGACGACATCAACTGGGAGGACGTCTCGACGACGGGCGCCCAGAAGTTCCTGGCACGCGCCTGGCGTGTCGCGAACGACGTGACCAGCTCGCCCGACGTCGTGTGGGCGGAGGGCGACGAGGCGCTGCGCCGCGTGACGCACCGGCTGCTGGCCGATGCCCCGGGCCTCGTCGAGCAGACGAAGTTCAACGTCGTGGTCGCGCGCCTCATGGAGCTCGTCAACGCCACCCGCAAGGTGATCGACACCGGCGCGGGCCCTTCCGACCCCGCCGTGCGCGAGGCCGCCGAGGTCACCGCGATGGTCCTCGACCTGTTCGCCCCGCACACCGCAGAGGAGATGTGGGAGATCCTCGGCTACGACGGCTTCGTCGGCCTCGTGCCGTGGCGGACCGCCGACCCGACGCTGCTGGTCGAGGAGCGCGTGACGGCCGTCGTGCAGGTCGACGGCAAGGTGCGCGGCACGCTGCAGGTCTCGGCCCGCATCGACGCCGCCGAGCTCGAGCGGCTCGCGCGCGCCGACGAGAAGGTCGTCCGTGCGCTCGGCGACCGCGAGATCGTGCGCGCCGTCGTGCGCCCGCCGAAGGTCGTGAGCTTCGCCACGAAGTGACGCCCCGTGCGATGACGGATGCCGTGCCCGCGACCTGCGGGCACGGCATCCGTCGTTCGCCCGCGCAAGGATGATCGGCACCGTGCGATCCGCATGACGGCCCTGCCCTGACCGTCCTCCACAGATCCCGCCGTGTCCGAACCCTCCACAGAACGCAGGAAGGTGTCGCGGGACGTGGTGCCGCCCCGCCTAGCGTGGCGGCGTGACCCCCGGTGAGCCCTCGCATCGTGCCGAGGAGAAGGATGCCGCCTCCCCACGCCGGAGGCTCGGCATCGGCGCCGTCGTGGTGCTCGTCGTCGCCGCCCTGGCCGTCACCGTGGGCATCGGGATCGTGCGCGGGGCGATGGCGCCGACGCAGGAGGTGCCCGTCGCCGTCACGCCCACGAGGACTCCGACCACCACGGCGGACCTGTACGTGCATGTGTCGGGTGCGGTGCGGACGCCCGGGCTCTACGTGCTGCCGCAGGGGTCGCGCGTCGTCGACGCGGTGGCCGCCGCAGGCGGGTTCACCGACGACGCGGATCGGGATGCCGTCAACCTTGCGCGCGCCGTGAGCGACGGCGAGCAGCTGCCGGTGCCGCGCGTGGGCGAGACGGCGGTGACGACCGGCACGGCCGGCACGACCGCCGACGGCCGCGTGAACCTCAACACGGCGGACGCGGCGGCGCTCGAGGAGCTGCCGCGCATCGGTCCGGCCCTGGCCGAGCGCATCATCGCGTGGCGCGACGACAACGGGCGCTTCACGAGCGTCGACGATCTGCTCGCGGTGCCCGGGATCGGCGACAAGATGCTCTCGTCGCTGCGCGATCTCGTCACGGTGTGACGTGTCGCACGCTCCACGTCTCCGACTCGTGCCCGTCGCGGCGGCGGCCTGGGCGACGGCAGGTGCGGCGATCATGCTGCCGACCTGGTCGCCGGTGCTCGCCGTGAGCCTGTGGACCGTCGTCGCTGCCGCGATCGTCGTGGTCGCCGCCCGCCGTCGGCGTCGAGGCATGCGCGGTCGCCGCCCGTCGACCGCAGCCCTCGTGGCGATCCTCGCGCTCGCCGCGGCCGCAGCCGTCTCGTCGCACGTGGCCCTCGCCCAGCCCGCGCGGACCCACGTCGCCGCCGAGGCGCTCTCGGGCGGCCGGGCCGTGGAGGTGACGGCCGAGGTCGTGGGCAAGGTCGAGCGCCGCGCGGACGGCACGCTCGCGTTCGACGCCCGTGCGACGCGGATCACGACAGGGCCGGCCGTATACGACGCCGGCGTGGAGGTCGTGGTGCGCGTCGCCCCGGACGACGTCGACAGGCCGGCCGCGCTGGAGGTCGGTGCCGTGGTGATCGCGCACGGCACCGCAAAGCCGGCGCGCGCGGGGGAGAGGGCTGTCGTCACCGTGTGGGCGTCGCGCGGGGTGGAGGTCGTTGCCGCGCCCTCCGGTGTGGCGGCCGCCGCGGCGGGGCTGCGCGCTGGTCTCGTGCGGGCCGTCATGGGACTCCCCGGCCCCGGGGCGGGGCTCGTCCCGGGGCTCGCCGTCGGCGACACGTCCGTCGTCGTTCCCGAGCTCGATGCCGCGATGAAGGCATCCTCGCTCTCGCACCTCACCGCGGTCTCAGGAGCGAACTGTGCACTGGTCGTCGGGATCGCCTTCGCGCTGGCCGCCATTCTCGGCGCCTCGCGCGCGCTCCGCGTCGGCATCGGCCTGGCAGTGCTCGTCGGGTTCGTCGTGCTGGTCACGCCGGAGCCGAGCGTCGTGCGGGCCGCGGCGATGGCAGCCGTCGCGATGCTCTCGGTGCTGCTGGGCCGCACGGGCGCCGGCGTGGCGATCCTCGCGCTCGCCGTGACAGCCCTGCTCGCCGTCGATCCGTGGCTGGCGGCATCCCTCGGCTTCGCGCTGTCTGTCGCGGCCACGGCCGCGCTGCTGCTGCTCGCGCGACCGCTCGCCGCCGGGCTCGCGCGCGTCATGCCCCGGATGCTCGCCCTCGCCCTCTCCATCCCGCTCGCCGCGCAGCTCGCGTGCGGCCCCCTGCTGGTGCTCATCGAGCCGTCGATCCCGGTGTACGGCGTGCTGGCAAACCTGCTCGCCGAGCCGGCCGCGCCTGCCGCGACAGTGCTCGGGCTCATTGCCTGCCTGGCGCTGCCGCTGCCGTGGCTGCAATCCGGCCTCGCGGCTCTCGCGTGGGTTCCTGCATCGTGGATCGCGGGTGTCGCGGACACCGTGTCTGCGCTGCCCGCCGAGGCGCTGCCGTGGCTCGAGGGGTGGCCGGGTGCCGTGGCGCTCGGTGCGGTGGGCGCCGCGATCGCCACGATCGTCGTGCTGCCGCGCGGGGGCGGACGCCGCCGGCGCCTGGTGCGCGGCGGCTCGGTGGTGGTCGTGGCGGTGCTCACCGGGAGCGTTCTGGGCTCCGGGGCGCTCGCCTCGGTCGCCGGGGGCTGGACGATCCCGCGCGAGTGGAGCGTGCTGGCGTGCGACGTGGGGCAGGGCGACGCGGTGCTGCTGCGCTCCGCCGGAGTCGTCGCCCTCGTCGACACCGGCCCCGATCCTGCGCCGCTCGGCGCGTGCCTGGATCGGGTCGGCGTGTCACGCATCGACCTCCTCGTCCTCACGCATTCCGACCTCGACCACATCGGCGGCGTGGAAGCGGTGACGGGGCGCGTCGGCACCGTCCTCCACGGCCCCGACGACGCACCCGGCCGCGCCGCCGTCGCGGCTCTCACGACGAGTGGGGCAGAGGCGGTCGAAGCGTCCGCCGGAATGTCGGGCTCGCTCGGGGAGGCGACGTGGCGGGTCCTGTGGCCGAGACCCGCCAGTCGTGCGTTCGCCGTCGGCAACGACTCCAGTGTGGTCCTGGACGTGCGCGGCGGGTCGATCCCGCCGATCCTCCTGCTCGGCGATCTCGCGGCCTCGCCGCAGCAGGCGCTGACGGCATCCGGAGCCCTGGATCCGCCGTACGCCGTCGTCAAGGTCGCCCACCACGGCAGCGCGGATCAGGATGCCGCCCTCTACGCCGCGATCACACCCGCGGTCGCGCTGATCACCGTGGGCACCGGCAACGACTACGGTCACCCGCGCGACGAGACACTGGCGGTGCTCGACCGGGTCGGTGCGGTCGTCGCCCGCACCGACCGGGACGGCATCGTCGCATTGTGGACGGGTCGCAGCGGCGTCGCCGTGTGGCGCGAACGCGGCGGCTGAAGCGGCGGCGATGTCGGAGGCGTCGGTAGGCTGGAGCAATGGCATCCTCTGCGCGTCGCCCCGCTTCGAAGGCTCCGCGCAGCGCGATTCCGCAGCTCTCCTGGCGCGCCCCGCAGCCTGCGCCCGTCGTGCTCGTGTCGGGCCCCGAAGAGGTGTGTGCCGAACGGGCGATCGCCGGGGTGCGCGACTACCTGCGCGCCGAGGACCCGACGCTGGAAGTCACCGACATCCGTGCCGACGACTACGCTGCCGGCACGCTCCTCACCGTCACCTCGCCGTCGCTGTTCGGCGAGCCGCGGCTGGTGCGCGTGAGCGGCGTCGAGAAGTGCTCCGACACGTTCCTCGCCGAAGCCGTCTCGTACCTCGCCATGCCGCAGGACGGTGCGACCGTCGTGCTGCGGCACACCGGCGCGAGCGTGCGCGGCAAGAAGCTGCTGGACGCGATCCGGGCAGGCGAAGGCTCCGGCGTCGAGATCGCGTGCCCCGCCATCAAACGCGACTCGGATCGCTTCGACTTCGCGGCAGGCGAGTTCCAGGCTGCGAAGAAGCGCATCGCGCCTCCCGCACTGCGCGCTCTCGTGTCGGCCTTCACTGATGACCTCACCGAGCTGGCCGCCGCGTGCCAGCAGCTGATCGCCGATGTCCCCGGTGACATCACGGAGCAGGTCGTGGAGCGCTATTACGGCGGACGCGTCGAGACCTCCGCGTTCACGGTCGCCGACACCGCGATCGCGGGGCGCTACGGAGAGGCGCTCATCGCTCTGCGTCACGCACTCGCATCGGGCGCCGATCCGGTGCCGCTGGTGGCCGCGGTGGCCATGAAGCTCCGGTCGATGGCCCGCGTCGCGGGCACGCGCGAGTCGTCGTCGGCGCTCGCCGCACGCCTGGGCATGAAGGATTGGCAGATCGACCGCGCCCGTCGCGACCTGGTGGGCTGGAACGAAGAGAGCCTCGGTCGCGCGATCCAGGCGACGGCGCGGGCGGATGCCGAGGTCAAGGGCGGCTCGCGCGACGCCGTGTTCGCCCTGGAGCGGATGATCACCGTCATCGCGACGCGCGCTCCGTACGGCTCCTGATCCCCGCCCTTCCGCCGCATGCGAAAGGCCCGCCCCTTGCGGGACGGGCCTTTTCAAGCTCGTGTGAGCGGGCGGTGCGTCAGAGCGCCGCGACCTGCTTCGCGATGGCCGACTTGCGGTTCGCAGCCTGGTTCTGGTGGATGACGCCCTTGCTGACGGCCTTGTCGAGCTTCTTCGACGCGGTCTTCAGCGCCTTCTCGGCGGTGGCCTTGTCGCCCGAGGCGATGGCCTCGCGGGTGCGGCGCACCTCGGTCTTCAGCTCGCTCTTGACGGCCTTGTTGCGCTCGCGGGCCTTCTCGTTGGTCTTGTTGCGCTTGATCTGCGACTTGATGTTCGCCACGTGTCGACGGTTCTTTCGTTCGGAGGTGAATCGGATTGATTGTGCCGTTCGGCGAGAGAGGGCGCCTCGCGGCGGTCGTGAGGGACGAACCCACACGCAAGCCAAACAAGGATTCTATCAGGTCTGTTCGAGCGTCGTGATCGCCAGCTCGAGAAGCGCGTTGAAGACGCGTGGCCGCATCGCTGTCACGAGGTGGCTGGTGCGCGGCACGACGATGAGCTCGGCATCCGTCGCGATGCGCAGGAACAGCTGCTCATTGGCGCGGAGCTGATCGAACTGTCCGTTGATGAACCACAGGGGCACGTCGATCCGCCGGAGCGCCGCCAGCAGGTCGAGCACCGACAGGCTGCGCAGCGCGGTGTCCTGGGCGTCGAAGGCGTAGCCGCCGGCGCCGAAGTCGGCACGCGTCTCGAGCGGGAGCGTGCGGTCGAGCACCCGGTTCGTCAGCCACATGCCGCGGTCGGGCAGCGAGTCGAACCCGCGGGCGAGCACCCGGTAGGTCGCGAGCCCCACGCCGCGCGGGATGGCGGTACAGGACGCGGCGATGAACGCATCCACAGGAGGGCGATCCTCGCGGCCCACGTAGTCGATCGACAGCAGCCCGCCCATGGAGTGCCCGACGAGCAGGACGGGGCCGCGGGTGGCGGCATCCCGCACGGCGTCGTCGATCGTCGCGAACGCGGCATCCAGCGTGAACGTCTCGGCCATGCGCGTGCCGTGGCCGGGCAGATCGACGGCGACCACGGGGTTGCCGCGTGCGCGGAGGTACTCCTGCTGCGCCCGCCACATGGTCGCGGACGTCCGGATGCCGTGCACGAGCACGACCTGAACCCCCATGCAGCCAGGCTAGTCACCCCGTTCGCAGGGTCCCGGCATCCGGCACCCGTAGAATCGTCTGGACATGTCACCCCGCGCCCTGAAGTCTCTCGAGCCGTCTGCGACCCCTCCTGAGCTGATCCGCAATTTCTGCATCATCGCCCACATCGACCACGGCAAGTCCACGCTGGCCGACCGCATGCTGCAGATCACCGGTGTGGTCTCCGATCGCGACATGCGCGCCCAGTACCTGGACCGAATGGACATCGAGCGCGAGCGCGGCATCACGATCAAGTCGCAGGCGGTCCGCATGCCGTGGGCGACCGCCGAAGGCACCTTCGCGCTGAACATGATCGACACGCCCGGCCACGTCGACTTCACCTACGAGGTCAGCCGCTCGCTCGCCGCGTGCGAGGGCGCGATCCTGCTCGTCGACGCGGCCCAGGGCATCGAGGCGCAGACCCTCGCGAACCTGTACCTCGCGCTCGAGAACGACCTGCACATCATCCCCGTCCTCAACAAGATCGACCTGCCGGCCGCGGACCCCGAGAAGTTCGCCGCCGAGCTCGCCAACCTCATCGGCGGCTCGCCTGACGACGTTCTCCGCGTCTCGGGCAAGACCGGCATGGGCGTCGAGGACCTGCTCGACCGCATCGTCGAGCAGATCCCCGCTCCGAAGGGGAACGCGGATGCCCCGGCCCGGGCCATGATCTTCGACTCGGTGTACGACTCATACCGGGGTGTGGTGACCTACGTCCGCATGGTCGACGGCAAGCTGGAGCCGCGCGAGCGCATCCAGATGATGTCGACGAAGGCCACGCACGACCTGCTGGAGATCGGCGTGTCGAGCCCCGAGCCGATCCCCACCAAGGGGCTCGGCGTGGGCGAGGTCGGCTACCTCATCACGGGTGTGAAGGACGTCCGCCAGTCCAAGGTCGGCGACACGATCACGAACGCCCGCAAGCCCGCGGCAGAGTCGCTCGCCGGCTACACGGATCCCAAGCCGATGGTCTTCTCGGGCATCTACCCGATCGACGGCAGCGACTACGGCGACCTGCGCGAAGCGCTCGACAAGCTCAAGCTGTCGGACGCATCGCTGCAGTACGAGCCCGAGACGTCCGTCGCGCTCGGATTCGGCTTCCGCTGCGGGTTCCTGGGCCTGCTGCACCTCGAGATCATCACCGAGCGCCTGTCGCGCGAGTTCGACCTCGACCTCATCACCACGGCGCCGTCGGTGATCTACGAGGTCACGACCGACACGGGTGAGCACGTCACGGTGACGAACCCGAGCGAGTACCCCGACGGCCGCGTGGCCTCGGTGTCGGAGCCCATGGTGAAGGCCGCGATCCTGCTGCCGAAGGACTACGTCGGCACGGTGATGGAGCTGTGCCAGTCGCGCCGCGGCAGCCTCCTCGGCATGGAGTACTTCAGCGAGGAGCGCGTCGAGCTGCGCTACAACATGCCGCTCGGCGAGATCGTCTTCGACTTCTTCGACCAGCTGAAGTCGCGCACGCAGGGCTACGCGAGCCTGGACTACGAGCCCGCCGGCAGCCAGGAGTCGGATCTCGTGAAGGTCGACATCCTGCTGCAGGGCGACAAGGTCGACGCGTTCAGCTCGATCGTGCACCGCGAGAAGGCGTACGCCTACGGCACGATGATGACCGAGCGCCTGCGCAAGCTCATCCCGCGTCAGCAGTTCGAAGTGCCCATCCAGGCGGCGATCGGTGCCCGCATCATCGCCCGCGAGAACATCCGAGCCATGCGCAAGGACGTGCTCGCCAAGTGCTACGGCGGTGACATCACCCGCAAGCGCAAGCTGCTGGAGAAGCAGAAGGAGGGCAAGAAGCGCATGAAGATGGTCGGTCGTGTGGAGGTGCCCCAGGAGGCGTTCATCGCCGCACTGTCGGGCGACGTCGAGGGCAAGGGCGCCAAGTAGGCTGGTTCATATGCGTCGAGGAACATTCCGTGACGACACCGTCGACTACGCCGCCGTCGGGGCGACGCAGGCGCCGGATCTGATGCAGTATCCGCCGGAGCGCAGCATCCCGGCGGAGGAGTCGTGGCGCATCGGCAGCGGCGAGACCCGCTTCCGCGCCGCCTCCGAGGCCCTGATGTCGTGGACCGCCCAGCGCGGTGCCGGCCTCGAGGTCAAGGACGTGCGGCCGGCGTCGGGTCCTGCGTACTCCGGCGTGAGCTTCGATGCCGAGGGCAACCCGATCGCGCCGAGTCGGTCCGAGGCCGAGCAGCGGTTCGACGCCGACGGCACACCGTACGTGGGCGCCGGTGCGACCGTGCGGCTCGACGGCCGTGTGAGGGGGCTCAAGGCCGACGCCGAGCTGCGCGTCATCTTCGCCGTCGAGGAGCCCCGACGCGTCGGCTTCGCCCTCGGCACCGTGAGCGACTCCGTCGTGAGCGGCGAGGAGTCGTTCATGCTCGAGTGGTACGACAACGACGAGGTGTGGTTCACCGTGCGTGCGTTCGACGCGCCGCACGCCTTCCTGTACAAAGTGCTGCCGGCCTTGACGAAGCGGCGGCGTCGCGAGCTGTTCACGCGCTACCTGCGCGCGATCTCGCCGCTGTACTCGACGCCCGCGTGAACGCGAGACGCTGATGGGCTCGGCGCTGCCCTTGGGTGACCCGATGCCGACGGACGGAGCCCTGCCCGACGGCATCCACGTCGATCCCGCCGCACCGTTCGGCGTGTACCTCCACGTGCCGTTCTGCCGGGTGCGGTGCGGCTACTGCGACTTCAACACCTACACGTCCTCGGAGCTGCGCGGAGCGCGCCAGGACCAGTACGCCGACACGCTGCTGCGCGAGGTGGAGCTCTCGAGGTCGGTGCTCGGCGCGGCGGGCGGCCTGCGCCCCGCGTCGACGGTGTTCTTCGGCGGCGGCACGCCCACCCTGCTGCCCCCGGGCGACCTCGCGCGCATGCTCGACGGCGTGCGCGGCGCGTTCGGTCTCGCCGACGGCGCCGAGGTGACCGTCGAGGCGAATCCCGACACCGTGTCGCCGGCCGTCGCGCACGAGCTCGCGGCCGCCGGAGTCACGCGGCTGTCGATCGGCATGCAGTCCGCCGTGCCGCATGTCCTCGCCGCGCTTGATCGCACGCACGACCCCGACAACGTGCGCACCGCGGTCGCCGCGGCGCGTGAGGCGGGGCTCGACGTCAGTGTCGACCTGATCTACGGCGCACCGGGCGAATCGCTCGAGGACTGGCGCGCGTCGCTGGAGGCCGCGGCGGCGCTGGAGCCCGACCACATCTCGGCGTACGCCCTCATCATCGAGGACGGCACGAAGCTCGCGCGACAGATCCGCCGCGGCGAGGTGCCCGCACCGGACGACGACCTGCAGGCCGACATGTACGAGCTCGCCGACGATCTGCTCGCCGCCGCGGGGTACGACTGGTACGAGGTGTCGAACTGGTCGCGCGGTGTCGAGCACCGCTCGCGGCACAATCTCGCCTACTGGACGGGTGCCGATTGGTGGGGCTTCGGCCCGGGCGCGCACAGCCACATCGCCGGCGTGCGCTTCTGGAACGTCAAGCATCCGGCCGCGTACGCTCAGCGGCTGGCGGCGGGGGAGTCGCCCGGCGCCGGACGCGAGATCCCGGATGCCTCCGCCCGAGCTCTGGAGGGCGTGCTGCTGCGCACCCGGATCCGGGAGGGCCTCGACGTCTCGGAGCTTCTCGGCGAGGGCCGCCACGCCGTCGCGGCGCTCATCGCGGACGGGCTGATCGAGGGCGCGGACGCCCTCCGTGGGCGCATCGTGCTGACCCGCCGAGGCCGGCTGCTGGCGGATGCCGTCGTGCGAGCCCTCACCGACTGACACCGGGTCCTCGACTCGCGCCGTGCGCTCGGCGATCACGCGATGCCGATCGGATAGAATTGGCACTCCAGACATGTGAGTGCCAGAAGCGCACGGCGTCCACGGCGAGGCGAGGAGGCGGGATGGTCAGCGAACGAGGTCTGCAGGTGCTGCGGGCGATCGTCCAGGACTACGTCGACACGCGCGAGCCCGTCGGCAGCAAGGCCATCGTCGAGCGCCACGCCTTCGGCGTGTCGGCCGCGACCATCCGCAACGACATGGCGCTGCTGGAGGACGAGGATCTCATCGTCGCCCCGCACACGTCTTCCGGCCGCGTGCCCACCGACAAGGGGTATCGCGTCTTCGTCGACCACCTCGCCGAGCTGCGCCCGCTCAGCAGCGGGCAGCGGGCCGCGATCGCGTCGTTCCTCGACGGCTCCGGCGACCTCGACGACGTGCTCGTGCGCACGGTGCGGGCGCTCACGCAGCTGACCGGCCAGGTCGCGATCGTGCAGTACCCGTCCTTCGCGCGCGCGAACGTGACGCACGTCGAGCTCGTGCAGCTCGGCGGCGGACGCATGCTCGTGATCGTCGTCACCGACACCGGACGCGTCTCGCAGCGGCTGACGTTCGTGGGCGACGAGTTCGACGATCCAGACCTCGCCCGCATCCGCGCCGAGCTCGGCACGCTCCTGGTCGGCCGCCCGGTCCGCGATGGACTGCAGCGGATCGCCGACCGGCTGGCCGCGCCGTCGGCGCAGGCTCCCGCCCACGTGCGCGCGACCGATGAGATCGTCCGGGCCGTCGCGGAGGAGCTCGAGGAGTTCCGGCAGGACAAGCTGGTGATGGCCGGGAGTGCCAACCTCGCGCGGCGCGAGGCGGACTTCCGCGGCAGCATCTACCCGCTGCTGGAGGCCATCGAGGAGCAGGTGACGCTGCTGCGTCTGATGGGCGAGATGGTCGCCGACGAGCATGGCCTCGCCGCCAGCATCGGTCGCGAGAACGAGCCGTTCGGCCTGGCCGAGGCGTCAGTCGTGACGAGCGACTACGACGCGACGGGCTCCCGTGCCCGCGTCGGCGTGCTCGGTCCCACGCGCATGGACTATCCCACGAATCTCGCGGCGGTCCGTGCCGTCGCGCGCTATCTCACGCGCATGCTCGAGCAGGACGACAGTTCCCGCTGACGCGGACGCGCACACGATTTCCGCGGCGCGGCCGCGGCAGGAAGGCGAAAGTGGCTGACCACTACGAGGTCCTCGGCGTCTCACGCGACGCCACCCCCGACGAGATCAAGAAGGCGTACCGGCGACTCGCGCGCCAGCTCCACCCGGACGTGAACCCCGGAGAGGAGGCATCCGAGCGGTTCAAGCTCGTGACGCACGCCTACGACGTCCTGAGCGACCCCGACCAGCGGGCGCGGTACGACATGGGCGGCGGCGACTCGCCGTTCGGTGGCGGCGCGGGCGGCTTCGGCGGATTCGGCGACATCTTCGAGACCTTCTTCGGCGCCACCGGTGGCGCGCGCGGCGGACGACCGCGCTCGCGCCGCGAGCGCGGTCAGGACGCGCTCGTGCGCGTGACGCTCGAGCTCGGCGACGTGGTGTTCGGCGTGCACCGCGACATCGAGGTCGACACGGCCGTGACGTGCGAGACGTGCGAGGGCTCGTGCTGTCAGCCCGGCACGACGCCGGTCACGTGCGACATCTGCCACGGCACCGGTCACGTGCAGCGCCAGGTCCGCAGCCTCCTCGGCAATGTCGTCACCACCCAGCCCTGCAACGTGTGCCAGGGCTACGGCACGACGATCCCGTACCCCTGCGCCACGTGCCAGGGTCAGGGTCGCGTGCGCTCGCGCCGCACGGTGTCGCTCGACATCCCGGCGGGCGTCGAGACCGGGCTGCGCCTGCAGCTGCCGGGCTCCGGCGAGGTCGGTCCCGCCGGCGGCCCCAACGGCGACCTCTACATCGAGGTTACCGTCACGCCGCACGAGGTCTTCAGCCGCGACGGCGACGACCTGCTGGCGACCCTCGAGGTCTCGATGCCCGATGCGATCCTCGGCACCACCACCACGATCGAGTCGCTCGACGGCCCTGTCGAGCTGGAGGTGCGCCCCGGAGTCCAGGGCGGCGACATCCTGACGATCAAGGGCCGCGGCATCACACCGCTGCGCGGCTCGCAGCGCGGCGACCTCAAGGTGGGCGTGCACGTCGTGACCCCGACGCGCCTCGACCACAAGGAGCGCGCCCTCATCGAGGACTTCGCCAAGCGCACGAAGGCCCCGGCCCCGAAGCTCGCCGAGTTCCATCAGGGCCTGTTCTCCAAGCTGCGCGACCGGTTCCGGAACGGCTGACCCGTGGCCCTGCACTTCCTCCTGGACGAACCGGCAGCGGCGGGCCCCGGCGACGCCGTGACCCTCACCGGAGCAGAGGCGCACCACGCAGCGACGGTGCGCCGTGTCCGCGTCGGCGAGGAGGTGACCCTCGGCGACGGCCGGGGTGCCCGGCTGACCGGCCGTGTCGAGTCCGTCGCGCCGCGCGAGGTCATCGTCCGCGTCGAAAGGCGAGTGGATGCCGCCGCCCCGAGCCCGCGCGTCGTGCTGGTGCAGGCGCTCGCCAAGGGCGACCGCGACGAACTCGCGGTGCAGGCTGCGACCGAGCTCGGCGTCGACGAGATCGTGCCGTGGCAGGCGTCGCGCAGCGTGTCCCGGTGGGATGCGGCCAAGGCCGCCAAGGGCCGGGCGCGCTGGGCGACGATCGCCCGCGAGGCGGCCAAGCAGGCGCATCGCGCGTGGCTGCCCGAGATCTCGGAGCTCACCACCACGCGTGCGCTCGTGCAGCGGGCCGCGGCATCCCTCGTCCTCGTCCTGGAGCCGACCGCCGCGGACGCGCTCAGCACGCTCGAGCTCGACGCCGCCGATGCGCGCGACATCGTGCTCGTCGTGGGTCCCGAGGGCGGGATCGCTGCGGACGAGCTGGAGGCCTTCGTCGCCGGCGGTGCACGGCTGGTGCGCCTGGGCGACACCGTGCTGCGCACCTCGACCGCGGGCCCGGCCGCCCTCGCCGTCGTGAGCACGCGGCTCGGACGCTGGTGAACGTCGGGCGGGTCGACCGACCGGGCGCCGGGCCCGACGGAGGGGCGCGTCGGTAGACTTGCCGACATGAGCGAACCCTCGATCTTCACCCGCATCCTGAACGGCGAGATCCCCGCCGACGTGGTCGGCGAGACCGAGAACGCGGTGGCGATCAAGGACATCGCTCCCAAGGCCCCCGTGCATGTCGTGGTCTTCCCCCGCACGCAGGAGTACCGCAACGTCGTGGAGCTCGCCGCCGCGGACCCGGTCCTCATGGCCGAAGTCGTGGGGCTGGCCAACACCGTCGCCGCCCAACTGTCGGACGGCGACTTCCGCCTCGTATTCAACACCGGCCCCGACGCGGGCCAGACCGTCTTCCACGTGCATGCGCACGTCCTGGCAGGCGGACTCGATGAGAAGAGCCTCGGTGCCTGAACACCCCTCTGAGAACGCCGTCACCGACCGGGTCTACGCGGATGGCGTCGCCATGGTGCAGCTGCTCGGCCCGCAGGACCGGCTGCTGCGCGTCGTCGAGAAGGAGCACCCGGGCGTCGACGTCCACGTGCGCGGCAACGAGATCACGCTGACCGGGGATGCCGACGCCGTCGCCGCGGCCCGATCCCTCGTCGACGAGCTCCTCGCGATGACCAAGGCCGGCCACGCGCTCGGCGAGTCGGACGTGACCTCGTCCAACCGGATCCTCCGCAGCTCGCCCGACGGCGGCCCACGGCCGTCGGAGGTGCTCGGCGAGGCGATCCTGTCGTCGCGCGGACGCGTGATCCGCCCGAAGACCCTCGGGCAGAAGGCGTACGTCGACGCGATCGAAGAGCACACCATCGTCTTCGGCATCGGCCCGGCGGGCACGGGCAAGACGTACCTGGCGATGGCGAAGGCCGTGCAGGCCCTCCAGCGCAAGGAGGTCGACCGCATCATCCTGACGCGTCCTGCGGTCGAGGCGGGGGAGCGGCTCGGGTTCCTGCCCGGCACGCTCACCGACAAGATCGACCCGTACCTGCGTCCGCTGTACGACGCGCTCAACGAGATGATGGACCCCGAGATCGTGCCCAAGCTCATGGCGACGGGCACGATCGAGGTCGCGCCGCTCGCCTACATGCGCGGCCGCACCCTCAACAACTCGTTCGTCGTGCTCGACGAGGCGCAGAACACCACGCCCGAGCAGATGAAGATGTTCCTCACACGACTGGGCTTCGGCACGCGCATGGTCGTGACCGGCGACATCACGCAGGTCGACCTGCCTCAGGGCGCCTCCGGACTGCGGCTCGTGACCCGCGTCCTGCACGACATCGACGACATCCACTTCTCCTACCTCACGAGCGACGACGTCGTGCGCCACAACCTGGTCGGCCGCATCGTCGACGCGTACAGCGAGTACGACGAGCTGCGGCTGGCCGCCCGTCGTGAACGGGACGAGGCATCCGAGTTCGCCAACCGCGCCGAGCGGCGCGCAGGGATGCCGCGCTCCGGCGGCCCCCGTGATCACCTTCCGAAGCGAGGACGCTCATGACCATCGAGATCGGCAACGAGTCGGGGATCGCCGTCGACGAGGCGGTGCTGCTGCGTCTCATGGAGCACAACCTGGCCGAGCTGCACGTGAGCGCGGACGCCGACGTGGCGATCCTGCTCGTGGACGAGGGCGCCATGGAGGCGCTCCACGTGCAGTGGATGGACGAGCCCGGTCCGACCGACGTGCTCAGCTTCCCCATGGACGAGCTGCGCCCCGGCACCGAGGACATGCCGACGCCGGCGGGACTCCTCGGCGACATCGTGCTGTGCCCGCAGGTCGCCGAGACCCAGGCGGTCGCGGCGAGGCACTCGACGCTCGACGAGCTCATCCTGCTGACCACGCACGGGCTGCTGCACCTCCTCGGCTTCGATCACGCCGAGCCCGAGGAGGAGCGCGAGATGTTCGGCCTGCAGCGCGAGCTCATCGCGTCGTTCCAGGCGTCCGAACGCCGACGACCCCGCGCATGACCGCTGCCCTCCTCCTCGTCGCCGCGGCGCTGCTGCTGGCGTTCGGCGCCCTCATGGTCGCGATCGACGCGGCGCTGGGCGTCACCTCGCGCGCCGACCTCGCAGAGCTCGGCTCTTCCGGCCGCAACGCCAAGGCTCTGCAGCGGATCGCCGCCGACCCCGAGGCGCACAGCAACGCGGTGCTCTTCATCCGTGTCCTCGCCGAGACGACGGCCGCCGTGCTCGTGACGGTGGCGTTCACGCTGCTGTTCTCCAACATCTGGTGGGCCATGCTCGCCGCGGCCGTGCTGATGACGGGCGTGTCGTACGTCGTCGTCGGTGCGAGTCCCCGCACCGTCGGGCGCCTGCACGCCAAGGGGCTGCTTCGCAGCGCGGCGCCGGTGATCCGCGGCGTCCGCATCATCCTCGGCCCGCTCGCCCACGGCCTCGTGGCGCTCGGGACGCGCATCACGCCGGGCGCGTCGCGCGGCTCGTCCTTCGCGTCCGAGGAGCAGCTGCTCAGCATCATCGACGAGGCGGCCGAGAACGAGCTCATCGAGCAGGACGACCGCGAGCTGATCCACTCCGTCTTCGACTTCACCGACACGTTCGTGCGCGCTGTCATGGTGCCGCGCACCGACATGGTGACGGTGGATGCCTCGACCTCGACGCGTGAGGCGATGACGATCTTCCTAGAGAAGGGGGTGTCGCGCGTGCCGATCGTCGACGACGACGCCGACGACGTGGTGGGCGTGCTCTACCTCAAGGACCTCGTGCAGTTCGGGTTCCGCGACGAGTCCGGCTGGCGGGATGCCCCGATCTCGCGCATCGCCCGGCCGGCCGTGTTCGTCCCCGAGTCGATGAAGGCCGAGACGCTCCTGCAGCAGATGAAGCGCGACGCCGTGCACGTCTGCCTCGTCGTCGACGAGTACGGCGGCGTGTCGGGTCTCGTGACCCTGGAGGACCTCATCGAGGAGCTCGTCGGCGACATCTCGGACGAGTACGACCCCCGCGGCGAGGAGGTCACCGAGCTCGAACCGGGCCACTATCGCGTGAGCGCGCGGCTGGGGCTCGACGAGGTCGGCGACCTGTTCGGCCTGGAGCTGGAGGACGAGGACGTCGACTCGATCGGCGGGCTGCTCGGAAAGGCGCTCGGCCGCGTGCCGCAGCCCGGCGCGACCGCGGAGTACGCGGGCCTCGTCATGACCGGCGGCGCTTCGCGCGGCCGAGGCCGCGGCATCTCGACGGTGTTCGTCGAGCGCGGCGCCGCCACGGCCGACATCGGCCGTTCCCCGCGGACGGGAGAGATCCGCATCGTGACCCCGCGGACCGGAGAGATCCGGCTGCCGAAGAAGGAGGAGACGCCGTGAGCGAGTCCCCGACCACCCCGGTCCCTGAGCCTGCAGAAGGGTCCGACATCGCCGCCGAGTCCGCCGAGGGGCGTTCCGGCTTCGTCACCTTCGTCGGCCGCCCCAACGTCGGCAAGTCGACGCTCACGAACGCGCTCGTCGGCGAGAAGGTCGCCATCACCAGCGACAAGCCCCAGACGACGCGACGCGCGATCCGCGGCATCCTGAACCGTCCCGGGGGTCAGCTCGTCATCGTCGACACTCCGGGGCTCCACAAGCCGCGCACGTTGCTGGGTCAGCGCCTCAACGACCTCGTCGAGCAGGTGCTGGGCGACGTCGACGTCATCGGGTTCTGCGTCCCCGCGACCGAGAAGGTGGGTCCGGGCGATCGTCGCATCGCGGAGTCGCTGAACGGCTACGGTCGCGCGAAGAAGGTCGCGATCGTCACCAAGACCGACGCGGCATCGCGCGACCAGATCACCGAGCGGCTCATGGAGGTCGACAGCCTGCGCGAGGACTGGGCCGCCGTGATCCCGCTCTCCGCGTTCACCCGCGAGCAGCTGGACGTGCTGAGCGACGAACTGCTCGCGCTCATGCCCGTGGGTCCTGCGCTCTATCCGGACGATGTCGTGACCGACGAGTCGACCGAGGACCGGATCGCCGAGATCATCCGCGAAGCCGCGCTCGAAGGCGTGCGCGACGAGCTCCCGCACTCGATCGCGGTCACGATCGAGGACATCGCGGAACGGGAGGACGGCGGGCTCACCGACGTCTATGCGAACATCGTCGTCGAGCGCGACAGCCAGAAGGCGATCATCATCGGGCACAAGGGTTCGCGTCTTCGGGATGTCGGGACGCGGGCCCGCGCGCAGATCGAGCCGCTGCTGGGCACGAAGGTGTTCCTGAAGCTCCACGTGCGCGTCGCAAAGGAGTGGCAGCGCGACCCCAAGCAGCTCGGCCGCCTCGGCTTCTAGGCGCTCAGCCGTCCATGTCACGGATCGCGGAGCGGATGACCACGAGGTCGGAGCCGTACTCCGCGGCCGCGGCGTCCTGCCATGTGCCGTCGTCCCACACGACGTCCACCCAGAGCCACCCGTCCTGCGGCGTGGACGCCAGGTAGGAGTCGCCGAGCCGGTCGGGGAGCTCCGCCTGGATGCCCTCGAGCGTCGCGTCGTCGCCCGTTCCGGGCCGGCCTTCGGTCGGGTCCGGCAGGGGGATCGGGTCGTACAGCGCGAGCAGGATGGGCGGCTGTGTCGCGGTGAACGACTCGCCGTCGTACGTACCGCGAACGGCATACGCGCCCCAGGTGGTGTCGCCGGAGGTCTCGGCGCCGTCGACACCGTCCCACGACCACCCTTCGAGCGGGATGCCGGAGCACTGGGGCGGATACGACTCGGCGACCGGGCCGAGGCACAGCCGGACGTCGCCGCCGAGGTCGAGGACGGTCCCCGTGGCGGTCACCTCTCCGTCGGGCGGCACCGGTGTGACCGCCCCGAGCGAGGCGCGCGGGGCGTCCGAACCGGGGGTCGAGGTGGCGCACGCGGTCACGGCGAGCAGGACGAGGGCACCGGCGGCGACGATGCCGAGCGGTCGACGAAGACGTCTCATACTGTGCTGGTGTCGGCGCGGCGCGGATCGTCTCACAGCCTCGGAGCACGGCATCCCGCGCCATCCGGTTCGCGCTCGTGGCGATCGCGGGTGTAGCCTGGCTGCATGCGCTTCGGCGGGCTCCTCCTTCTTAGCCGCCGCGACGAGACCTCGTTCTAGGGCCTTCCTCGTCGCGGAGCTTCTTGTTGGCCCGCACCATCAGGCATTGACCGCCCCTCGGGCGCCGCCGACAAGAGAAGCGACGAAATCATGGAGAACACCCAGAAGCCTTCGGGCATGCCGATCCACAAGTACCGGCCGTTCCACGAGCAGATCCGGGTGGATCTGCCCGACCGCACGTGGCCCGACCAGCGGATCACGACCGCACCGCGCTGGTGCGCCGTCGACCTGCGGGACGGCAACCAGGCGCTCATCGACCCGATGAGCCCCGAGCGCAAGCGCATCATGTTCGACCTGCTCGTGCAGATGGGCTACAAGGAGATCGAGGTCGGGTTCCCGTCGGCGAGCCAGACGGACTTCGACTTCGTGCGCCAGCTGATCGAAGAGGACCTGATCCCCGACGACGTCACGATCCAGGTGCTGACGCAGGCGCGCGAGCACCTCATCGAGCGCACGTACGAGTCGATCGCGGGCGCGAAGCAGGCGATCGTCCACCTGTACAACTCGACCAGCGTGCTGCAGCGCGAGGTCGTCTTCCGCACCGACGAGCAGGGCATCATCGACATCGCCCTCGAGGGCGCGCGACTGTGCCGCGAGTTCGAGAAGCGCATCCCCGAGACCAAGGTTTTCTACGAGTACTCGCCCGAGAGCTACACCGGTACGGAGCTCGAGTTCGCGCTGGACGTCTGCAATCAGGTGATCGAGATCTTCGAGCCGACGCCGGAGCGCAAGGTCATCATCAACCTGCCTGCGACGGTCGAGATGGCCACACCGAACGTGTACGCCGACTCGATCGAGTGGATGAGCCGTCGTCTGGCCCACCGCGAGAACGTCATCCTGTCGCTGCACCCGCACAACGACCGCGGCACCGCGATCGCCGCGGCCGAGCTCGGCTACATGGCCGGCGCGGACCGCATCGAAGGGTGTCTGTTCGGCAATGGCGAGCGGACGGGCAACGTCGACCTGGTGGCGCTCGGCATCAACCTGCTGACCCAGGGCATCGACCCGCAGATCGACTTCAGCGACGTCGACCAGGTCAAGCGCACCGTCGAGTACTGCAACCAGCTGCCTGTCCACGAGCGCAGCCCGTGGGCCGGCGACCTGGTGTTCACCGCGTTCAGCGGCTCGCACCAGGACGCCATCAAGAAGGGTTTCGAGGCGATGGAGGCGCGCGCGGCCGAGGCCGGCGTCACCGTCGACGAGATCGAATGGGCCGTGCCGTACCTGCCGATCGACCCGAAGGACCTGGGCCGCTCGTACGAGGCCGTCATCCGCGTCAACTCGCAGTCCGGCAAGGGCGGCGTCGCCTACCTGCTGAAGACCGACCACTCGCTCGACCTGCCGCGCAAGCTGCAGATCGACTTCTCCGGCGTCGTGCAGGCGAAGACCGACGCCGAGGGCGGCGAGATCACGAGCGACCAGATCTGGAAGATCTTCACCGACGAGTACCTGCCCTCGGAGGTCGCCGACGAGCGCTGGGGCCGCTTCGAGCTGCTGGCCACCAGCACCCGCAGCGACCTGTCGGGCGATGTCGCGCTCGACATCACGCTGCGCGACGGCGACGAGCGGCATGAGGCGTCGGGCCGCGGCAACGGCCCGGTCGCGGCGTTCCTCGAGATCGTGCGCGCGCAGGGCTTCGAGGTGACGCTGTACGACTACGTCGAGCACGCGCTCAGCGCCGGCGGCGACGCCCAGGCGGCCGCCTACATCGAACTCCAGGTCGACGGCGAACGCCTGTGGGGCGTCGGCATCGACTCAGACATCTCGACCGCATCGCTCAAGGCGATCGTGTCGGGGGTGAACCGCGCCATCCGTACGCGGGAGCGCTCAGAAGCCCTCGCGGGCGTCTGAACGCTGACCGTCGACGGGTGTGCGCGGGCGATCCCCGCGTGCACCCGTCGGTGTTCGCCCGGAGCCGGGTCTCGGCTGCGCCGGTGCGCGACCGTGAGCGGATGCCTCAGTGCTTGACGATCGGGATCGCCGAGGTCTCCACCGCCACCTTGCGCCGGTAGAGCGCGCGCTGCTCGGGCAGCGAGATGTCGAAGATCACCGCCAGCAGGCGGATGACGGTGGTGACCGCGATCCCGATCACCGCGGCGACGACGACGTTCACGCCGAGCAGTTCGGCGACCGCCAGGACCAGGCAGCCGACGGCCGCGGCCACGGCGTAGAGCGACCCGACGTGCATGATCGCGACGGGAAGACCCATGATCATGTCGCGCAGGATGCCGCCGCCGACGGCCGCGCAGACACCGACGAACACGGCAGGGATCAGCGGCAGTCCCAGCACGATCGCCTTGCTCGTGCCGAACGCGCCGAACATGCCGATGACGAGCGCGTCGAGGCCGACGATCACGGCGTTGAGGCGCTGGAAGAGTCCGGCCAGCAGCATCCCGAACAGCGCCGCACCTCCCGCCGTCAGCAGGTACCAGTTGCTCTGCAGCGTGGTCGGGGTGACGTTGAGCAGCAGATCGCGGATGAGTCCGCCGCCCATGCCGACGACGATGCCGATGATGGCGACGCCGAGCATGTCGAGGCGCTGCTGACCTCGGAAGCCCGAGGCGAACAGCGCGCCCTGGATGCCGCCGAGGCCCACTGCGATGAGATCCGCCCACAGCGGAATCACGAAGACCGGCTCGTTCACCTCTCCATTCTCGCGGTGCGCGGCGCCCGGGAGCGGGGCGACGCGACGATAATTGATGCGTGCCCACCTACCGCGATGAAGTCGTGGTCCTGCGCACCCACAAGCTGGGGGAGGCCGACAGGATCGTGACGATGCTCAGCCGTCGTCACGGCAAGGTGCGCGCCGTCGCGAAGGGCGTGCGGCGCACGACGTCACGCTTCGGCTCACGACTGGAGCCCTTCATGGTCGCGGATGTGCAGCTGTACCAGGGCCGTTCGCTCGACATCGTGCAGCAGGCCGAGTCGCTCGGCTCGTACGGCGCCGACATCGTGGCCCACTACGACCGCTACACGTCGGCTCACGCTATGGTCGAGGCGGCCGACCGGCTCAACGAGGCCGAGGCGACGCCCCAGCAGTATCTGCTGCTCGTGGGCGGCCTGCGTGCACTCTCGCGCGGCGAGCATGCCGCGCGCAGCGTGCTGGACTCCTACCTCCTGCGAGCCATGGCGCTGTCGGGCTGGGCTCCGGGCCTCGGCGAGTGCGCCCGCTGTGGACGCACCGGGCCGCACGACACGTTCGTCGCACAGCAGGGCGGCATCGTCTGCCGCGACTGCGCGCCGGTCGGCGCGGCGCGCGTGGACGCAGCCACGGTGTCGCTCCTGCAGTCGCTGATGGCGGGGGAGTGGGACGCAGTGGATGCCGCCTCCCCGGGCTCGACGGCGGCCGCATCCGGTCTCATCGCCGCGTACGCCCAATGGCATCTGGAACGCGGCATCCGCTCGCTCTCGCACGTCTCGGCAGCTCCACCGGAAGGCCCCAGGTGACACCCAAGCCCTACACGCATCGCGACGCGGTGCCGTATCGCCCGCTCGACTGGACCGGCCTCTACCCGCCGGAGTACCCGAAGGGCTCCGTGCCGAATCACGTCGCGATCGTGATGGACGGCAACGGGCGCTGGGCGAACCGCCGCGGCCTCACCCGCATCGAGGGGCACAAGGCCGGCGAGGCGGCGCTGCTCGACGTCGTGGCCGGAGCGATCCAGGCGGGCGTGAAGCACCTGTCGGTGTACGCGTTCTCGACCGAGAACTGGTCGCGCTCGCCCGACGAGGTGCGCTTCCTCATGGGGTACAACCGCGACGTGCTGCACCGCCGGCGCGATCAGCTCAATGAGTGGGGCGTGCGCATCCAATGGGCCGGGCGCAAGCCGCGCCTGTGGGGCTCGGTCATCAAGGAGCTGCAGTTCGCCGAGCGGCTCACCGCCGGCAACGACGTGCTGACGCTCACGATGTGCGTGAACTACGGCGGGCGCGTCGAGCTCGTGGACGCCATGCGGTCGATCGCCGACGACGTCGCGGCCGGGAGGCTCAAGCCGTCGGCGGTCTCGGAGAAGCTCATCCAGCGTCGCCTCTACCGGCCCGGGATGCCCGACGTCGACCTGTTCCTGCGCTCCAGCGGCGAGCAGCGCACATCGAACTTCCTGCTGTGGGAGTCGGCCTACGCCGAGTTCGTGTTCCTCGACACGCTGTGGCCGGACTTCACGCGCGCAGACCTGTGGCACGGCATCGACGTGTACCTCGGGCGCGACCGCCGCTTCGGAGGCGCCGTCGACACCCCCGGCGCGACCCCGGCCTGACGCCCGGTCCGCGCCCCTCCGCTGCGAGGGCGACCCTGGGCAGGCGCGCCGAACGGGGCTACCATCGGGGCTGTCGCGTGCGGGGCGCGGCCTGACTGGGGGGTGGCGGCATGCTGCACAAGCGCGATTCGATCCGGGACGAGATGCTCGACGAGATCTACTCGTCGGGAGATCTGTCGGGCTCATTGCCGAAGTACCGGATTCCCGAGAGGGAGCAGCTGCCGCGGCACGCGTACCGCGTGATCTCGGACGAGCTGATGATGGACGGCAACTCCCGCCAGAACCTCGCGACGTTCTGCCAGACCTGGCTCGAGCCCGAGGTCCTCCTCATCATGGCCGAGACGCTCGACAAGAACATGGTCGACAAGGACGAGTACCCGCAGACGGCCGCGATCGAAGAGCGCTGCGTGCACATCCTCGCGGACCTCTGGAACTCGCCGGATGCCGCGAACACCCTGGGCACGTCGACGACGGGCTCCAGTGAGGCGGCGATGCTCGGCGGCATGGCACTGCTGTGGAACTGGCGGGCACGGCGTCGCGCGGCGGGGCTGCCCACCGACAAGCCGAACATCATCACGGGTCCGGTGCAGGTGTGCTGGCACAAGTTCGCCCGCTACTGGGACGTCGAACTGCGCGAGATCCCGATGGAGGGCGACCGGTTCCTCATGACGCCCGAGCAGGTGATGAAGCGCGTCGACGAGAACACGATCGGGGTGGTCCCGACGCTGGGCGTCACGTTCACCGGCGGGTACGAGCCGGTGCAGGCCGTGAGCGACGCCCTTGACGCGCATCAGGCCGAGACCGGTCTGGACATCCCGATCCATGTCGACGGCGCCAGCGGCGGCTTCCTCGCGCCGTTCACCGCGCCCGAGATCGTGTGGGACTTCCGGCTGCCACGAGTGAAGTCGATCAACACGTCAGGCCACAAGTTCGGGCTGGCGCCGCTCGGCGTGGGCTGGATCGTCTGGCGCGACGCCGAGGATCTCCCCGACGAGCTGATCTTCGACGTGAACTACCTCGGCGGCAACATGCCCACGTTCGCCCTGAACTTCTCCCGCCCGGGCGGGCAGATCGTGGCGCAGTACTACAACTTCGTGCGGCTCGGACGGGAGGGCTACCGCAAGGTCCACCAGGCCTGCTACGACACCGCCATGTTCCTCGCGGATGAGATCGGCAAGCTCGAGCACTTCGACATCATCAACGACGGAAGCCCGCTGTCGGGGATCCCCGCGGTGTCGTGGAAGCTGAAGGAGGATGTGGAGCACCCGTTCACCCTCTTCGACCTCGCGGACCGGCTGCGCGCCCGTGGCTGGCAGGTGCCGGCCTATACGATGCCCGCGCACCGCGAGGACCTCGCGATCCAGCGGATCCTCGTGCGCGTCGGGTTCGGCCGGGACGAGGCATCCCTCCTCATGGACGACTACCGTGCCGCGATCGAGCACTTCGACAAGCACCCCATCACCGTGCCGATGAGTGAGGCAGAGGCCGGGTCGTTCCACCACTGAGTAGCACGTCGAGACCGGGGAGCACGGTGAGCACGCACCACGAGCGGCCCCCGCGGCCGCCGCGGACCCGGATCATGCGGCTGCGACGCGAGTCGTGGGGCTTCGCCGTCGGATCCGTCCTCTTCGCCGTCGGCGTCGTGCCCTGGTATGTGGACGCCGTCGGAGCCGTATGGGACGCGGCGACCTTCTTCGCGGGGTCGGTGTTCTTCACCCTGGGCGGCTTCATCCAGCTCGCTCTGAGCGGCCGCCGACCGCCGAGACGCTCCTCGTCGCCCGCGGACTTCGCCGACTGGTGGTCGGCGGCGGTCCAGTTCGTCGGCACGCTGCTGTTCAACGTGAGCACCGCCGCCGTCCTGATCGGCGCCATCCGGTCGACCTCGACGCCGTCGACGGGCTGGACGCCGGACGCCTGGGGCTCGGCCGCGTTCCTCGTGGCGAGCGTCCTCGCGCTCGTGGCTGCGCGACGCCGGCACGAGCTGTGGGATCCGGACGCCCGCACCGCCCACGGCACGTGGCTGAACATGGCGGGCTCCGTCGCGTTCGGGTTCTCCGCGGTCGGCGCCTACGTGGTTCCGGCGTCCGGGACGATCTACGACCTCCACTGGGTGAACCTCGGCACGTTCCTCGGCGCGGTGTGCTTCTTCCTCGCGGCGGTGCTCGCCCGGCGGTCGATGGAATACGAGGCGCACCACCCGGGGTTGTCCACCACATGACAGACGCCATCAAGATCGACGTGTGGAGCGACATCGCCTGCCCGTGGTGCTACATCGGCAAGCGCAACCTCGAGAACGGCCTGGCCGCGGCATCCACCGATGAGGACGCCCCCGCCGTCGAGGTGACCTTCCACTCGTTCGAGCTCTCTCCCGACACCCCCGTGGACTTCGAGGGCGATGAGCTCGACTTCCTGGCCTCGCACAAGGGCATGCAGCGCGAGCAGGTGCAGCAGATGCTCGAGCGCGTCACCGGCGTCGCCGCCGACGCCGGCCTGGAGTACCGCTTCGACCTCCTCAAGCACACCAACACGGTGAAGGCGCACGAGCTGCTCCACTTCGCGAAGGAGCAGGGTCGCCAGCACGAGCTCGCGGAGCGCCTCATGGCCGCCTACTTCACCGAGGGCCGTCACCTCGGCCGCGAGGACGAGCTCGTCGCGCTCGCCGCGGACGCCGGCCTGGACGCCGACGCGGCGCGCGTCGCGCTGCAGAGCGGTCGCTACCTGGATGCCGTCCGCGCCGACCAGGCGCAGGCCGCCGCCTACGGGATCAACGGCGTGCCGTTCTTCGTGATCGACGGCAAGTACGGTGTCTCGGGTGCGCAGCCGGCCGACGCGTTCGCGCAGATCGTGCGCCAGGTGTGGGCGGAGCACCGCGAGCCCGCGGAGATCGACGCCTGAGTCCGCCCCTCACGACGACGGCCCGCCACGATCGATCGTGACGGGCCGTTCGCACGTGTGTGTCAGCGCGGGAGGTTCGACTCGATGACCTCGACGATCGCGGGGTCGTCGGGCTTCACGTTCGGACGGAAGCGGTGGATACCGCCCTCCGGCGTGAGCACGAACTTCTCGAAGTTCCAGAGCACCGGCCCGCGACCGCCCTCGGCGTCCCTCGACTTCTTGAGCGCCTTGTACAGGGGCGCGGCGCCTCCGCCGTTGACCTTGACCTTGTCGAAGACCGGGAACGTCACACCCCATGTGACCGAGCAGTACTCGAGGATCTCGTCCATCGACCCGGGCTCCTGGCCCATGAACTGGTTGCACGGGAAGCCCAGGACGGTGAATCCGCGGTCGGCATACGCCCGCTGCAGCTCCTCGAGCTGCTCGTACTGCGGGGTGAGTCCGCACTTGGACGCGACATTCACCACGAGCAGCACCTGGTCGCCGTAGTCGGCGAGCGTCGCGGTTCCGCCGTCGGCGGTCTGGAAGGGGATCTGGCGCAGGTCGGTCGTGGTGGCCTCGGTCATATCCCCAGGCTAAGCCGTCGCGTACAGCCAAGCGTCGGATTCCTGTAAGAGAATGGACTCGTGACGACTGCCATCGCCCCCGCGCCCACGCTGCGCATCGGGCCCATCGAACTCGACGCCCCCGTGGTGCTCGCGCCGATGGCGGGCATCACCAACACCGCCTTCCGTCGTCTGTGCCGCGAGTACGGCGCCGGGCTCTACGTGAGCGAGATGATCACGACCCGGGCCCTCGTGGAGCGCAACGCCACCACGATGCGGCTGATCACGCACCACGAGTCCGAGACGCCCCGCTCCATCCAGCTGTACGGCGTCGATCCCGCGACCACCGAGGCCGCCGTGCGCCTCCTCGTCGAGGAGGACCGTGCCGACCACATCGACCTGAACTTCGGCTGCCCCGTCCCCAAGGTCACCCGCAAGGGTGGGGGAGCGGCGCTGCCCTGGAAGCTCGGGCTGTTCCGTGAGATCGTCACGAGGGCTGCGCGCGCGGCCGGTGACATCCCCCTGACCGTCAAGATGCGCAAGGGCATCGACGGCGACCACCTGACGTACCTCGACGCCGGGCGCATCGCGGAGGACGCCGGCGTCGCCGCCGTCGCCCTGCACGCCCGCACGGCGTCGGAGTTCTACTCCGGCAACGCCGACTGGTCCGCCATCACGAAGCTCAAGGAGACCGTCACGAGCGTCCCCGTGCTGGGCAACGGCGACATCTGGTCGGCCGAGGACGCCGCGCGCATGATGGCCGAGACCGGCTGCGACGGCGTCGTGGTGGGCCGCGGCTGCCTCGGACGACCGTGGCTGTTCGGCGACCTCGCGCGCGGTCTGGGCGGCCCGGGAGCCGCGCCGGCCGAGCCCGTGGATGCCACGCTCGGCTTCGTCGCCGACGCGTTCCGTCGTCACGCCGAGCTGCTCGTCGAGTTCTTCGACGACGAGGGTCGCGGGTGCCGCGACATCCGCAAGCACGTCGCCTGGTACTTCAAGGGCTACCCGGTCGGCGGCGAGCTGCGCGCCAGTCTCGCGACGGCGTCGTCGCTCGCCGAGATCGACGACCTGCTCGCGACGCTCGACCTCGACGCGCCCTACCCGGGCGCCGCAGCCGAGGGCCAGCGCGGACGCGCAGGCACGCCGAAGCGCCCCGCCCTGCCCGACGGCTGGCTGAACTCCCGGGAGCTCGGGGCCGAGGCATCCATCGCCCTCGCCGAAGCGGAACTCGACCACAGTGGCGGGTGACGAGGCGGGCGCGTCGGAACGGCCTCTCGGGTACGACGACGCGGATGCCGCACGGTTCCACGCCGAACGCCACCGCTCGCAGCGCGACGACTTCGCGCGCGACCGCGCCCGCGTGCTGCACTCGGCCGCACTGCGGCGTCTGGCCGCCAAGACGCAGGTGCTGAGCCCGGCGAGTCCGGCCGACTTCGCCCGCAACCGGCTGACGCACTCGCTCGAGGTGGCGCAGGTCGGTCGTGAGCTGGCCACCGCGCTGCACCTGGCCGCGGACGTCGTCGACACCGCGTGCCTGAGCCACGACCTCGGCCACCCGCCGTTCGGCCACAACGGCGAACGGGCGCTCAACGAATGGGCAGAGGACTTCGGCGGCTTCGAGGGCAACGCGCAGACGCTGCGCATCCTCACCCGCCTGGAGCCGAAGGTGATCGATGCTGAGGGCCGCAGCTTCGGGCTCAACCTCACGCGCGCGAGCCTCGACGCCTCGTGCAAGTACCCCTGGACGGCCGATCACCCGCTCCCGGATCCGGGGGGACGTCTCAAGTTCGGCGTGTACCCCGAGGACGAGGACGTGTTCCGCTGGCTGCGCGCAGACGCCCCCGGACGGGTGCGCTGCATCGAGGCCGAGGTCATGGACCTCTCGGACGACATCGCGTACTCGGTGCACGACTTCGAGGACGCCATCGTCAACGGTTACCTCGACCCCGAGCGCCTGGTCGACCCGCGCGAGCACGAGGCGCTGCTGACCGCCATCCAGTCGTGGGTCGGCTTCGACTTCGCGCGCGACGAGCTGGACGACGCGCTGTTCCGGCTCACGCGCATGCCTGAGTGGATCGACTCGTTCGACGGGACGCGCGCGGCGCTCGCCCGTCTGAAGAACCTCACGTCCGACCTGATCGGCCGGTTCGCCCGTGCCGCGACGACCGCCACGCGCGAGTCCTACGACCTCGCGGTGCTGACACGCTATCGGGGGCACCTGATCGTGCCGCGCATCGTGGAGGCCGAGATGGCGGTGCTCAAGGGCATCATCGGTGCGGCCGTCGTCTCCATCGAGGGCCGCAAGGACCTCTACAAGGAGCAACGGCGCCTGCTGAAGCGCCTGGCGACCGCGCTGTGGGAGCATCCTGAGGCGCTCGACGCGATCCACGCGCAGGACTTCGCCGCAGCCGGATCGGATGCCTCCCGCCGTCGCGTCGTCGTGGACCAGGTCGCGAGCCTCACCGACCAGCTCGCCATCGCGTGGCACGGCTCGCTCGTCGCGCCCGTGGACGCGGCATCCGTCGGCGTCTGGGCGCCCGGCGCGCGTCCGATGGACGCGCCCGCCCACCCGCACGCGGCATCGTACGGAGACCGCTGATGGCGGGACGCATCCGGCAGGCCGACGTCGACGAGGTCAAGGCGCGCACCAACATCGCCGACATCATCGGCGAGCGGGTCGCCCTCAAGTCCGCCGGGGTCGGGTCCCTCAAGGGGCTGTGCCCGTTCCATGACGAGCGCAGCCCGAGCTTCAACGTGCGTCCGCAGGCCGGCTTCTACCACTGCTTCGGCTGCGGCGAGTCGGGCGACGTGTACTCGTTCCTGCGCGCGATGGACCACGTGACGTTCACCGAGGCCGTGGAACGGCTTGCGGGACGCATCGGCTACGCGCTGCACTACGAGGACGGCGGCGCCGCCCCCGAGCACACCGGGCGCGCGCGCCTGTTCGCCGCCAACTCCGCGGCCGCGGAGTTCTTCCGGGCCCAGCTCATGACGCCGGAGGCCGACACGGCACGCCGGTTCCTCGGCCAGCGCGGGTTCGACGCGGGCGCCGCCGGGCACTTCGGCGTCGGCTACGCCCCGAAGGGCTGGGAGGGCATGACGAAGGCGCTGCGCGCGCAGGGCTTCACCGACGAGGAGCTCTCGTCGGCGGGACTCGTGTCGCAGGGCCAGCGCGGGGTGTACGACCGGTTCCGTGGGCGCGTCGTGTGGCCGATCCGCGACGTCACCGGTCAGGTGATCGGGTTCGGCGCCCGCAAGCTCTACGACGACGACAACGGGCCCAAGTACCTCAACACGCCCGAGACGACGCTCTACAAGAAGACCAACGTCCTCTACGGCCTCGACCTCGCCAAGCGCGACATCTCGCGCGAGCACCGCGTGGTGGTCGTCGAGGGCTACACGGACGTGATGGCCTGCCATCTTGCGGGCATCACCACCGCGATCGCGACGTGCGGCACAGCCTTCGGCGCCGACCACATCACCGTGCTGCGACGCGTCATGGGCGACGACTCCACCGCCGGCGAGGTCGTCTTCACGTTCGACCCCGACGCGGCCGGGCAGAAGGCCGCGCTGCGGGCGTTCGCCGACGCCAAGCGCTTCAACGCGCAGACGTACGTGGCCACGGGCCCTGAGGGCCTCGACCCCTGCGACCTTCGTCTCGCGCGCGGCGACGGCGCGGTGCGGGCGCTGCTGGAGACCAAGGTGCCGATGGTCGAGTTCGTGCTCGACCAGCGCATCGGCGGCTTCGACCTCGCGAGCGTCGAAGGGCGCGTGGGGGCGCTGCGCACGGCCGCCCCGGTCGTCGGAGAGCTGCGCGACCCGCTGCTGCAGCCCGAGTACGTCCGCGTGCTCGCCCGGCGCCTGGGCATGGACACCGAGGACGTCCGCCGCGAGGTCGAGCGCGCCGGCCGCGGCGGTGCACGCGACGACCGCCGCCGCGATCCGGCGCCGTCCGACGCCGTCCCCGAGTCCGCCGACGACGCATCGCTGCGCGTCACGCTGGCGACGCTGCCTCGCACCCCCGAGGCCGCCCTCGAGCGCGACGCGCTCATGGGGGTGCTGCAGTTCGGCCACCGCATGGACCCCACCCTCGTCACTCGGGCGCTCGAGCTGCCGTTGCGCCTCCCGCCGCTGGAGGCTGTGCGCGTGGCCGTGTTCGCCGCGGCCGGGACGATGCAGCGACCCGGATGGTCGGTGGATGCCGTCGCCACCGTGCGCGAGCCTTACCGGTCACTCGCGGCCGAGCTGCTCGCCGGCAACTTCCCGGCGCTCGACGACGACGCTGCCGTGGCGTCCGCGAGCGATCTCCTCCGCCGGCTGGTGCTGCGGGGACTCGATCGAGAGAAGGCCGAGATGCTCGGCGCGATCCAGCGGGTGCCGGCCGACTCCGAGGAGGGACGCGGCATCCGCCTGCGCCTGCGCGAGCTCGACGCCCGGAGGCAGACGATCGCCGACGAGGGCTCCTGAACCGTTCCTCTCCGATCGCCGTCGACCGTCGATCCGGACTGTCGGGTGGTGCGTCCGCGCGCCGCAGGGCAGGATGAGGGGATGGCTCGCCGACGAGATGCAGAGATGGCGATCGACTGCTCGGACCTGTCGATCGCCCGGGCAGGACGAGGCGGGCCGGCGCAGCGCGTCGTGGACGGTGTGACCTTCCGCGTGCCGCACGGCGGCACGCTCGCGGTGATGGGCCCGACGGGCTCCGGCAAGTCGTCGCTGGCCGCCGTGCTCGCGGGTTCCGACGAGAACGGCCTCGCAGTCGTCGGCGGGGACGGCACGGTGGAGGGGATCCCGGTGCGGCGTCCGGGACGCGCCCACCGCTACCTGACGTACTACGCCGGGTACCTGCCGCAGTCGGCAGGGGCCCATCTGCCGGCGCGCCTGACCGTGGCCGAGGTCATCGGCGAGCCGATCACGAGCCGCGACCGCCGGGTGAGTCCGCGCGGCCTCGCGGTGCGGATCGCGTCGCTGCTCGACGAGATGATGCTGCCGCTCGGCGCCTCGGCGAAGTATCCGTACGAGCTCAGCGCCGGCATGCGCCAGCGGGTCGCCTTCGCGCGGGCGCTGGTGCTGCAGCCGCGGGTGCTGATCGCCGACGAGCCGTTCGCGAACATGGACGTCGAGGTGCGGAAAGCCGCGCGGGACGCGATCCTGCGACGCCGCCACGAGCTCGGCATGGCTGCGCTCGTGGTCACCAACGAGCCCGACGTCGTGAAGGAGCTGGACGCCGACGTCCTGGTGCTGCGCGCGGGGCACCCGGTCGCGTACGGGCACGGTACGCACGACCTCCTGTGGACTCCGAGCGCGGACGCGGATCGCCGCCTTGTCGGATCGTGATCATGCCGCCGATGGTCATGAGCATGGGTTGAGCTTTGCTAGTATGGACTGGTTGCCCGCACGAGAGTGCGGAACATTCCTCCATAGCTCAATTGGCAGAGCAATCGGCTGTTAACCGATAGGTTCTTGGTTCGAGTCCAAGTGGGGGAGCGAAGGCCTCGGGGCTCCACCCCCGGGGCTTTCTTCATTCTCGGACCAGTTCTTCGAGGGGTGTCATGCCGGGTCGAGCGAAGTCCGCGCCGCCGGTCGCGGTCGAGGGATCCGTTCCCGCGCCGCGGCCCATCTACCGCTCCGTGCCGTTGCTGACGGCCCTGGCGGTGTATCTCGGTGTCGTCGCGTGGGTCTGTCTCATGGTCCTGCTCGGCCACGAGCCCTGGATGTTCCCCGTCTCCGCCCCGGCTCCGTGGCTCTTCCTCGCGCTCGTGCCCTCAGTCGCGGCGATCCTTCTCGCCTTCCGCGGCAACCTGCTCTGGTCCGCGTTGCTCGCCCTCGTGAGCCTGTGGCTCGTTCCCACCGGGCTCGCGACGATCGTGGTCGTGATCGTCGCCCTCGTCACCGTCCGCGGCATCCGCCGGCAGTGGGCTGCCCACGACCTCGACACGGTCCTCGCGACGGCCTCGGCGCATGGGCTCCCGGTGCTCGTCGTGCAGCACGTCGCCGGGAAGGCACGCCGCCGTTCGGCATCGGACACGACGCAGATCCAGGTCCGCGACGTCGATACCGGCGCGCTGTCGACCGCGAGGGTGTGGGGTCCGGTGCGCGTGGGCACGCATCTCGTGCGCCAAGGGATGAACGTGATCGCCCAGGCGCCGCCCGGGGCGGACGCCGAGCTGCGGCGCTGGGTCGAGCGGCAGAACCGACGCGCCGACGCGCCCGCAGCGTGACGGGTCGGGCCGGCGTCCCGGTGTCATGATGCGGGCATGACCCGTCCTCGCCCGGCGATCCTCACCCGGGGCGTCTCCTCGCTCGCCGTCGGGGTGGTCGCCGGCGTCCTCGTCGCCCCGTTCCTCGGCCTCGCGGCCGGTCTGCTCGCCGGGTGGGCCGCGCTGTCGCTGACGAGCATCCTCTTCGTGCTGCCGTTCGTGTGGCGGATGGATGCCGCGCAGACACGCGCCCACGCGACCGTCGAGGACCCGAGCCGCCGGCTGACGCGGCTCATCGCGCTGATCGGGAGCATCGCGAGCCTGGGCGCGGTCGCCGTCGTGCTGTTCCAGGCGCGGCATGCCGGCGAGCTGCTCTCGTTCCTGCTCGCGGGCATCTCGGTGATCGCCGTCGCCGCGTCGTGGGGGCTGATCCAGGTGGACTACCTGCTCCGCTACGCCCACATGTATTACACCCCGCCGGTCGGGGGCATCGTGTTCAACCAGGACGAGGATCCGGACTACAGCGACTTCGCCTACTTCTCCGTCGGCCTCGGCATGACCTACCAGGTCGCAGACACCAACGTCACGGTCAACGCGATCCGCCGGACGGTGGTGGCCCAGACGCTGCTGGCGTACCTCTTCGGCGCCGTCATCCTCGCCACGGTGATCAACCTCGTGACGGGGCTCGGAGGCTGACGGGCCGTCGGGGCCGGGACAGCGCGCAGGCGCGTCCCGGCCCCTCCGCTCACAGGCTGCCGGCCAGCTGCTGCATCTCGGCGATCTCGGCCGTCTGGTCGTCGATCACCTGCTGGGCGAGCGCGCGCACGTCCACATCCGCCGCGTCGTCGAGCGCGGCCTGCGCCATCTGGACCGCGCCTTCGTGGTGCACGACCATCTGCTCGAGGAACAGGCGGCCTGCTGTTGCGCCGTCCGCGTCCTCCAGAGCGGTCATGTCGTCCTCGGTCATCATGCCGTCGCCGTGGTCCATGCCGCCGGCGCCGGTCCCGGGGTCGACGCCCCAGTCCTCGAGCCAGCCCTGCATGCGCTCGATCTCCGGCCCCTGCGCCGCCTGGATGCGCTCGGCGATCGCGACGACGCGCGGGTCGACGTCGTCCTTCGTGAGCACGATGTCGGCCATCTCGACGGCCTGCTCGTGGTGCGGGATCATCATCGTCACGAACATGACGTCAGCGTCTGTCGACCCCGCGGCGGACGCGGTGTGGCTGCCGGAGCCGTGGTCCATCCCGGGCATGTCGCCGGCGTCACGGGCGGCGCCGGCGCAGCCGGCGAGTCCCAGCGCGGCGACGAGGGGGAGCGCTGCGAGCAGCGTGCGGGTACGGGTGTTCATCGTTTCTCTCTTCGATCGGTTGTCGTCTGATTCCGCGCGACGGCGCGGCGGTGCCTCGCCCGGGCGTGCCGGGCGCAGGGCGATTCAGGTCCGACTGATGGAGAGGACGATGAGAGAGGGGGGATGCCGCGACACCTGCTCCGCCGTGACGCGGCGACCGTCGACCTGCACGGGTGCGCGCCGAGGCGCTCGCCAGTACCCGGCGGGTCGTGCGGCCAGGAGGGCCGTGAGCAGCAGGGCCAGGACGCACACGACGGCCCAGACACCGGGGTCCGAGGCCGGCACGGCGTCCGCGCACCCCGACGGCGCACACGGAGACTCCGCGGCGAGCGGGACGGACCGGGCGTCCGCCGTCGTGTGGTGCGACGACGGTGGAGCGTCGGCCATGGCGGTCGGCGACGAGGCGTGCGCGGAGTGCGCGCCCGGCGACATCAGGACGTGCATGCCGAGGAGTCCCGCGATGAGCGCGGCGGCCAGCAGCAGCCGCATCGTGAGCCCGGTGCGTGGAGGGCGGGGGAGGACGTGGGGGTGCGGCATCCACTCTCCTCCCGAGGCGCGGCACGCGCGGCCGCTCGTGCGCACCACTCTACGGCATACCCCTACCGGGTATGGGCCGGGGAAGAGGGATCAGGCCTCGAGGTCGTCGACGCCGGGCGTCCAGGCGCTCCCGGGGCGGCCCCAGCCGCGCTTGCGCGCGATCTTCTGCACGGTCTTCCAATCGCCGTCGTCGAGACGGTCGACGTACAGGATGCCGTCGAGGTGGTCGAACTCGTGCTGCATGATGCGTGCGCGCCAGCCGTCGACCTGGATGTGCACCGGCTCGCCCTCGAGGTCCATGCCCGTGACGAGGACCTCGTCGGACCGGCGGAGCGGGAACCGCTCGCCGGGGAACGACAGGCAGCCTTCCGACTCTTCGTCGGGATCGGGCGCGCCCGGCTCGGCCGGACGCATCCACAGTTCGGGGTTGATGATCACGCCGCGCCACGGGTTGCCGTCGTCGTCGGCGTACGTGTACGTGTAGATGCGCAGCGGCACGCCCACCTGCGGGGCCGCCAGGCCCACGCCGGGTGCGGCATCCATCGTCTCGAACATGTCGGCCACGAGCGTCCGGACCTCGTCCGTGATCTCGCCGACGGGCGACGCGGGGGAGTGCAGGACGGGGTCGCCCATGATGCGAATCGGAAGAACAGCCACGCCTTGAGCCTACCGAGCGGCGCCTCCGGCTAGGGTCGAAGGGTGGTGTGGAGTGCGGATGAGCTCGGGGACGTCGGCGATCAGCTCGTCGGCGCGTTCCAGAACCCCGGGATCCTCATCGGCATCCCGCTGGCCCTGCTCGGCGCGGTGTTCATGTCGTTCGGTGCGCAGTACCAGCATCGCGGCGTCACCAAAGTAGAGCGCCTCACCGGGTCGTCAGGCAGCGGCGGGCTGCAGGCGAGCCACCTGCTCAAGCTGCTCGCCCGCCCCTCGTGGGTGATCGGCACGCTGATGCTGGGGCTCGCGATCGTCTGCCAGCTCTCGGCTCTCGCGTTCGCGCCGCTCATCGTCGTGCAGCCGCTGGGCGCGATCGCCCTGGTCATCACGACGCTGCTCAACGCCCAGATCAGCGGGCACAAACCGACCAAGCGCTCGCTCATCGCGATCGGCGCCTGCGTCGGCGGCATCTTCGTGTTCGTGGCCATCGCCGCGCTGTTCGCGACCGAGAAGCCGGTCTCCGACGCCGAGCTCATCACGATCCTGGTGCTGCTGGCGGTCGTCGCGATCGTGTTCACGGGCCTGTGGATCTGGCTGCGGACCCGCATCGGCGCGCTGTTCTACATCATCGCGGCCGGCGTCCTGTACGGCTTCGTCGCGACGCTCGCCAAGGTGGTCATCGAACGGATCAAGGTCCAGGAGTTCGACTGGCTCACGCTCGTCTGCGTCATCGCCCTCGTCGTGGCGGCGATCGTGGGCGCGTACTTCGTGCAGAGCGCGTACGCCTCCGGACCGCCCGACCTCGTCGTGGCGGGCCTCACCGTGGTCGACCCGATCGTGGCCATCATCATCGGCCTCACGATCCTGCAGGAGGCCGCGGGGGCACCGCTGTGGGTGTTCATCTCGTTCGGCGTCGTGGGAGCGATCGCGGTGTGGGGCGTGTTCCAGCTGGCCCGCCATCATCCGCAGGTCGTGAGCGACAGTCAGGAGCTGCCGATCCAGCGGGGCAGTCACGGCGGATCGATGGATGCCGCCCACCCGCGCACCGGGTCAATCAAGGTCACCGAAGCCGTGTCGAAGGTGTGGCCCGAGCCTCCCGTCAAGGATCGTGCCGACAAGGGCGCCGCCGGCAGAGACGGCAACGGCGACCACGACGACCGCTGACGGTAGGCTCGTGTGCGCGCACGCGCGCGGGGCGGTGGCCAAGCTGGTCAAGGCAGCGGGCTCATAACCCGACGATCGTGGGTTCAAGTCCCACCCGCCCTACCCTCACGAACGCCGCTGCTCGCCCGAGCAGCGGCGTTCGTCGTCTGTGTCGCCACTATTTCGTTCACCCTCCTTACTTTCGGAGGGAGAACTACTGACTTGGCGGGTGGATTGGCTGTAGCGTCATCGACAGCAACCTGTCCCTGACTCCTCGACGGAGGCAACAATGAAGTTCTTGCAGAGGCTCGGCAGATCGATCATGCTCCCGGTGGCTGTGCTGCCGGTCGCCGCGATCCTCGCCGGCATCTCTTACTGGATCAAATCCGCGGCCGGAGACAACATCGTCTCGGCGTTCCTGGGGGCCGCCGGAGGCGCGCTCCTCGACAACATGGCGCTGCTGTTCGCGGTGGGCATCGCGATCGGCATGGCGAACAAGTCCGACGGCACCTCCGCGCTCGCGGGCCTCGTGTCCTGGCTCACCGTCACGACGCTCCTGAAGCCCGAGACGGTGGCCCTCTACACCGGCATCGCCGACGTGAACGAGGTCGACCCGGCATTCCTCAAGGTGCAGAACGTCTTCGTCGGCATCATCTGCGGCCTCATCGGCGCGTACTGCTACAACAAGTTCAAAGACACGAAGCTTCCCGACGCACTGTCGTTCTTCTCGGGGAAGCGCTCGGTGGCGATCGTCACGGCCGCCGTGTCTCTGGTCGTCGCCATCGTGCTGTACTTCGTGTGGCCGTGGGTCTACGGCGGTCTTGTGACGTTCGGCGAGTGGATCGTGACGCTCGGGCCCTTCGGCACCGGCATCTACGGCTTCCTGAACCGACTGCTGATCCCCGTCGGCCTGCACCATGCGCTCAACTCGGTGTTCTGGTTCGACGTCGCGGGCATCAACGATCTGAACAACTTCCTCGCGGGTGAAGGCACCTACGGCGTGACCGGCCAGTACATGACGGGCTTCTTCCCGATCATGATGTTCGGCCTCCCGGGCGCGGCCCTGGCCATGTACCTGACGGCCAAGACCACGAAGAAGAAGATCGCCTACGGCATCCTGCTCGCCGGCGCCATCTCGTCGTTCTTCGTCGGCGTCACCGAGCCGCTCGAATTCGCGTTCATGTTCGTCGCGCCGCTGCTGTATGTGGTGCACGCGATCTTCACGGGCATCTCGATGGCGATCAGCCAGATCCTGCCGGTGCGCATGGGCTTCGGCTTCTCTGCCGGCTTCATCGACCTGGTCCTCGGCTGGATGAACCCGATGGCGCAGAACCCGTGGCTCATCCCGGTCATGGGCGTGTTCTGGTTCTTCGTCTACTTCGGCGTGTTCTACTTCCTGATCAAGCGGTTCAACCTCAAGACCCCTGGTCGTGAAGACGACGACACGCTCACGCAGGGTACGGAGTACGACACGTCGTCGAGCGACGACAAGTACCTGGTCACGGCGGGCCGCTTCCTCACGGCCCTCGGCGGCAAGGAGAACATCACCGACCTGGAGAACTGCGCCACCCGCCTGAGGCTGGAGGTCGCCGACGTCAGCAAGGTCGACGACGCCGCTCTCAAGCGCGCCGGCGCCGCCGGCACGATGAAGCCCGGGGGTACCTCGGTGCAGGTCGTCTACGGCACCAACGTCCAGTTCGTGAAGGACGCCATGGAGGCCATCATGACGGGCCAGGCCGAGGCGCCGCAGGGCGCCACCGCCGAGCCCGCCGTCGAGGCAGCCGCCGGCAGCACCGCTGTGCTGACCGACACCGCGAAGGCCACTGTCACGCTGCGCCAGCCGCTCGAGGGCAAGGTCGTCCCGCTCTCGGAGGTGCCCGACCCCACGTTCGCCCAGGGGATCATGGGCCCGGGCGTCGCGATCGAGCCGACCGGTGACACGGTCGTCGCGCCCGCCGACGGCACCATCGGCGCCACCTTCGACAGCAGCCACGCGGTCGCACTCGTCCTCGAGGACGGCACCGAGCTGCTCATCCACGTCGGCATCGACACGGTGGGCATGAAGGGCGACGGCTTCCAGACGCTGGTCGAGAAGGGTCAGAAGGTCACGGCGGGCACGCCGCTGCTGCGCTTCGACCTCGAAAAGATCCAGGCTGCCGGCCACCCGTCGATCACTCCGGTGATCGTGCTCAACAACGAGAACGCGACGGTCGCGTTCGAGTAGGAGCGGAACGACAGCGAGGGAGTGGATGCCGCGGATCGCGGCATCCACTCCCTCTCTCACATCGCGGAGCCGATGTACGAGTACTTGACGAAGACCTCGGGGGCCAGCCCCGCCTCTTCGAGCACCCCCTGGACGGCGGCCAGCATGTAGCTGGAGTCCCACCCCATGTAGAGCGAGTGCTCCGCATCGAGGCGATCCCACTGGCCGTTCCACGACTGGGCCGTGTACACCGGCCCGCCGCGCCGTGCGCTGTACGCGACCACGGCCTCACGCGCATCCGCCCACAGCCGCTTGAAGATGCGGTTGAAGAGGTACTTCACGTCGGGCACCTCCCAGTGCTCGCCGCAGTACTCGACATAGGACCACTCGCGGTGCCATCCGGCGGGCCAGCCCCTCCGGCGGACGGCGTCGAGGATCGGAGTGAGCCCGTCGTCGTCGATCGCGGGGCCGCCGGGCCGGCGCCAGACCTCGACGAAGCGATCCGTGAGCCGCGTCGACCGCTCCGCGATCGCGGCGGTGCCCCACGTGGGAAGCTCGGCGAGCTCGGCGGTGGTCGGCACCGTGCTGCGGGCGTAGAGAGCCTGCTTGTCGGGGAACGACCGGTCGAAGGCCCGGAAGGCGAGGTCCTCTTCGAGGACGGTCAGGTTTCCGATCGTCTTCGCCAGGGCTCGATGGCTGTTCTGCTCGTCGTCGCTGTAGGCCGACCACTCGCGCACGCCGTCGCCCGACCAGCCGTCTCCGGGCGCCAGCGGGAAGATGTGCTCCACGTCCAGCCCGGTCGCCCCGTCGACGCCGGCGATCCGGCCGAGGATGTAGGCCGCGTGGGGGAGCTCGGAGTACTTCAGCGCCACCGCGATGCGCTCGTCCGACGGAGTGATCCGCGAGATCGCCGAGACGAGCGCGTCGCGGCCTTCTGCGCGCGCCCGGCAGAGACGGGCGACGAGTCGCTCGGTGCCGGTGCCCACCACCGAACGACGTGCGAGGAGCGACTGGACCATCTCCAGGGTCTCGACCAGCTCATCGGGTTCGGAGACGCCGAGCTCGACGTCGCGATAGGCCCGCATCACGAGCGGGTGCATGCCGGTGCCGAACGTGCTCAGATACTCCAGCTGACGCGCGATGACGGCATCCGGAGCCTCCTGCGGGTGCAGCAGCACGCGGTACACGCGCGAGAAGGCCCGCCACTCATCGGCGTGCCCGATGAGGTCGGCGAACTCCAGTCGCGGGAACTCGGCGCGGAACGCGTCGTAGACGCCGCGGCCGCCGACCACGGTCACCTCACGCCCCGTCCGCATGACGAGGTACTGGCGCCAGAACTCGGCGATCGCTTCGCCGGTGTCGCGCTCGATGGGCTGCCAGTAGTCCGACTCGATCTCGCGCTGCTCGGCGTGGGTGAGCCCCATCAGCACGTAGTTGTGGATGAGCTCGTGATCGCGCAGCGGCTCACCCGTCGAATTGAGGCTCTCGAAGATCTGCTGGGCGTTCGCCCCCGCGCCGAGGGTGATCGCCACGTGCTCGAGCTTCTGCAGGCCCCGCCAGACGTGTGCGGCCTCGTCGGGGCTGATCTGGCTCCGGAAGAACGCGTAATTGTCATCGAACCGCGAGTCCCGCTGCTCGCCGGGCGGAAGGGGGAGATCCAGCACGACGCGCTCGAACACCGACGCCCACGCCCGGTGCGGCCGCAGCTTGGTGCGCGTCGCATCGTGCGAGTGCACGAGCACTCGCTGGAGCTCGTCGGCCAGCGCGGGGTCGGACTCGCGCACCGTGTGGTGCAGCGCCGCGACCAGGAGCATGAGCGTCGTCGTCCGCTGCTGGCCGTCGATCAGCACCAGCTCCGCGTCGGACCCCTCGCCGCTGGCGGACGAGAGGATGGACCCGATGAAGTGCATGTGACGGTCGTCGAGGTCTGCCACCGCGCGGACGTCGGCCAGGAGCTGCTCGCACCCGCCGATGTCCCACCGGTACTGCCGCTGGTAGACCGGCACGACGATCGTCCAGTCCGCGGCTGACAGCCACCCGACCGTGTTGACAGCAGTTGCGTCGACGTTCGTGGCAGTGACCATAGCCGTTCCAGTCTAGGAGGGGAGCACGCGCCCGAGCCGGTCGCCGGGCGGCCGCGGGTTATTCACGGCCGCCCATCCGGGTCGCTTCAGGGCCCCGATGTAGGCTTGCCTAAGTTGAGCCTGTTAAAACGTGCTGGCTCACTGACCGAAAGGCATGATTCGTCATGGGTTACATCAAGTCCGCCGTTCTCGACGAGACCGGCTTCGTGGTGCTCGACTCCTACGGCAAGGAGATCGACCCGAAGGAATGGCTCGACATCGAGTACGTCGACTGGAAGTCGTCGGGTGACACGCGCTTCGCGCCGCTGGCCTCGGCCAAGGGCGAGATCGAGTGCAACGGCTTCTGGAACCACACGCCGCCGCGCACCGACAAGGACGGCGTCTGGATCCCCGCGCAGACCGACCTCGCACCCACGCTCACCGAGCGTGCGCAGGAGCCGGGCGCCAACGTCGGGCGCTGCCGCATCATCGAGCTGCAGCCGAACTCGTACGCGGACGCGCTGTACAACCTGCACCAGGACGACAACAACCGTCTGAACCCGGACGGCACCGGCTGGGTCGTGCGTGGCTTCTTCAACCTCACCGACGACAAGAACAGCTACTTCGTGCTGCGCGAGAACCGCACCGACCCGAGCATCGAGTACCGCGTGGCCCTGCCCGCCGGCGCCCAGCTCATCGTCGACACGCAGCGTCTGTGGCACGCGGTGCACCACGACGGCACCGAGCCCCGCTACTGCCTCATCACGTCGTGGGAGTCGGGCCCCGAGCTCGACGCCTACATCGAGAAGTACCACGGTGTGAAGACCGCACCGCAGTTCGAGGTCGCACAGGACGTTCTCGACGCCGGTCAGGCCGAGCAGACCCGCCGCGACGCGGCTCGCGCCGCGTACTACGCCGCGAAGGGCAAGGCCGAGGTCCAGGCGATGAGCGAGGCCTGAGCCTCCACCCCGGTCCGAGAGGGCGTGGGAATCACAGTCTTGTGATTCCCACGCCCTCTCGGCGATAATGGCGGCAGCACAACCGAACAACAGCCGTGACACCGTCTCAGGTCGTAGGGGAAGACGCACCTGACGAACGGAGAGATCATGGCGACACCACAGGCGCGCGGGGTGATCTTCATCCACTCTGCGCCACGAGCGTTGTGCCCCCACCTGGAGTGGGCGGTGGGCCGCGCACTCGGTCGTGCAGTGAACTTCGACTGGGCCGATCAGCCTGTCCTGACCGGCAGCCGTCGTTCGGAGTTCTACTGGGAAGGCTCGGCCGGCACCGGCGCTGCACTCGCGACGGCCATCCGCGGCTGGGAGCACCTGCGCTTCGAGGTCACCGAGGATCCCACGCCGCGCAGCGACGGCGGCCGATGGCTGCACACGCCGGGGCTCGGCATCCACTACGCCCAGACCGACACCGCAGGCAACGTGGTCATCGGCGAGGACCGCATCCGGTACGCCCTGGAGATCTCCGGCAGCGACCCGCTCGAGCTGAACCGCGAACTCCAGGTCGCGCTCGGCTCCGCGTGGGACGAGGAGCTCGAGCCGTTCCGCCATGCCAGCGACGACGCGCCCGTCGTGTGGCTCCACAAGGTGGGCTGACGCACCGCCTCCCCAGAACGCAGGCGGCGCGAGGCGCCACTACCGAGGCTCGGAGGCCATGAATCCCGGGTCGCGGGACCGCGAACCACCGCCTGACACGACAGACGCCCCCGGACCCTGAGCTTGTCGAAGGGTTCCCGGGGGCGTCTGTCGTGTATGTCGGGTCGACGGATCTGGCCGGCGACCGGATGCCTCAGACCGAGGCGAAGGCGGCGACGGCGTTGTGACCGCCGAAGCCGAAGGAGTTGCTGATCGCGAGCTGCTGCCCGTCGCCGAGCGGCGTCGGGGTGCCCGAGACGCGGAAGGGCACCTCGGGGTCCTGCGTCGTCAGGTTGATCGTCGGGGGAGCGACCCGGTCGCGCAGCGCGAGGACGGTGAAGATCGCCTCGAGCGCGCCGGTGCCGCCGAGCAGGTGCCCCGTGGACGCCTTCGTGGCCGACACGATGATGTCGTCGATGCGACCGCCGAACACGGCCTTGAGAGCCTTGTATTCGTTCGGGTCGCCGACGGGAGTCGAGGTCGCGTGGGCGTTGATGTGGGTGACGTCGCCGGGCGAGGCGTCCGCCATCTTCAGCGCGAGCTCGACGGCGCGAGCGGCACCCAGCCCCTCGGGGTCGTTTGCCGTGATGTGGTACGAGTCGGCGGTGACGCCGCCGCCCACCACGGCCGCGTAGATCTTCGCACCGCGGGCACGGGCGTGCTCCTCGGTCTCGAGCACGAGCGCACCGGCGCCCTCGCCCATGACGAAGCCGTCACGGTCGATGCTCGTCGGACGCGACGCGGTGGCCGGGTCGTCGTTGCGCTTGGACAGCGCCTGCATCGACGCGAACGACGCGACCGTGATCGGGTGGATCGCCGACTCGGTTCCGCCCGCGATCACGACGTCTGCGTAGCCGGCGCGGATGTGCTCGACGGCGTTCACGATCGACTCGGTGCTCGATGCGCACGCGCTCGCGACGGTGCGCGCGTAGGCGCGCGCGCCGAAGTGGAGCGACAGGTTGCCGGCCGCGGCGTTGGGCATGAGCATCGGCACCGTCATCGGCAGGACGCGACGCGGGCCCTTCTCGCGCAGCGTGTCCCACGCGTCCAGGAGCGTCCAGACGCCGCCGATGCCGGTCGCGAAGTCGACGCCCAGACGTTCGGGCTCGACCTCGGGGCTGCCGGCATCCGCCCACGCCTCCATCGCCGCGACCAGCGCGAACTGGGAGGACGGGTCGAGGCGCTTGGCGATGGGACGCTCGAGCACGGTGTCGGGGCGGACCTTGGCCTCGGCCGCGAAGGTGACGGGCAGCTGATACTGCTCGACCCAGTCGTGTTCGAGGGTGCGGGTGCCGGAGACGCCGTCCAGGAGCGCGGACCAGCTCTCGGGTGCCGTGCCGCCCAGCGGCGACGAAGCGCCGATGCCGGTCACGACGATGCGGGAGTTGCTCATGTCGTTCTAGATCCTCGTGGGGTTCATGCCGGTGGGGGCCGCAGCCCCCACCGGAGGGATTACGCCTGGTTGGACGTGATGAAGGTGACGGCGTCGCCGACCGTCTTGAGGTTCTTGACCTCGTCGTCCGGGATCGTCACACCGAACTTCTCCTCGGCGTTGACGACGATCGTCATCATCGAGATCGAGTCGATGTCGAGGTCGTCGGTGAACGACTTCTCGAGGGCGACCTCGTCGGCCGAGATGCCCGTCTCGTCGGTGATGAGCTCGGCGAGTCCGGCGAGGACCTCGTCGTTGGTGAATGCCATGGGATTCTCCTGTTTGTTAGGGGTACGGGTGCCCGGACGGGCCGGGAATCAGTCTAGAGTCGCGGCTCGCGTGGTCAGGGAAGGACGACGACCTGGGCGCCGAACACCAGTCCTGCGCCGAATCCGATCTGCAGCGCAAGTCCGCCGCTGAGCTCGGGGTGCTCCTCGAGCAGGCGATGCGTGGCCAGCGGGATCGAGGCCGCCGACGTGTTGCCCGTCGTCTCGATGTCGCGGGCGATGACGACGCTCTCCGGCAGCTTCAGCTGCTTCGCGAACTCGTCGACGATGCGCATGTTGGCCTGGTGGGGGACGAACGCGGCGAGATCGGATGCCTCGACGCCGGCCTCCTCGAGCGCCTGGCGGGCGACCTTCACCATCTCCCACACCGCCCACCGGAACACGGTCGGGCCCTCCTGGCGGAGCGTCGGCCACGGCGCGGCGCCGTCGCGGAACTCGGTGAGGGTGTGGTTCATGCCGACGGCGTCGGCCTTCGAGCCGTCCGAGCCCCACACGGTCGGGCCGATGCCCGGGGTGTCGCTCGGCCCCACGACGGCGGCGCCCGCGCCGTCGCCGAGCAGGAACGAGATGCTCCGGTCGGTCGGGTCGACGATGTCACTGAGCTTCTCGGTGCCGATCACGACGGCGTAATGCGCGGCGCCCGCGCGGATCAGGGCGTCGGCCTGCGCGATGCCGTACGCGAAGCCGGCACACGCGGCGTTGAGGTCGTAGGCCGCTGCCGGGTTGGCGCCCACGCGGTCGGCGACGATCGCCGACACCGACGGCGTCTGCTTCGGGTTGCTGATCGTGGCGACGATCACGGCGTCCACCTGGCTCGGGTCCACCCCGGAGCGCTCGATGGCCTCGCGTGCGGCATCCGTCGCGAGGTCGATCGCGTCGGTCTCGGGCACCGCGCGCATGCGCGTGACGATGCCGGTGCGCTGACGGATCCACTCGTCGCTGGAGTCGATCGGACCGATGAGGTCCTCGTTGGGGACCGCGATCTCACCGCGCGCGGCGCCGTAGGCGTAGATGCGGGTGTGGGCGGGCCCGGTGGGCTGGACGAGGGTGGGGGTCATGCTTCTCTCCGGGTCAGGCGTCGACGGCCACCAGCGCTGCGGCGGCCTCCAGGTCGTCGGGTGTCTTGACGGCGACGGCCGGGGTCCCGCGCAGCGCACGCTTCGCGAGCCCGACCAGCGTCCCCGCCGGCGACAGCTCCACGATGCCCGACACACCGGCATCCGCGAAAGACGCCATGCACAGGTCGCAGCGCACCGGGGAGGCGACCTGGGCCACGAGCAGTTCCACGAACGCGGCGCCCGAGGCGACGGCCGAACCGTCGCGGTTGGTCCAGATGGTGATGGAGGGGTCGGATGCCGCGACCTCGGCTGCCGCGGCGCGGAGCGTCTCGACGGCCGGAGCCATGTACTGCGTGTGGAAGGCTCCCGCGACCTGCAGCGGAATGACGCGCGTACCGGCGACCGGCTCGGCGGCGAGGGCGCGCAGTGCCTCGACCGCTCCCGCCACGACGAGTTGTCCGCCTCCGTTGTAGTTGGCCGGAGACAGGCCCAGCTCGGCCAGGCGCGCGAGCACGGCCGCCTCGTCGCCGCCGATCACGGCGCTCATGCCGGTCTCGGCGGCCGCGGCCGCCTCCGCCATGGCGCGACCGCGGATGCCGACGAGCGTCAGCGCCGCCTGCTCGCTGAGGATGCCGGCGGCCGCTGCGGCGGCGAACTCGCCGACGGAGTGACCGGCGACACCGGCGATGCCCGAGCGGTCGGGGATCGCGTTCCACGACAGCAGGCTGGCAGCGACGATGAGCGGCTGCGCCACCTGGGTGTCGCGGATGCGGTCGGCGTCCCACTCGGTGCCGGCGGCGACCAGGTCGACGCCCGACCACTCGGAGTACTGCGCCAGCCGATCGGCGGTGCCGTCGAGCTCGAGCCAGGGAGTCAGGAAGCCGGGGGACTGAGAGCCCTGCCCCGGGAAGACAGCGATACGCACCGTTCCATCCTGCCAAGGATCACGACGCGCGTTCTGGCGACACCGTCACAAGAATTCCGAGGAGCTTTGTGCGCGTCCCACACTGCCGTGGGCGCGTACGTCAGAGCGGGCCGCGCCGGGCGGCCGCAGGACGCCGGCGGGTGGCATCCGGCCCGATGGATCCGAGGACGAGCGCGGTCTGCAGGATGAGCGCCTCGCGCGGACCCGTCGCATCCCACCCGATCACCTCGGACACGCGCTTCAGGCGGTAACGCACCGTGTTCGGGTGGACGAACAGCTCGCGTGCCGTCGCCTCCAGCGAACGACCGTTGTCGAGGTAGGCCCACAGCGTCGAGACGAGGTCCGCGCTGTGGGACTGCAGCGGGCGGTAGATGCGCTCGACGAGGGTGAGCTTGGCGAGCGGGTCACCCGCCAGGGCGCGCTCGGGCAGCAGGTCGTCCGCCTCCACGGGGCGCGGCGCGTGCCGCCAGGCCCGCGCGACGGCGAAGCCGGCCAGCGCCGCCCGGGCGCTCTGGCTCGCGTCGACCAGTGCCGGCACCGTCGGGCCCAGCACGAGGTACCCCGCACCGAAGCCGGGTTCCAGCCGCTTCGCGATCTCGCCGAACGGCAGTTCGGCGACGATGTCGTCCGTCCCCGCAGGCGGCTCGGCACGCCCGAGGACGAGCACGAGTCGCGAACCCTGGACACCGATCAGCACGTCGACGTCGAGTTTGCGCGCGGTGCGGCGCAGCTGGTCGACGTCGAACTGTGCCGGAGTCGTGCCCACGAGCACCGCGACCTCGCCATGACCGTGCCACCCGAGGGCGGCGATGCGGCTCGGCAGCTCTTCGTCGGCCTCGCCGGTCAGGATGGAGTCGACGACGAGCGCCTCCAGGCGCGCGTCCCAGAGCCCCCGCGCCTCGGCGGCGCGCGCGTACACGTCGGCGGCCGCGAAGGCGACTTCGCGCGAGTACAGCAGGATCGCTTCGCGCAGGTGCTCGCCCTTGCCGGCGACGCGCTCCTCGGTGACCTCGACGGTCACCCGGATGAGCTGCAGCGTCTGCTGCAGGCTGACGCTGCGCAGCAGCTCCCGAGGGGCCGCCGCGAAGATGTCGGAGGCGATCCACGGCGTCGAGCCGGGATCGTCGTACCACTGGATGAACGAGGTGATGCCGGCCTGGGCCACCAGCCCGACGGCGGACCGTCGGGCCGGTGGCATCTCGGCATACCAGGGCAGCGTGTCTTCGAGGCGCTTGATGGTGACGGTCGCGATGTCGCCCGAGATGCGCCGCAGCCACGCGAGCGTCTCGGTCTTGTCCATCACCTCGACAGGCTTGCCCATCCGCGGATCAGCTCTCGCCGCCCGCGTTCCCGCTCGTGCCGGCGGTCACGTCGTGCAGGCGGTACTTCTCGATCGCCTGCGCGGCGAGGCTGCGGTCCACCGCGCCCTCGTCGGCCAGGGCCTGGAGAGTGCGGACCACGACCGACGGACCGTCGATCTTGAAGAACCGGCGCGCCGCGGCCCGCGTGTCCGAGAAGCCGAAGCCGTCGGCACCCAGCGTCGCGAAGCGGTTCGGCACCCACGGGCGGATCTGGTCCTGAACCGCGTGCATGTAGTCGCTGACGGCGACCACGGGACCGGCGGCATCCTTCAGCTTCTCGGTCAGGTACGCCGTGCGCGGCTCCTCGCCGGGGTGGAGGAAGTTGTGCTCGTCGGCGGCCAGGCCGTCGCGGCGGAGCTCCGCCCACGAGGTCACCGACCACACGGCGGCCTGCACGCCCCAGTCCTCCCGCAGCAGCTGCTGCGCCTCCAGCGCCCACGGCACACCCACGCCCGACGCGAAGATCTGCGCACGCGGACCCTCGCCCTCGGCGACCGAGATGCGGTGGATGCCGCGCAGGATGCCGTCGACGTCCACATCGGCCGGCTCGGCCGGCTGCACGAGCGGCTCGTTGTACACCGTGAGGTAGTACATGACGTTGGGGTCGGGGTGGTTGCCGCCGTACATGCGGTCGAGGCCGGCGCGCACGATGTGGGCGATCTCGTAGCCGTACGCCGGGTCGTACGACACGGTGGCGGGGTTGGTCGACGCCAGCAGCGGCGAGTGGCCGTCGGCGTGCTGCAGGCCTTCGCCGGTGAGCGTCGTGCGACCGGCGGTGGCGCCGATGATGAAGCCGCGCGCCATCTGGTCGCCGGCGGCCCACTGCGCGTCACCGGTGCGCTGGAACCCGAACATCGAGTAGAACACGTACACCGGGATGAGCGGCTCGCCGTGCGTGGCGTACGAGGTGCCCGCCGCGGTGAACGCGGCGACGGCTCCGGCCTCGTTGATGCCGACGTGGACGATCTGCCCCTGCGGGCTCTCCTTGTACGCCAGCAGCAGCTCGCGGTCGACCGACGTGTAGTTCTGGCCGTGCGGGTTGTAGATCTTCGCCGTCGGGAAGTACGCGTCCATGCCGAACGTGCGTGCCTCGTCGGGGATGATCGGCACGATGCGGTGACCGAAGTCCTTCGCCCGCAGGAGGTCCTTCAGCAGTCGGACGAACGCCATCGTCGTGGCGATCTCCTGCGTGCCCGAGCCCTTCTTCGGCAGCGCGTAGGCGTCGTCGCCGGGCAGCTGAAGGCCGACGTGGTGGCTGCGACGCTCCGGCAGGAAGCCGCCGAGGCCGCGGCGGCGGTCCAGCATGTACTGGATCGTCTCGTCCTGCGCACCGGGGTTGTAGTACGGCGGGAGGTACGGGTTCTCTTCGAGCTGTGCGTCCGAGATCGGGATGCGCATCGAGTCGCGGAAGTGCTTCAGGTCCTCGAGCGTCATCTTCTTCATCTGGTGCGTCGCGTTGCGCCCCTCGAAGTGGTGGCCGAGGCCGTAGCCCTTGATCGTCTTGGCCAGGATGACGGTCGGCTGCCCCTTGTGCTCGACCGCGGACTTGTAGGCGGCGTACACCTTGCGGTAGTCCAGGCCGCCGCGACGCAGCTTGCCCCAGATGTCGTCGTCCGACCAGTCCTTGACCAGAGCGGCCGTGCGCTCGTCACGTCCGAAGAAGTGCTCGCGGATGAACGCGCCGTCCTCGGCCCGGTACGTCTGGAAGTCGCCGTCCGGGGTCGTGTTCATGAGGTGGACGAGCGCGCCGTCGACGTCCTTCGAGAGCAGCTCGTCCCAGCCCGAGCCCCAGACGACCTTGATGACGTTCCAGCCGGCGCCGCGGAAGTAGCTCTCCAGCTCCTGGATGATCTTGCCGTTGCCGCGCACCGGGCCGTCGAGCCGCTGCAGGTTGCAGTTCACGACGAACGTCAGGTTGTCGAGGCCCTCGTTTGCTGCGACCTGCAGCTGACCGCGGCTCTCGACCTCGTCCATCTCGCCGTCGCCGAGGAACGCCCACACGTGCGAGTCCGAGAGGTCCTTGATGCCGCGGTTGGTGAGGTACTTGTTCGACATCGCCTGGTAGATCGCGTTGATCGGGCCGAGGCCCATCGACACGGTCGGGAACTGCCAGTAGTCGGGCATCAGCCGCGGGTGAGGGTACGAAGGCAGCGCGTCCGGCGCCTTCGACTTCTCCTGCCGGAAGCCGTCGAGCTGCGTCTCGGACAGTCGCCCCTCGAGGAAGGAGCGCGCGTAGATGCCGGGCGACGCGTGGCCCTGGATGAAGATCTGGTCGCCGCCGGTGGGGTCGTCCAGGCCACGGAAGAAGTGGTTGAAGCCCACCTCGTAGAGCGAGGCCGAGGAGGCGTACGTCGAGATGTGGCCGCCGACGCCGATGCCGGGGCGCTGTGCGCGGTGCACCGTGATGGCCGCGTTCCAGCGGATCCAGCGGCGGTATCGGCGCTCGAGCTCCTCGTCGCCGGGGAACTCGGGCTCGTTCTCGGGGGCGATGGTGTTGATGTAGTCCGTGGTGGGGACCTGCGGCACGTTCAGCTGGAGCTCGTGCGAGGTCTGCAGCAGACTCAGCATGATCTCCCGGCCGCGACCGTGGCCCTTGGCCTGCACGAGCTGCTGCAGGGATTCCTGCCACTCGGAGGTCTCGTCGGGATCGCTGTCGAGGGGGTCCTGCGAGTACGGATCCTGATCGTTGACAGTCACAGATGACCTTTCGTCGTCTGGCAGATCGTGCCAGGGAATCGCTACCGGAGCGGGGCGGGCTTTGTCAGCCCGCCACAACGCACCACCTGCCAGCCTAGCGAGTTCGAGAGCGTGCGGACGCACCTCGTAGACTGACGGCGAGGGCCTTTAGCTCAGCTGGTAGAGCGCCACGTTTACACCGTGGATGTCGTCGGTTCGATCCCGGCAGGGCCCACCGTCACGATCAGTGGATGCCGCTCACCCGCGCTCCTCGTCTCCTTCGCGCTGGTGCGACACGACGTGGGGGAGCGCGAACTCCTCGTAGCCGGGCTGTCCGATGCGCGAGTGCCGGTGCGAATACGCGAAGTAGATCACGAAGCCGATCACGAGCCACACCAGGAAGCGCAGCCATGTCTCGACCGTCAGGTTGAGCATGAGGTAGATGCAGATCGCTGCTGACAGCCCCGGCAGCCACGGGTTCAGGGGCACGCGGAAGCTGCGGTGCAGGTCGGGCCGCCGCCGGCGCAGCACGATCACGCCGACCGAGACGAGCACGAAGGCCGACAGCGTGCCGATGTTGACCATCTCCTCCAGGAGACCGACCGGCGTGAATCCCGCGACGATCGCGACGATCACGGTCACGATGATCGAGATGACCCACGGCGTGCGGCGGCGCGGGTGCACCTTCGCGAGCCCCACCGGCAGCAGCGCGTCCCGCGACATCGCGAAGATGATGCGTGTCGCGCCGATCAGCAGCGTCAGCACGACGGTGGTGAGGCCCGCGACCGCGCCGGCCGAGATGAGCGTCGCCATCCACGTCGCGCCGTGGAACGCGAACGCGTTCGCGAGCGCGGCTGCCGGGTCGAGGTCCTGGTAGGGCACCATGCCGGTCACCACGAGCGCCACGGCGCAGTACAGCAGCGTGCAGATCACCAGCGAGGCGATGATGCCGATCGGCAGGTCGCGCTGCGGGTTGCGCGTCTCCTCCGCGGTGGTCGCCACCACGTCGAACCCGATGTAGGCGAAGAAGACGAGTGCGGCCCCGGCGAAGATGCCGCCGACGCCGAAGGCCGTCGGGTCGATGCCGGAGAAGAACTGGAGCAGCGGCTGGCTGAGGCCCGTCGCGGCCTCGCGGGGCGCCGGATCGGGGATGAAGGGCGACCAGTTCGCGGGGTTCACGAACAGCAGCCCCGCGACGATCACGAACAGCACGATGAAGAGCTTCACGGCGACCAGCACGAGGTTCACCCGGAGCGATTCCTTGATGCCGAACGTCATGAGCCCGCCGAGCACGAGCACCAGCAGGATGGCCATGAGGTCGACCGTGCCGCCGTACCCGATCTCTGCGGGGATCGGGATGCCGAGCTGGGCGAGCAGCGTGCCGAGATAGGCGCTCCAGCCCTGCGCCACGACGCTCGCGCCGAGGAACATCTCCAGGATCAGGTCCCATCCGATGATCCACGCGAACAGCTCGCCGAGGGAGGAGTACGAGAAGGTGTACGCCGATCCCGACACCGGCACCGTCGAGGCGAACTCCGCGTAGCAGAGGGCCGCGAGCGTGCAAGCGATCGCTGCGACCACGAAGCTGATCACGATCGCCGGCCCCGCCACCTCGTGTGCGGCGCGGCCGGTCAGTGTGAAGATGCCCGCTCCGATGACGACGCCGATGCCGAAGACCGTGAGGTCCAGGGCCGTCAGGGACTTCTTGAGTCGGAATTCCGGTTCGTCGGTGTCGGCGATCGACTGCTCGACGGACTTCGTACGCAGAACACCCATCGTTCGTGCCTTTCGTCGTCGGAAGGGCCGGTCGTCGAATGCTAGTCCTCGCCGTTCTCGGCGTCGACGCCCCACGGTAGGTTTGTTGCGTGAACGCCAGCCATGCAGACCAGCGCCGCCTCGTCGAGGTCGCCCAGCTCGACGCCCGCATCCGACAGGCAGACCGCGCGCGCAAGAACCCGCCGCAGGCTGCCCGCGTGCAGGAGCTGCTGGGACGCCGGCAGGAGCTCTCGCAGGAGCTCTCGGTCCGCCTCGGCGCCCGCGACGACATCCGCACCGAGCTGTCGCGCATCGAATCCGACGTCGCCGTCGTCGACGCGCGAGCCGCGCGCGACAGCGATCGGCTGGCCGCCTCCACGAACCCCAAGGAGGCGCAGAGCCTCGAGAGCGAGCTCGCCTCGCTGGCGCGCCGCAAGGACGATCTCGAAGATGCGGAGCTCGCGGTCATGGAGCGGCTCGAGGCGGCCGACGCGGCCGTCGCGGAGCAGGAGGCGCTGATCGCGACGACGAACGCCGAAGGCGCGGAGCTCAGCGCCGACGGCAAGCGCGCGGTGGCCGAGGCCACCGCCGCGTTCGAAGCCGCCGAGCGCGACCGCGCCGCCGTCGCCGGCACCGTTCCGGCCGATCTCCTGGCGCTCTACGACCGCCTCGCGACCCGCAGCGCGGGTGCGGCCTTCCTGCGCGCGCGCACGTGCGAAGGCTGCCACATGGTGCTGGCCGGCACGGACCTGCAGGTCCTCCGCCAGGCCGCCGACGACGCCGTGGTGAACTGCCCCGAGTGCGGGTGCATTCTCGTCATCGACGTCGACTCGGGCTTGTGAGCACCTCCCGCTCCCGCCGTGGACGCCGCTGACGCACCCGCCTGGATCGTCCTGGGTCGGGCTGCGCGAGGTGCGTCGGCAGTCCTGCTCGACGCCGCGGCGTCCGAGACCCGCCGCCTCGAACTCGACGACAACGACCTCGTGTCGTGGGTCGCCGACCTCGAAGCCGCGCACGCGCCGCGGTGGGTCTGGAACGACACCGCGCGCTGGTACGCGCCGCTCCTCGCCGAAGGCGTGAGGGTCGCACGCTGCCACGACCTGCGCCTGAGCCATGCGATCCTGCGCGATTCCGCCCTCGTCGAGCCCGATGCTCCGATCCGCGATGCGAGCGGATGGGATGCCGCACCCCACGTCCCGGACGATGCCGCCCCCGCCCTGTTCGAGCTCGAGGGCGCCACGGCGCGCCCGGGACTGCCGGACGGAGTGGACGCCGCGCACGCCGAGTTCGCCCGCCAGCGCGCGGCGATCGCGGGCGCACAGGACGCGGGCCGGCTCCGCCTGCTGACGGCGGCGGAGTCCGCCGGCGCCCTGGTGGCGGCGGAGCTTCGCGCCGCGGGACTGCCGTGGGATGCGGCGGAGCACGATCGGATCCTCGTCGAGACGCTGGGCGAGCGTCCGCGGGCCGGCGGCCAGCCCGCCCGCCTGGCGGCGGCTGCCGCCCGGGTTCGTGAGGCCCTCGGCGACCCGGGCGCCAGCCTCGATTCGCAGCCCAAGCTGCTGCGCTCCCTGCATCGTGTCGGCGTGCTGGTCGAATCGACCAGCCGGTGGGAACTGGCCGAACAGCGGCATCCCGTCATCGAGCCGTTGCTGGAGTACAAGAAGCTCTCGCGGCTGCTGTCGGCGAACGGCTGGTCCTGGCTCGCGGAATGGGTCGCGGACGGTCGCTTCCGGCCCGTGTACATCCCGGGCGGGGTCGTGACGGGCCGCTGGGCGTCGTCCGGCGGCGGCGCGCTGCAGCTTCCGCGCCAGCTGCGCGAGGCGGTCCGCGCCGACCCCGGCTGGCGGCTCGTCGTCGCCGACGTCGCGCAGCTGGAGCCGCGCGTGCTGGCCGCGATGTCGGGCGACACCGCCCTCGCCGACGCGGCCCGCGGACGCGACCTCTATGCCGGCATCGTCGAGAGCGGCGCCGTCGCCTCGCGCCAGGAGGCGAAGATCGCGATCCTGGGAGCCATGTACGGCGCCACGACGGGGGAGTCGGGGCGTCTCGTGCCACGGCTGCGCCGAGCGTATCCGCGCGCGATGGGTCTCGTGGACGAGGCAGCACGCACCGGCGAGGACGGCGGCGTCGTCTCGACGTGGCTCGGCCGCAGCTCCCCGCCCCCGTCCTCGGACTGGTCGGCGCTGCAGTCACGCGCGACCGAGGCGGAGGCATCCGGAGCCGACGAGACGCGCGCCAAGCGCTGGGCGCGCGACCGGGGCCGATTCACCCGCAACTTCGTGGTGCAGGGCACGGCGGCCGAGTGGGCGCTCGCGTGGCTCGCGGACCTGCGCACGCGCCTGGCCGCGATGGCCCCCGTCGACCCCGAGAAGTCGGCGGCGCGGTCGGGCCCGGTGTTCGCGCGGCAGCCGCACCTCGCGTTCTTCCTGCACGACGAGGTGATCGTCCACACTCCCGAGGAGCATGCGGATGCCGCCGCCCAGGCCGTCGTCGAGGCCGCGGCATCCGCCGGCCGCCTGCTGTTCGGCGGGTTCCCGCTCGATTTCCGGCTCGATGTGCGCATCGCCGAGACCGCGCTGAAGGACTGACGCGGAGCGGGCACCCAGCGCATCCCGATAGACTCGCCGACGCGAATGGGTCGGCTGGACGGTCGCGTCGCGGGTCTCCCGCGCCGAGGAACGTCCGGGCTCCACAGGGCAGGGCGGTGGGTAACACCCACCCGGAGCGATCCGCGAGACAGTGCCACAGAGAGCAGACCGCCTCGGCCTCGGCCGGGGTAAGGGTGAAAGGGTGGTGTAAGAGACCACCGGGGTCGTGGTGACACGACTCGCACGGCAAACCTCGCCCGGAGCAAGGCCAGACAGGGGATGACGACGCGGCTCGCCGAGTCCCCGGGTAGGCCGCTGGAGCGGCACGGCAACGTGTCGCCGAGAGAGATGACCGTCCACGGGGCGTCAGCCCCCGGACAGAACCCGGCGTACAGGCCGGCCCATTCGCCTCTCAGCCCCGCCGGACGGCGGGTGGATCAGTCGCGCGCGAGCGCCGCCGCGCCGATGATGCCCGCGTTGTTGCGGTGCACCGCCGGAACGATCGGCGTGTTCAGGTCCAGCAGGTGGAGGAACTGGTCGGCGTGCTTGGACACGCCGCCGCCGACGACGAACAGGTCGGGGCTGAACAGGAATTCGATGTGGCTGTAGTACCACTGCAGCCGCTTGGCCCACTTCTCCCACGACAGGCTGTGACGTTCCATCGCCGAGTAGGCCGCGTACGACTCGGCATCGCCGCCGTGCTTGGCGCGCTTCACGTGTCCGAGCTCGGAGTTGGGCACGAGCACGCCGTCGTACAGCAGTGCCGAGCCGATGCCCGTACCGAGGGTCGTGAGGATCGTGAGGCCCGGCTGGTCCTTCGCCGCGCCATAGCGCACCTCGGCCACACCGGCGACGTCGGCGTCGTTGGCGAAGTGGATGTCGCGGCCCAGGCCGTCCTCGAAGAACTTCTCGGCCTCGAACCCGATCCACTGATCGGAGACGTTCGCCGCCGACAGGGTGCGCCCGTGCTTGATGATGGCGGGGAAGGCGACGCCGAGCGGCACCGAGGCGTCGTCAGCGACCCCGAGGATCGAGAGGACCTCGCGCACGGCGGTGAGCACGTCCGGCGGGTGGGCCCCCGCGGGGGTGGCGACCTTGACCCGGTCGCTGATCAGCTCGCCCCTCTCGAGGTCCACGATGCCCGCCTTGATGCCGGTGCCGCCGATGTCCACGCCGACGGCGCGTGCCGCGTCAGATGCCATGCCCTCAGCCTATCCAGGACGCGCCGTCCAACCGGAGCGCCTCTCAGTAGGATCGTCGTGAAACGACCAGCCCCCGCGATCCGAGGAGCACACGATGACGGACGGCAGCGAGAAGTACTGGTACAACCTCAAGACCGGCGAGGTCGAGAAGGGCTTCGAATCGCCCGCGCCCGACCGTGCCGGCCCGTTCGACACGCCTGAGGAGGCAGCGAAGGCGCCCGAGGTCATCCGCGAGCGCTCGCGCGCGTGGGCGGACGAGGAGTCCCGCGAAGACTCATGGGGGAGCACCCCTGTGTCGGACGAGTCCGACGCCGACCAGTAGTCTGGCTTCGACCCGACTCATCCGGACGAGCGGGCCGGATCGGGCACCGGAGAGGACGCGATGGACAAGCAGCGTGACTTCGTTCTGAGGACCATCGAGGAACGAGGCGTCAAGTTCGTCCGCCTGTGGTTCACAGACGTGATCGGCACGCTCAAGTCGGTCGCGATCGCGCCGGCCGAGGTCGAAGGCGCCTTCGCCGAGGGACTGGGCTTCGACGGCTCTGCCATCGAGGGCCTCACGCGGTCGTACGAGTCGGACCTGCTGGCGCACCCCGACCCGACGACGTTCCAGATCCTGCCCTGGCGCGGTGAGATCGACCCGACCGCACGCATGTTCTGCGACATCACCACGCCCGACGGGCAGCCTGCGGTCGCAGACCCCCGGCATGTGCTCAAGCGCACTCTCGCGAAGGCCGCCGACGCGGGGTTCACGTTCTACACGCACCCCGAGATCGAGTTCTACCTCCTGAAGTCGTCCTCGTTCGGCACCGACGGCCCCGAGCCCGTCGACTCCGCCGGCTACTTCGACAACGTGCCCGGGGGAACGGCGCACGACTTCCGTCGTCGCTCGGTGCGCATGCTCGAAGACCTCGGCATCTCGGTCGAGTACAGCCACCACGAGGGCGGCCCCGGCCAGAACGAGATCGACCTCCGATACGCCGATGCACTGACCACGGCCGACAACATCATGACGTTCCGCACGGTCATCAAGGAGGTGGCGATCGAGCAGGGCGTCTACGCGACGTTCATGCCGAAGCCGCTGACCGGCAAGCCCGGCAGCGGAATGCACACCCACATGTCGCTGTTCGAGGGCGACGTCAACGCGTTCTACGAAGAGGGCGCGCAGTACCAGCTGTCGAAGGTCGGTCGTCAGTTCATCGCGGGCCTGCTGCGCCACGCGAACGAGATCTCGGCCGTCACGAACCAGTTCGTCAACTCGTACAAGCGACTGTGGGGCGGCGACGAGGCGCCGAGCTTCATCTGCTGGGGCCACAACAACCGCTCCGCGTTGGTGCGCGTGCCGCTGTACAAGCCGAGCAAGGGGCAGTCCTCGCGCGTCGAGTACCGGGCGCTGGACTCCGCCGCCAACCCGTACCTCGCCTACGCGCTCATGCTCGCAGCCGGCCTGAAGGGCATCGAGGAGGAGTACGAGCTCCCGACCGAGGCCGAAGACAACGTGTGGTCGCTCACCGATGCCGAGCGTCGTGCGCTCGGCTACGCGCCGCTGCCGGCCAGCCTGGACCACGCGCTGGAGTACATGGAGGAGTCCGAGCTGGTCGCTGAGACGCTGGGGGAGCAGGTCTTCAACCACGTCCTCCTCAACAAGCGGCGCGAGTGGCAGGAGTACCGGTCGCAGGTCACGGCGTTCGAGCTCAAGAGCAACCTCGAGCTGCTCTGAGACCGCCTGACGCATGTCTGCGAGCGATCGGCCGAGCTCCCTCACCCCGCTCGCGCGCGTCGGCTTCAGCCGGCTCGGTGACGCCGAGCAGCTGCTCGACGAGCTCGCCGGGCTGACCGGCATCCCGCGCGAAGACGTGCTGGAGCACGCCGCGATGGCAGCCGATCCCGACGAGGCGCTGCACGCGGTCACCAAGCTGGCACGCCGCGACGACCAGGCTGTGCGGCGCGCGCACCGTCACCGGAGCGCGTGGCGGGCGCTCTGGGCGCTGCTGGGTGCGTCGTCGGGCTTCGGCGAGTTCTTCGCCCGGCACCCGGCCGAGCTCGACGAACTCGTCCACGCCGGCGAGCGGCTGCCCACCGAGGACGAGCTGCGGGCATCGCTGCTGGAGGCGGTCGGCGCGGTCGACGGGTTCGCCGCAGACGGCGGCGAGAGCGCATGGGTCGCGCTGCGGGTGCGCTACCGGCGCCTGCTCGCACGCATCGCGGCGTTCGACCTGCTGAGCCCCTCCCCGGTGGACGAGATCGCCGCCGTGTCGGCCCGGCTCGCGGATGCCGCGGGGGCGGCGCTGGAGGCATCCCTCGCGGTCGCCCGCACGCGCGTGTCGGGCGGTGCGGCCGGCGCGGGGCTCTTCCCGCGCGAACAGGTCGCCGAGACCGGCCTCGCCGTCATCGGGATGGGCAAGACGGGCGCGCGGGAACTCAACTACGTCAGCGACGTCGACGTCATCTTCGTCGCCGGCGGGTCGGAGACGGCCGTGGCGGAGATCGGCGAGAGCCGCATCGTCGACATCGCCACGCGTCTGGCGGTGCAGACCATGCGCGGGATCTCCGGCGTCGAGATCGAGCCGCCGCTGTGGGAGGTCGACGCCAACCTCCGGCCCGAGGGCAAGCAGGGCGCGCTCGTGCGCACCGTCGACTCTCACGTGGCGTACTACGAGCGCTGGGCGAAGAGCTGGGAGTTCCAGGCGCTGCTCAAGGCACGCCCCATCGCGGGCGACCCGGTCGTCGCGGCGCAGTACATCGCAGCCGTGCAGCCGAAGGTGTGGACGAGTGCGGCCCGCGAGAACTTCGTCGACAGCGTGCAGCGCATGCGCGAGCGGGTCACCGAGCACATCCCCGCGAGCGATGTCCCGTACCAGCTGAAGCTCGGGCCGGGCGGCATCCGCGACATCGAGTTCACCGTTCAGCTGCTGCAGCTCGTGCACGGCCTGTCGGACGACCGCATCCGCCAGCGAGGCACTCTGGCAGCCCTCGACGCCCTCGTCGCGGAGGGGTACATCGGCCGGACCGAGGCATCCGCGTTCTCGCGCGATTACCGCGTGCTGCGCCTTCTCGAGCACCGCGTGCAGCTGCGGCACCTGCGGCGCACCCACCTGATGCCCGAGCGCCCCGACGACCTGCGCGTGCTCGCCCGGGCCAGCGCGCTGGCCGACACCGGCCAGGGCGTGTGGGACCTGTGGGAGTCGGTCAAGCGCGAGGTGCGCGACATCCACGTGCGCCTGTTCTACCGTCCGCTGCTGTCGGCGGTGGCCGCGCTCCCCGCCGACGAGCGCGTGCTGTCGACCGCGCAGGCGCACGATCGGCTCGCGGCGATCGGCTTCGCGGACCCCGCGGGCGCGCTGCGGCACATCGCGGCCCTCACGAGCGGCCTGAGCCGCAAGGCGACGATCCAGCGCCACCTCATGCCGGTCATGATCCGGTGGTTCGCGGACGGCGTGGACCCGGATTACGGCCTGCTCGCGTTCCGCCGCCTCAGCGAGCGGCTGGGCGACACCCACTGGTTCCTGCGGATGCTCCGCGACTCGTCCGGCGCCGCCGAGAGCCTGTCGCGCGTGCTGTCGGGCTCGCGCTACGTGGGCGAGCTCATGGAGTGGATCCCCGAGTCGGCGGCTTGGCTCGACGATCCCGACCTGCTGCGTCCGCGGTCGGGCCGCGCACTGCAGGAGGAGGCGCGCGCCATCCAGACGCGCCACGCGACGGTCGTCGAGGCGATGCGCGCGGTCCGGGCGCTGCGCCGACGCGAGCAGCTGCGGCTCGCACTGGCGGCGATCCTCGGCGCCGTGACGATCGAGGAGGTCGCCGAGGCGCTCACCACGATCACCGAGGTGACCATCCAGGCGACCCTTCGCGCGGTGCGACGCGACATCGTGCCGCCGGAGGACGCCGCCCTCGACTTCTCCGTGATCGCGATGGGCCGGTTCGGCGGTGCCGAACTCGGTTTCGGATCGGATGCCGACGTCATGTACGTCTACCGCGCGAACGGCATCGACCCGCAGCGCGCGCACGAGCTGGCGCTCAAGCTCGTCGCCGGGCTGCGCACCCACTCCGAGGATCACCGGGTTCCGCTCGAACTCGACGCCGATCTCCGCCCCGAGGGCCGCAACGGCCCCCTCGCGCGATCGCTCGACGCCTACGCGGAGTACTACCGGCGGTGGGCCCTGTCGTGGGAGGCACAGGCCCTGCTGCGGGCGCGCGGGGTCGCGGGCAGTGTCAAGCTCATCCACGACTTCATGCAGCTGGCAGATCAGGTGCGCTACCCCGAGCAGGTCGACCTCACCGCCGTTCGCGAGATCAAGCGCATCAAGGCGCGCGTCGAGAGCGAGCGCCTGCCGCAGGGCGTCGATCCGTCCCGGCACCTCAAGCTCGGCCCCGGCTCGCTGAGCGACGTCGAGTGGCTCGTCCAGCTGCTGCAGCTGCAGCACGCCCATGACGTTCCGGCGATGCGGACCACCTCGACGCTCGACGCGCTCCGCGCGGCCGTCGACGCGGGACTCCTTCCGGCGAACGCCGCCGACCGGCTGGCCGAGGCGTGGCGCCTGGCGAGCCGCCTCCGTTCCGCGAACACGCTGCTGTCGGGTCAGACGAGCGACGTGCTGCCCGTCGACCGCAACAAGCTCGACGGCATCGGGCGGCTCCTGGAGTACCCGCCCCGCTCTGCCACACGTGTCGAGGAGGACTATCTCGGCACCACGCGCCGCGCGCGTCGGGTCTTCGAGAAGCTCTTCTACGGATAGGGGATGCCGCGGCTCCCGGCATCCCTCACGGTGCAGGCCGACTCACGAGACGGGGCACTGCGGGATGCCGTCGGTGCTGTCGCCTCCGAGAGGCGCGCCGCTGACGGCTGCGACGACGCGCACCGCGCGGTCCCAGAAGCGGGCGTAGTGAGAGGGGTCCTGATTCACCTGCGTGCGGTGGGCGACGAGGGTGGGCTCCAGTGCGGCGCGGTCGGGCACGCGCTCGGCCATCGCGCGGTAGAACACCGCGGCAGACGTGTACGGGTCCAGACGGGCCTCTCTCGTTCCCCACGAGTCCTGCTGCTGGAACAGGCCGATCGAGGTCGTGCGGGAGCCGTCGGGGTTGGTCGCCCCGCTGGTCTCCCAGTCGCCGTAGTCGAGGTTGCGCAGCGACGATTCGCCCATGGCGGTCATCACGGCGATGGTCTGGTCGCGCTGGTCGAACCCCAGGTCCCGGCCGGCGGTGAGGATCGTGCACGCGTTCTGGAGCTGCTCGTCACGGTATCCGGCGACAGCGGGCACGGAGACGTGCGACCGGTAGTCGGGGAACGTCTGGTCCAGTGAGCGGGCGAGGTGGCTCGTGCCGACGAAGAACCCGGCGACGAGCGCGGCCGGCACCGCGATCGCCCACGCGATCCGGATCCGCCGTGCCCGCGAGCGGGTGCGAAGACGGCGAGGCCGTTGCCGCCGCGCCGGGCGCGCGCGACGCGACCGGGTCGTCGCGGTGGTGCGGGTGGGCATCGTCGTCGCCTTCGATCGGGAGCGCGGACGTCCGTCCAGCCTATGCCGCTCGTCCGGGAGGCGGCATCCATTCCGCTCACGGCATGCAGAAGGGCCCCGGTCTCCCGGGGCCCTCGTGCGGTGCTGGAACGTCAGACGCCGAAGTACAGCTCGTACTCGAACGGGTGCGGACGCGCGTTGAGCGGCTGGATCTCGTTCTCGATCTTGTACTCGATCCAGGTCTCGATCAGCTCGGGCGTGAACACGCCGCCCTTCAGCAGGAACTCGTGGTCGGCGCGGAGCGCCTCGAGCGAGTCGAGCAGCGAGTTCGGCACCTGCGGGATGTTCTTCGCCTCCTCGGGGGGAAGCTCGTACAGGTCCTTGTCGACCGGCTCGTGCGGCTCGATGCGGTTCTGGATGCCGTCGAGACCGGCCATCAGCTGCGCGGCGAACGCGAGGTACGGGTTGCCGGAGGCGTCGGGCGCACGGAACTCGATGCGCTTGGCCTTCGGGTTGGAGCCCGTGATCGGGATGCGGATGGCCGCGGAGCGGTTGCCGGCCGAGTAGACCAGGTTGACCGGGGCCTCGTAGCCCTTGACGAGACGCTTGTACGAGTTCAGCGTCGGGTTCGTGAACGCCAGCAGCGCGGGAGCGTGCGCCAGGATGCCGCCGATGTACCAGCGAGCCAGGTCGGAGAGCTGGGCGTAGCCCTTCTCGTCGTAGAACAGCGGCTTGCCCTCGAGCCAGAGCGACTGGTGGGTGTGCATGCCCGAGCCGTTGTCGCCGAACAGCGGCTTCGGCATGAAGGTCGCGACCTTGCCCCACTCCTCGGCCACGTTCTTGACGATGTACTTGAACTTCAGGATGTCGTCGGCCGCGTGCACCATGGTGTCGAAGCGGTAGTTGATCTCCTGCTGACCGCCGGTGCCCACCTCGTGGTGCGCGCGCTCGAGGTGCAGGCCCGCGTCGATGAGACGCAGGCTGATGTCGTCGCGGAGGTCGGCCGTCTTGTCGACGGGCGAGACCGGGAAGTAGCCGCCCTTGTACGGGGTCTTGTTGGCAAGGTTGCCGCCCTCTTCGACGCGGCCGGTGTTCCACGCGCCCTCTTCGGAGTCCACCGAGTAGAAGCTGGAGTTCTGCTTCACCTCGTAGCGGACGTCGTCGAAGATGTAGAACTCCGCCTCGGGGGCGAAGAACGCGGTGTCGGCGATGCCGGTGGACGCGAGGTACTTCTCGGCCTTCTTGGCGACCTGACGCGGGTCCTTCGAGTAGATCTCGCCGTTGCGCGGGTTGTAGATGTCGAAGACCATGATGAGCGTCTTCGCCTCGCGGAACGGGTCGAGGTAGGCCGTCGACACGTCCGGGATGAGCTGCATGTCCGATTCGTGGATGTTCGCGAATCCTCGGATCGAGGAGCCGTCGAACAGCTGGCCGACCGTGAAGAACTCTTCGTCGACGGTCGAGGCCGGGATGTTGAAGTGCTGCTGCACGCCAGGAAGATCCGTGAAACGGATGTCGAGGAACTTGACGTCCTCGTCCTTGATGAACTTCAGCACCTCGGATGAATCTTTGAACATGAAGACTCCAGAGGTAGGGCAGTCGGATCCGCCCGTGCGGGCCGGGCTCTTTGGCAAGCTACCGGCAGGGGATTGCCCGACAGTATCACTTGTGTTTCGGGGATGTTACGACGGCCTGGGTACGCTGGAGAAGTGACGCAGAGCACTCAGGACTACCCCGGCGAACGCCTCGGCCTCCCTCGGGAGGGCAGCGGGTCGATCGGCCACCTGGGCCGCCGCGTCGGTGCGCTGTTCATCGACTACGGCGCCGCCTACCTCATCTCGGGGTTCTTCGGATGGGACCCGCTGGCGATCCTCGCGCTGTTCGCCGCGATCCAGCTGGTGTTCCTGCCGACGCTGCAGGGAAGCCCCGGTCACCGGCTCTTCGGCCTGCGACTCGTGCGCCTCGACGGTGCCTGGGTGGGGCTGTGGCGTCCGATCGTGCGCACGGCGCTGCTGATCGTGGTGATCCCGGCCGTCATCTGGGACGCCGACCACCGGGGTCTGCACGACAAGGTCGCAGGCACCGTGCTGCTGCGCGCCTGAGCCGAGACCGCACGCAGAAAGCAGTCGCGCCCGGCACGTGGCCGAGCGCGACTGCAGAGCCGTCGAGGCGGATCAGCGCGGACGCGGTGCGCGCGCCCGCGTCGGGTCGATGCCCTTGGGGATCGGCAGCGACGTGAGCGACTGCGAGACGGAGTCGATGCGCTTGATCACCGCAGCCTGCGTGGTGCGGTCGATCTTCTTGGGCAGAGCCTTGATGGTGGGGGCGAGCTTCGCGATCGGCACATCGCCCTCGCCGTGACCGACGTAGAGCACGGTGACCGGCACACCCGCGGCGACGCGCTGCACCTTGGAGCGCTCGTCGTTGACGAGGCGGGTCAGGCGTCCGCGGGCACCCTCGCCCACGATCACGACGCCGCCCTTGCCGACGGCGCGGTAGACCGCCTCCTGCGTCTTGGGGTTGATGCCGACGGGCATCTCGCTGGCCTGCCAGGCACGGCCGAGCGACGTCGACAGCACGTGACCCGTGGCCCCCGGCATCCCGTCGATCTTCTTGTACATCGCCTGCGTCGACAGTCGGGTCATCGTCATCATCGACGCGAGGATGCCGAGCATGAGGCCCGTGATGCCCCACAGGATGATGCTCCACACCGCCACGGGCGGGAGGAGGAACCCGATGCCGACGCCGATACCGGCGCCCAGGAGGAGGATGCCGCCGAGCACGTACGGCAGCCAGCGGAACTCCTTCTGCGTGAAGGTGTACAGGGTACGGATCTGGGAGAAGAAACCCGGGCTCTTCTCGGGTGCGGAACTGCGCGCGGCCATGCCTTCCAGCCTACCTTTTCGGAGGGTGTTCCTCGGTTCCTCCCCAGACAGACCTCAGCCGACGGCATCCACAATTCCTCCGTCACGGGGTTGGGAAGCGGTCGAACCTGGCGAAGCTGGATGCGTGACCACCGATGAGAGCCTGCTCGGAGCCTCCTACCGCCCTGTCCGCAGCGTGCGGGCGAAGGAGGACGCGCCGTGGCCGGGGATCCTGGCACGCGAGACCGACGGCGTGATGAGGCTGCTCGTCGACGCCCAAGAGCTCGGCACCGAATGGACCGGATGGGATGCCGCTCGCGGCGGTCACGTCCTCGCGCCGGTCGACATCGCCCGGCGCCGCGACGGCCACGACGTCGTGCTGCCCGTGTGCGTGGAACGACTGGACGGCTTCGTGCGCCGGCGCGAGGCACGGCTGCCCCTCACCGCGGGGGAGGCGGTGACTCTCGGCGTCAGCCTGCTGCGCGGATGCGGGCAGCTCGTGGCCGCACCGCACACTGCCGGCGAATGGTGGCTCGACGACGGCGGGCGTCCGCTGCTGGCCACCGAGGCCGCACCCGGGCGGGCACTCGACGCCGCCGCCGACGTGATGGCGTCGCTGACGCTCGAGGCCCCGCTGCAGCGCACGTGGGAGACGGCGCTGCGCGCCGTCACGGCGGAGCGACTCTCGATGCCCGATCTCGTCGCCGCAGAGGACGCGCTGTTCGCCCTCGCGACTCCGGAGCCGCTCGGCACCACTGCGCTCGGGCCCCGTTCAGCCGTCGAGGTCGCCGCTGCGGTCCCGGCGGAGCGCACGGCCGCCGCCCCGGATCCCCCGATCCGATCGCTGTGGCAGACCCTGTTGCACGGTGTGGACGCGGACCTCGCCGACACCGTGTCGCAGGCGACGACCGCCGTGTGGCGTCGCTGGGGCGGAAGACGTCCCTCATCTCCATCGCACAAGCGACCCCGACGCGCCCCCTTGATCGTCGGGGGAGCCGTCGCCGCCGCAGTACTGGCGGTCGGCGCGCTCTGGCCCGCGGGCGGCCCTGCCACGGCCGACGGCACCACGCCGAGTCCGACCGCCCCCACAGCCTCGCCTTCAGCAGATGCCTCCCGCGCGGTCGCCGCACCTCAGGATGCCGAGGGCGCCGCGAGCTCATCGGACGGCTCGCCTGCCGACCTGGCCGCGGTCACGGCGACCCTGCTCGACGCACGGGCGGCGTGCTCAGGCGACGACGAGTGTCTCGCGGAGGTGGCGGTCGAGCCGGCGGCATCGCTCGCGCAGGGCGGGGCGGTGGATCTCCCGCCGGCGGCCCGCACGGTCGTGCTGCTCGATGACTTCGGGGATGTCGCGGTGTTGCGAGTCGAGGCCGTCGATGCCGGCGTCGCCGCTCAGCTCGTGGTGATCGTGCGCGCAGACGAGAAATGGCTGCTGCGCGACGTCCATGACGTCGCGCAGCAGCCGTGATGATCCGCGGAGCGGATCAGATGCCGAGCTGGCCCTCGAAGGCCGCCGCCTCCAGGCGCGTCTTGACCGCGCCGAGGAAGCGGGCGGCGTCCGCGCCGTCGACCACGCGGTGGTCGTACGACAGGGCCAGGTACACGTACGAGCGGACCGAGATCGCGTCCTTGCCGTCGACGCTCACGACGCCGGGGCGCTTGACCACGACACCGGTGCCGAGGATCGCCGACTGCGGCAGGAACACGACGGGCGTGTCGAACAGCGCACCGCGCGAACCCGTGTTCGTCAGCGTGAAGGTTCCGCCGGCGAGCTCGTCGGGCTTCAGCTTGTTGTCGCGCGTGCGCGCAGCGAGGTCGGCGATCTCGTGGGCGATCTGCGCGAGGTCCTTCGACGCCGCGTCACGCAGCACCGGCGTCAGCAGGCCGCGCTCGGTGTCGACCGCGATCGAGAGGTTCTCGGTTGCCGGGTAGACGATCTGGTCGCCGTCGACGGTCGAGTTGATCACGGGGTACGCCTGCAGCGCCTCGGCCGCGGCCAGAGCGAAGAACGGCAGGAACGACAGCTTGTCGCCGGTCTTGGCCAGGAAGTCGTTCTTCACCTTGTCGCGGAACGTCGCGAGCTTGGTGACGTCGACCTCGACCACCGTCGTGAGCTGAGCGGTCGACTGCATCGACTCGACGGCACGCTGGGCGAGCACCTTGCGCAGACGCGACATCGGCTGGGTCGTGCCGCGCAGCGGCGAGACCTCGAGCGGAGCCGGGGCAGCGGCTGCCGGAGCAGCAGCGGCCGGAGCGGCAGCCGACTCGGCTGCCTTGAGGACGTCCTCCTTGCGGATGCGACCGCCCACGCCGGTGCCCTTGACCGATGCCAGGTCGACGCCCTGCTGCTGCGCCAGGCGACGCACGAGCGGCGTCACGTACGTGACGGCGTCCTCGTCTGCGACCACCGCGGCGGCGGGAGCAGCCGCAGCCGGAGCAGCGGCCGGAGCCGGAGCAGCGACCGGAGCCGGGGCGGGGGCAGCGGCCGGAGCGGCAGCGGGTGCCGGAGCCGCAGCCGGAGCGGCCGCGGGTGCCTCCGCGGCCGGAGCAGCAGCCGGAGCCGGAGCAGCGCCCGCCTCGCCGATGCGGGCGAGAGCTGCGCCGACGGCGACGGTCTCGTCCTCGCTCACGAGGATCTCCTGCAGCACGCCGGCGAACGGCGACGGGATCTCGGTGTCGACCTTGTCGGTCGAGATCTCGAGCAGCGGCTCGTCGACCGCGACATCGTCGCCGACCTGCTTCAGCCAGCGGGTCACAGTGCCCTCGGTGACGCTCTCGCCGAGCTCGGGGAGCACGACCTCCTTGCCTGCGCCGCCGGCTGCGGGAGCCGCGGCCGGAGCGGGAGCGGGAGCGGGAGCGGGGGCCTCGGCGGCGGGCGCGGGGGCGGCAGCAGCGGCGGTCTCGGCCGGAGCGGCGGGGGCGGCCTCGGGGGCCGGGGCCTCGGCGGGAGCGCTCGAACCGTCGCCGATCTTGGCGAGGACCGCGCCGACCTCGACGGTCTCGTCCTCCTGCACGAGGATCTCCTCGATGACGCCGCTCACCGGCGAGGGGATCTCGGTGTCCACCTTGTCCGTGGAGATCTCGAGCAGGCCTTCGTCGGCCTGGACCGTGTCGCCGACGTTCTTGAGCCAGCGGGTGACCGTACCCTCGGTGACGCTCTCGCCGAGAGCGGGGAGGACCACGGATGTGCTCATGAGGATGTCTCCTTCTGAATGAATATCGGATCTAGCTTAGTGATGGGGGGCGGTCTGGAGGGTCAGAGCGCGTGCAGGGGCTTGCCCGCGAGGGCGAGGAATGCCTCGCCGAGCGCTTCCGACTGGGTGGGGTGCGCGTGGATGAACGGCGCGAGGTCTTCGGGGTGCGCCTCCCATCCCACGGCCAGCTGGCCTTCGGTGATGAGCTCGCCGACGCGGTCGCCGATGAGGTGGACGCCGAGGACGGGTCCGTCCTTCTCGCGCACCACCTTGACGACGCCGCTCGTGCCGAGGATCTCGCTCTTGCCGTTGCCGGCCAGGTTGTACTCGTACGCGACGATGCCGTCGGCGCCGAGTCTGTCGGCGGCCTGCGCCTCGGTCAGCCCGACCGAGGCGACCTCGGGGTGGCTGTAGGTCACCTTGGGGATCTGCGTGTCGGGGATCACGACGGGGGAGAGCCCGGCGATCTCCTCGGCGACGAAGATGCCCTGCTGGAAGCCGCGGTGCGCGAGCTGCAGGCCGGGCACGATGTCGCCGACGGCCCACACATGCGGAACCCCGGTGCGCAGGCGCTCGTCGGCCACGACGAAGCCGCGGTCCAGCGCGACGCCGGCTTCCTCGTACCCGAGACCGGCGGTCGCGGGGCCGCGGCCGACGGCCACGAGCAGGTAGTCGGCGGTGAAGGTCTTGCCGTCCTCGAGCGTCACGGTGACGGCATCCGTCGTCTGCGTCGCGGACTGGAAGCGCACGCCGAGGGAGTACTGGATGCCGCGGCGACGGTAGGCGCGTTCGAGGCCCTTGCTGAGCGAGAGGTCCTCGTTGGGCACCAGGTGGTCGAGGGCCTCGACGATCGTGACGTCGGCGCCGAACGAGTGCCACACGCTGGCGAACTCGACGCCGATGACGCCGCCGCCGAGGATGACGACGCTCGACGGGATCTCATCGAGCTCGAGCGCCTGCTCGCTCGTGAGGATGCGCCCGCCGATCTCGAGGCCGGGGAGCGTGCGGCTGTACGAACCCGTGGCGAGGATCACGTCGGTGCCGCGGTAGAGGTCGTCTCCGACGCGGACCGCGGGGCCCGCTTCGAGGCGGCCTTCGCCGGGCACCACGGTGATGCCGCGCGCCTTCACGAGACCCTCGAGACCCTTGTACTTTTTCGCGACGATGCCCTCGCGATAGCTGCGGACGCCTGCCGCATCGATCCCCTCGAGGGTTGCCCGGATGCCGTACGCGGCGGCCTCACGGGCGGTGTCGGCCACCTCCGCCGCGTGCAGCAGCGCCTTGGTGGGGATGCAGCCGCGGTGCAGGCACGTCCCGCCCACCTTGTCCTTCTCGATGAGGGCGACGGTCTTGCCCAGCTCTGCCGCGCGGAGCGCGGCGGCGTAGCCTCCGCTGCCACCGCCCAGAACGACGAGATCGAAGGTGTGGTCGGTCATCGTGCCTCCTCATCGAGGTCAGTCAGGACGAAGCGGATCAGGCTGCGCACCGTGGCGGCAGTCGGTCCCTTGTCGGTGTAGCCGTACGGCGCGCCCTTGTGGGTCCCGCTGCCGGCGATGTCGAGATGCACCCAGGGGATTCGGGGGGCATCCGCTTCGTCGCCCGTGCGGCCGACGAAGTGACGCAGGAACAGGCCTGCGAAGAGGGACCCGCCGGCGGGATCGCCGATCTTGGCGTTCTGCAGGTCGGCGATGGGGGAGTCGAGCTCCTCGACCATGTGCGCGGGGAGCGGCAGCTGCCAGGCGGGCTCGCCGGCGACCGCGGCGGCGGCGAGGTACTCCGCGACGGCGGCGTCATCGCCCATGACGCCGGTGTGGCGGGTGCCGAGCGCGACGAGGATGGCCCCGGTCAGCGTGGCGACGTCGACGATCACGTCAGGGTGCTCGCGGCTGGCGGCCACGAGACCGTCGGCGAGCACGAGGCGTCCTTCGGCATCCGTGTTGAGCACCTCCACGGTGCTGCCGTCCAGCATGCGCAGCACATCACCGGGGCGCGTGGCGCGGCCCGAGGGCATGTTGTCGGCGACGCACAGCCACGCCGTGACGCGCACGGGAGCTTGCACGGCCGCGGCCGCGCGCACCACGGCGAGCACGGTCGCCGCGCCGGCCATGTCGTACTTCATGCCGACCATCGAGGCGGCGGGCTTGAGCGACAGCCCGCCGGTGTCGAACGTGATGCCCTTGCCGACGAGCGCGATGTGGCGCGTGGCGCCGGCGGGCGCGTAGTCGAGGCGCACGAGGCGCGGCGGCCGGTCGGAGCCCTGCCCGACGCCGAGGATGCCGCCGAAGCCCTGCTCGCGCAGCGCCTCTTCGTCGAGCACCTCGACCTGCACCGGCAGCTCCGACACGGCGTCGGCGGCCTTCTGCGCGACGTCCGCCGGGCCGAGCCATTCGGCGGGGATGTTCACCAGGTCCTTCACGAGTGCGACCGATGCCGCAGTCTCGAAGGCGAGGCGAAGCGCGGCGTCGTCCGACTCGGCCGTGCCGTGCACGACCACGCGGGAGGCACGGGCCTTCGGCGCCTCCGACTTGTAGCCGTCGAACCGATATCCGCCCAGCGCGGCGCCCTCTGCCGCGGCGGTCCACAGCACGGCGTCGGCGAACGGAGCGGTGACGGCGACGGTCGCGTAGCCCGTGAGGGAGCGGATGCCGGCGCCCACGGCGTCACGCAGCGCAGAGGCATCCGGGTCCGCGCCCGTGCCGACGACTGCCAGTGGGAGCGTCGTGGACCCCGGCGCGAACACGCGCAGGAAAGCCCCGGTCGCGCCGCTGAAGCCGAGCGCGGAGAGCGCGTCACGCAGCCCGGGCCAGTCCGACAGGTCGGGCGCGCCGTCGCCGTCGATCGGCGGCAGCGCCAGGAGCAGGGCGTCGGCTTCGGACTCTCGGACGGGGGTGGTGCGGTACTCGAGGTCGGGGAACGACATGGTGTCCATCCTACGGAGCATGCGTGTTCGCTCTGAGCGCGACCGCCCCGACCCGGGGCCGTCCGACGGCTCGTAGCATGGGTGCATGCCTTTCTCCGGCCCGCTGTTCGAGCGCGCGGCATCCGCGCCCCCGGTACCGCGCGGTCTGCCGCTGGTGATCGCCCTGACGGGCTTCACCGATGCGGGCAGTGCCGTCAGCCGTGTCATCGACTACGTGCGCGACGATCTGTCCCCCTCTCCGCTCGTCGTGTTCTCGAACGACACGCTGCTCGACTACCGCGCACGGCGCCCGATCGTGTCGTTCGAGAAGGACCACCTCACGGACTATCGCCCGCCGCGGCTTGAGCTTTCGTTCGCGCACGATTCGCTCGGGCAGCCGTTCCTGGTCCTTGCCGGCTATGAGCCCGACTTCGCATGGGACGCGTTCGCCGCGGCCGTGGTCGACCTCGCCGAGCTGTACGGCGTATCCACCGTCACGTGGGTGCATGCGATCCCGATGCCGGTGCCGCACACGCGTCCGATCGGCACGACGGTCAGCGGGACCCGTACCGAACTCACCGAGGCGCACTCGGTGTGGCAGCCGCACACGCAGGTGCCGGCCACGGCGGGTCACCTCCTCGAGTACCGGCTCGCGCAGGCGGGCGCCCGCGTCGCGGGGTTCGTCCTGCTCGTGCCGCACTACCTCGGCGACTCGGAGTACCCGGCGGCCGCCCTGGCCGCACTCGACAGCCTCACCGTCGCGACCGGGCTGGTCTTCGCCGGCGACGAGCTGCGCGAAGAGAACCGCGAGTACCTCGAGAAGGTCACCGAGCAGATCGAGGGCAGCGACGAGCTGGCCCGCATGGTCCAGGGGCTCGAAGAGCGCTACGACTCCTATATGGCCGGTTCCACGCTCGCGACGCCGATGATCCACACCGGAGATCTTCCGAGCGCCGACGAGCTCGCGGCCGAGCTCGAGCGGTTCCTGGCCACGAGGCCCGAGGACGACAAGCGCGGGTCCTGACCCGCAGACTCCGTCCGCGCGCGCGCGCCGCGGAATTCTCGTTCCGGCCTGCGCGTTGTGACAGATACGGAGGTGCGCCGGCCCGGGCGGGGCGATGCTGGCGGCGCACGGCAAGTATGAGATACTAGACGCTCTGACCCGTTGTCAACCGTCCTCGCGAGACCTCTCTGCGAAGCACGGGACTTGACAAGGGTCTTACTAGTGTCCGAAACCGACCGGAGACGCGCCGAGCGCGTCGACCGGTGAAAGGCGAAACGTGACTCCAGGCACGAACACCAAGGCTCGCTCGGCCGCGAAGGACACCGAGTCGGACGAGACGAAGACCACAGCCGCGAAGAAGGCTCCCGCAGCGAAGGGCGCCACCAAGGCCAAGGCTGCGCCCAAGACCGCTTCCAAGCGCGCGAAGAAGTCGGACGACGAGTTCGAGGACGACGTCGAGGAGCTCGACGAAGACGTCGAACTCGACGACGAGGCCGCCGACGACGAGTCGGGCGACGCGACGGACGCCAAGAGCGCGGGCAAGCCGGCCTCCGGCGACGACAGCGCCTCCGAGGACGACGAGGAGGACGAGGAGAGCACCAAGCCCGCGTTCACCGAGCCGCTCCCCACGGGCGCGATCGTCATCTCGTCGAGCGACGAGGACGACGTCCCCGTCTACTCGACCCAGATCACCGGCGCGACCGCCGACCCGGTCAAGGACTACCTCAAGCAGATCGGCAAGGTGCCGCTCCTGAACGCGGCCGAAGAGGTCGAGCTTGCGATGCGCATCGAGGCCGGTCTGTTCGCCGAGGAGAAGCTGTCGCACATGTCGGCGGCGGAGAAGACCTCGCAGCTCGGACTCGACCTGCAGTGGGTCGCCCGCGACGGCCAGCGCGCCAAGAGCCACCTGCTGGGCGCAAACCTTCGTCTCGTCGTGTCGCTCGCCAAGCGCTACACCGGCCGCGGCATGCAGTTCCTGGATCTCATCCAGGAGGGCAACCTCGGTCTCATCCGCGCGGTCGAGAAGTTCGACTACACCAAGGGCTTCAAGTTCTCGACGTACGCGACCTGGTGGATCCGTCAGGCGATCACCCGCGCCATGGCCGACCAGGCCCGCACCATCCGCATCCCGGTGCACATGGTCGAGGTCATCAACAAGCTCGCGCGCGTCCAGCGCCAGATGCTGCAGGACCTGGGCCGTGAGCCCACGCCCGAAGAGCTCAGCCGCGAACTCGACATGACCCCCGAGAAGGTCATCGAGGTGCAGAAGTACGGCCGTGAGCCGATCTCGCTGCACACGCCTCTCGGCGAGGACGGCGACAGCGAGTTCGGCGACCTCATCGAGGACACCGAGGCCGTGGTCCCCGCCGACGCGGTGGGCTTCACGATGCTGCAGCGTCAGCTCGAGTCGCTCCTCGACTCGCTCTCGGAGCGTGAGGCGGGCGTGATCCGCATGCGCTTCGGCCTCGGCGACGGCCAGCCGAAGACGCTCGACCAGATCGGCGACACGTTCGGCGTCACGCGTGAGCGCATCCGCCAGATCGAGTCGAAGACCATGGCCAAGCTGCGGCACCCCTCGCGTTCGCAGTCCCTGCGGGACTACCTCGAGTGAGTGAGGCGAACGCCGGCAAGGCGCTCACCGTCCAGGTCGAAGGTTCGTCGTTCGCTCGCATCCCGATCCGCACGCGGGTCGTGATGCCGGGCGACGATCTCGATGAGTTTGTCCGCGAGTACGCGACCGACGTCGTGCGCAAGGACGACCTGCTGTTCGTGACGGAGAAGATCGTCGCGATCACCCAGGGCCGCTCGTACCTCGTGGAAGACATCAAGCCGCGCAAGCTCGCGTTCTTCCTCTCGAAGTACGTGACGCGCACGCCGTACGGCATCGGACTCGGCATGCCCGAGACCATGGAGATGGCGCTGCGCGAGTGCGGCACGCTGCGGATCCTGTTCGCCGCGGCCGTCTCCGCGGTGACGAAGCTGTTCGGCCGCAAGGGCGACTTCTACCGCATCGCCGGCGACAAGGCCCGCGCCATCGACGGTCCGACGTCGGGCACCATCCCGCCGTACAACAAGGCGGTCGTGCTCGGTCCCGAGCGTCCGCGCGAGGTCGCCCAGCATCTGAAGGCGCTCCTCGGCGACGTGCCCGAGGTCGCGGTGGTCGACATCAACGACCTCGGTGGCAACATCCTCGGCTCGACGCTCGACAAGGCCGGCGAGAAGCAGCTCGTCGCGATCCTCAAGGACAACCCCCTCGGTCAGGGCCACCAGTCGACGCCGCTCGGCGTCGTCCGCGCGGTCTGACCGTCCTCCACGCGAAAGGCGCGGTGCCCTCGGGCACCGCGCCTTTCGCGTTCCGGCGACCGAGCGCAGAACGCATACGCTCACGCAACATCCGGTCGGGTGAGGTGGAGGGATGACCCGATCCACCCAAGACGTCTCACCCCTCGTCCCGCGACTCGTGCTCGCCGGTCTGTCGGCGGCAGTCGTGCTGGTGCTGACGCTCGCACCGCGCAGCGTCGTCGCACCTGCGCGCGGCGCTGTGATGGCTCTCGCCGAGCGCCTCGCCGCACCGCTCGTCGCCGACGTCGGCTACCTGCAGCTGGAGAGCGGACTGAACGCGCTGCTGTTCGTCCCGCTCGGCGCAGCCCTGGCGCTGCTGCTGGGCCGGCGGCTGTGGGTCTTCGCGCCGCTCCTGGGCCTCGTCGTCTCGTTCGCCGTCGAGTGCGCACAGGTGCGGATCCCCGGGCGCGTCCCCGACCTGCAGGACGTGGCCTGGAACACGATGGGCGCCACCGTCGGCGCGGCAGCGGCGGCGCTCGTCCTCCTGCGAGGCCGAGTCCGCCGCGGCGCCTGAGGCGACGTCAGAAGCCGATGGCCTTGCGGTAGCGGGCCTTGTGGCCGGTGCGGATCCCGGTGACGCTCGGCTTGTTCTCGTACACGCCGGCGCCCCAGTTGCCCTCGACGAGGACGGGGCCGTCGGGGCTGACGACGATGTCCCAGCCCACGTACTGGACCTGCGGCACGACGCGCGCGACCTGGTCGACGAACGCCTTGACCTCGTCGATCATCGGAAGCTGGAAGTCGGCGATCACGAACCCGCTGTCGGGGTGCGTCACGTGCACGTGCGCGTGGGAGTCGTAGCCGGGCCCGACGGCGTGGCCGTTCTCATCGAGCATCGTGTAGAAGCCGCCGAAGGTCATCTGGTCGCTCACCGCGCCGCGGCCGAACTTCTGCGCCATCGCGAGGATGTGGGTCTGCTGACCGTCGAAGAACGCCGTGACGCGGGTGGTGTTGACGGTGCCCGGGCACACGGCGGCGAGATCGGCGTGCTGGCGGATGACCTCTTCGACGAGCAGCTCGCCGCGCTCGAGGAGCCCGCGGTGGAAGCCGTCCCAGTCGGTGATCTCGGCCGCGTGATAGCGGTGCACGCCGGTGCCGGCCTGACCCACCGGCTCCTTGGTGACGATCGTGCCGTGCTTCTCGGCGAACGCGCGCACCTCGTCGGCGTTGCCCGCTTCGACGACCATCCAGTCCCGGCGCAGGAAGTCGCTGAACCTACGGTCGAACTCGACCTTGTCCTGGAACAGACCGCGATAGTCGGGGTGGTCGTACTTCTGCGACAGCTCGTTCGAGACCGGGTGCGTCATGTAGGTGGCGCGCTCGGCTCGGTTGAGGATCGCGAAGTCGTAGTCCACGTAGTCCTGGAATCCGACCTGCCGGAACCCGGCCGACCACAGCATGTCGACCACCACCGCGGGCGTCCACTTGCCGTGTTCGTGGGCGGTCTCCTTCGCACGCTCCAGCACGGATCCGACATCGATGCGGCGGACGCGCCAGGCGAGATAGCGAAGGCGGTTCGAGAGGGCGAGGCCCTGAGAAGACATGCGTGCTCCGGGTTCGGTTCGGGGACCCCGATAGTCTAGAGGCGTGAGTTCCGCTATCCCTGGGCACGACATGTCGACGCCGGGATCCGGACCCCGCAGCGCGCCGGTCGCGCACATCTCGCGTGCGGTGCTCACCGCGAACGCCCGTGCGGCGCGGGCGCGCGGCATCCACTCGTTCTCTCCGCAGATCTTCGCTGAGGATGCCTGGGGCCACGGTGCCGGTCTCGTACGCGCCGTGCTCGTGGCCGAGGGGCTGACCGCCGGCGACCATGGAGACGGCCCGACTCTCAGCGCGCCGGAGCTGCTCGGCGTCGCACATCCGACCGCGGCGCCCGCGCTGCGGCTCACCGGCACCGTGCTGTCGGTCAAGGACCTGCGCGCCGGCGAGGGCGTCTCGTACGGGTTCGCCTTCCGCGCACCGGCCGACACGCGCGTCGCACTGGTGACCGGCGGCTACGCGCAGGGCATCGTGCGGGGTCTCGGCGGCGCCGTCGACGTGGCGATCGCGGGGGAGCGGCATCCGATCGTCGGGCGTGTCGCGATGGACGTGTGCGTGGTCGAGATCCGGGATGCCGTCGTCGGGCGCGGCGACGAGGTGCTGTTCCTCGGCGATCCCGCGAAGGGCGAGCCCGCCCTGGCCGACTGGGTGCGGGCGACGGGCATGCTCGCCGGCGAGCTCATCACCCCGGTCGGCCTGCGATCGATCCGCGAGGAGGCACCGTGACCGCTCGGCTGCACGTGGACCTGACAGCCCTGACGGCGAACCTCGACCGTGTGCGCGCCGCCGTCGCCCCGGCCGCACTCATGCTCGTCGTGAAGGACGACGCGTACGGGCACGGCCTGGAGCCGGTCGTCCGCACAGCCGCGGCAGCCGGTGTCGACTGGTTCGGGGCGTTCGACGTCCGCACGGGCGCCGCGGTGCGGGCCGTGGTCGGCGAGGGCCCCCGCATCTTCGCGTGGATCGCCGCGTCGCGAGACGACCTCGACACCGCCATCGCCGCCGACCTCGATCTCGGCATCGGCGACGCGGAGCTGCTCGAAGAGCTCGTGGATGCCGCACGCGCCGCCGCCGCGACGGTCCGGGTCCACCTCAAGATCGACACCGGGCTTCACCGCAACGGCGTGCGTCCCGAGGCGTGGCCCGCGTTCGTGACGCGTGCGGCAGAGCTGGCGAGGGACGGCGCGATCGACGTCGTCGGCGTCTGGAGCCACATCGCCGAAGCCTCCGACGCCGAGGACGACGACGCCCGGGCCCTGTTCGACGCGGCGCTCCGGGAGGCTGCGGCCGCCGGCATCCACGTCTCCGTCCGTCATCTCGCCGCGAGTGCGGCGTCCTTCGCCCGGCCCGAGTTCCGGTACGACATGGTGCGCGTCGGAGCGTTCTGCTACGGCATCCGCTCGGCCGGCGGACCGGCGGCCGGCGAGCTCGGCCTCCAGCCGATCGCGCGCCTGGAGGCCGATGTCACCGCCGTGAGCGCCGACGGCGTGCGGATCGGGATCGGGGCGCTGGACGGGCTGCCGACGTCGCTGCGCGGTGGCCGGGCTCAGGTCGGAACGCCCGCAGGCGGTCGCCGGCTGGAGGTCGTGGGGGAGCGCGACAGCCTGATCGAGGGGTGGCCGGGAGCCGTCGTCGGCGACACGGTCACCGTGTTCGGCGCGGGAACGCGCGGCGAGGGGTCCAGCACGGACCTCGCCGAGCTCATCGGCACGATCGGCGAAGAGATCGCGGTGCGGGTGTCACCGCTGGTACCGCGCGTCCACTCGCAGTGAGCGGGCCGCGCGGCCTGCGGATCACTCCGAGAGGCGGGCCGTCTCGTCGTGCCACGACGTGGCGATGGCACGGAGCTTCTCTTCGTACTTGCGGCCGTGGTGGGCGCAGAAGAGCATCTCGGTGCCGTTGACCTCGGCCGCGATGTAGGCCTGGGCGCCGCACGAGTCGCAGCGGTCCATGGCCGTGAGACGGTACTCGAGGACGGCGGAGGTCTCGGTGGGTGTCGATAGCGTGGTCATCTCGGTGCCTCCTCGTATACGTAGAACGTCGTTGCCGGTCATGAAATACAACCACGCCGGGGATCGGAGAATGCCGCAAGTCGCTGACATTTCGCTCAGCGCGTACGTGACCGCGCGCGCGACGCGTGTCTGCGCGAGGGTGTCGGGGACCCCGATTACGATGGGAGATTGTGACCGCCGAGTACTCAGCCCATCATCTCCAGGTGCTCGAAGGGCTCGAGGCGGTCCGCAAGCGCCCGGGCATGTACATCGGCTCGACCGATTCGCGCGGCCTCATGCACTGCCTGTGGGAGATCATCGACAACGCGGTCGACGAGGCCCTCGGCGGCTTCGGCACGCGCATCGACGTCATCCTGCACGCCGACGGCAGTGTCGAGGTGCAGGACCGCGCGCGCGGCATCCCGGTCGACATCGAGCCGCGCACGGGCCTCTCCGGTGTCGAGGTCGTCTTCACGAAGCTCCACGCCGGCGGCAAGTTCGGCGGTGGCTCGTATGCGGCCTCCGGCGGTCTGCACGGCGTCGGCGCGTCGGTCGTCAATGCGCTGTCCGAGCGCCTGGACGTCGAGGTCGACCGCGGTGGCAAGACCTGGGCGATGTCGTTTCACCGCGGCGAGCCCGGCGTCTTCTCCAACGGCAGCCCCGCGTCGGCCTTCACGCCGTTCCAGGAGCGAAGCGAGCTGCGCGTCGCCGGCCGCGCGGCCAAGGGCGCCACGGGAACCCGCATCCGCTACTGGGCCGACCCGCAGATCTTCACGAAAGACGCAGCGTTCAACCTGCAGGAGCTCGAGCAGCGCGCCCGTCAGACGGCGTTCCTCGTGCCCGGCCTCGAGATCGTCATCCGCGACGAACGCCCCGGCCGCGAGACCGAGGAGCCCGTCGAGACCAGCTACCGCTTCGACGGCGGCATCTCGGAGTTCGCGGACTTCCTCGCCCCGGACTCGGGCATCACCGACACCTGGCGGCTCACCGGCACCGGATCGTTCACCGAGACGGTGCCCGTGCTGCAGCCCTCCGGCGCCATGGTGCCCACCGAGGTGCAGCGCGAGTGCCATGTCGACATCGCCGTGCGCTGGGGCACCGGCTACGAGACGGTGTCGCGCTCGTTCGTCAACATCATCGCCACACCCAAGGGCGGTACCCATCAGCAGGGCTTCGAGCAGGGGCTCATGAAGGTGGTTCGCGACCAGGTGACGCAGAACTCGCGCCGCCTGAAGGTGGGCAATGACAAGCTCGAGAAGGACGACATCCTGGCGGGCCTGACCGCGGTGCTCACGGTGCGCCTGCCCGAGCCGCAGTTCGAGGGACAGACGAAGGAGGTGCTCGGCACCCCCGCTGTCCGGCAGATCGTCACGAACGTCGTCACCCGCGAGCTGACGGCGCGTTTCACCTCCACCAAGCGCGACGACAAGGCGCAGACCGCGCTGCTCCTCGACAAGGTCGTCTCCGAGATGAAGGCGCGAATCTCAGCGCGCACCCACAAAGAGACGCAGCGGCGCAAGAACGCGCTGGAGTCCTCTTCGCTTCCCGCCAAGCTTGCGGACTGCCGCTCCAACGACGTGGCCGAGTCCGAGCTGTTCATCGTCGAGGGGGACTCGGCCCTCGGCACCGCCAAGCTCGCCCGTAACAGCGAGTTCCAGGCGCTGCTGCCGATCCGCGGCAAGATCCTCAACGTGCAGAAGGCGTCGATCAGCGACATGCTGTCGAACGCGGAGTGCGCCGCGATCATCCAGGTGATCGGTGCCGGCTCGGGTCGGTCGTTCGACCTGGACGCGGCCCGCTACGGCAAGATCATCCTGATGAGCGATGCGGACGTCGACGGCGCCCACATCCGCACGCTGCTGCTCACGCTGTTCTTCCGCTACATGCGTCCGCTCATCGACGAGGGCCGGGTGTACGCGGCCGTGCCGCCGCTGCACCGCGTCGTCGTGATGAACCCGGGCTCGAAGCCCAACGACACGATCTACACGTACTCCGAGCAGGAGCTCCACACCTTGCTCACCAAGCTCACGAAGGCCGGCAAGCGCTGGCAGGAGCCGGTGCAGCGCTACAAGGGCCTCGGCGAGATGGATGCCGACCAGCTGGCCGTCACCACGATGGACCGTGCGGGGCGGACGCTCCGTCGCGTGCGCATGCAGGACGCCGAGGCCGCGGCGAGCGTGTTCGAGCTCCTCATGGGCAACGACGTCGCTCCGCGCAAGGAGTTCATCATCGACTCGAGCGACCGCCTGGTTCGCGAGCGCATCGACGCCTGACGACGGCTTCCACGCCGACACGAGAGAGGCGCACCGGCTCGGCCGGTGCGCCTCTCTCATCAGATCAGCGGATGCCCGTGCCCACGGCGCCGATGACGCCGTCGAGCGGTACGCCCGAGGCATCCCGCTTGGCGCCGGACTCGGGGAGGGTGCGGGTCGCACCGTCCGATCCCACGGCACGCGGGTCCGAACCGACCCAGGCGAGCGTGAGGGCGTCCTCGCCCTTCAGGAGTCGCTGGGCACGCACGCCGCCGGTCGCACGCCCCTTGGCGGGGAACTCGCTGAACAGCGACACCTTGGCGCTTCCCGCGTCCGTGCCTGCGATCGCGCTGCCCGATCCCGCCACCGTCACCACGACGGCGTCGAACGCTGTCGGCCCGACGACGTCGAACGCGATGACCTCCGCGTCGTCGGTCAGCCGGATGCCGGCCATTCCGCCGGCCGAGCGGCCCTGCGGACGCACCGACGACGCGTCGAACCGCAGCAGCTGGGCGTCGGTCGTGACGAAGACGAGCTCCGCGCCGTCCGACGCGGGAGCGGCGCCGACCACCCGGTCGCCGTCCTTCAGCGTGACGATCTCGATGTCGTGCTTGTTGCCGAGCTCGGTCGCCGCGACGCGCTTGACGACGCCCTGGGCCGTGCCGAGGGCGATGGGCGGCGCATCCGTCAACGGCACCAGGGCGACCACGTGCTCACCCGCGCCGAGGCCGAGGTACTGGTCGACGCGGGTCCCGGCTGCGAGCTGCACCGAGTTGCCCGGCACGGACGGCAGGTCGACGGGCGTGAACCGCACCAGTCGGCCGAGGCTCGTGACCGCACCGACGTCGCCGCGGGTCGTGGTGTCGACCGCCGAGCGGACCGCGTCGTGCTTGGAGCGGCGCGCCGGGGCGACGATGCCGCCGCCGGGGGCCGTCGCATCCAGCTCTGCGCGCACCATTCGCCCCGTCGCCGAGAGGTAGACGCGGCAGGGCGAGTCCGCGATCTGCAGGTCGGCCACCGCGGCAGCCGCGCGCGAACGCGGCTGCACGGGTCCGCCGTTGAGCAGGAGCGTGCGCCGGGGCGTGCCGAAGGCCTCGGCGGAGGCATCCAGCTCCTTCGCGACCTGCGCGCGCAGCAGCACATCACTGCCGAGCAGCTCCTCGAGCTGAGCGATCTCGGCCTTGAGGTTGTCGCGTTCGGCCTCGAGCTCGATGCGCGAGAACTTCGTCAGCCGGCGCAGTCGCAGCTCGAGGATGTACTCCGCCTGCGGCTGCGACAGATCGAACACGTCCATGAGGCGCGTGCGCGCCTGCTCGCCGTCGTCGGAGGCGCGGATGACCTGGATGACCTCGTCGATGTCGAGGATCGCTATGAGGAGGCCCTCGACGAGGTGCAGGCGCTCTTTGCGGCGCTCCAGGCGGTAGCGGCTGCGGCGCGTGACCACGCTGATGCGGTGATCGAGGTAGACGCGCAGCAGCTCGCGGAGACCGAGCGTCTGCGGCTGGCCCTCGACGAGGGCCACGTTGTTGATGCTGAACGAGTCCTCCAGCGGCGTCAGCCGGTAGAGGTGGTCGAGCACCGCCTGCGGGTCGAAGCCGGTCTTGATGCCGATGACCAGGCGCAGTCCCTTGTGACGGTCCGTGAGGTCGTTGACGTCCGAGATGCCCTGCAGCTTCTTGGCGTTGACCGCATCCTTGATCTTCTCGATGACGCGTTCCGGGCCGACGAGGTACGGCAGCTCGGTCACGACGAGGCCGGTGCGCCGCGGGCCGAGCGACTCGATCGACACCTTCGCCCGCGTGCGGAAGCTGCCGCGGCCGTTCGTGTATGCGTCCTTGATGCCGTCGAGGCCGACGATGATGCCGCCGCCGGGCAGATCGGGGCCCGGCACGAACTCCATGAGCTCCTCGACGGTGGCCTCGGGGTTCTCGAGAAGATGCGTCGCCGCTCCCACCACCTCGATGAGGTTGTGAGGCGCCATGTTCGTGGCCATGCCGACCGCGATGCCCGTGGTGCCGTTGACGAGCAGGTTCGGGAACGCGGCGGGCAGCACCTCGGGCTGCTGGAACTGGCCGTCGTAGTTCGGGATGAAGTCGACGACGTCCTCGTCGAGGTTCTCGGTCAGCGCGAGCGCGGGCGGTGCCAGGCGCGCCTCGGTGTAGCGGGGCGCGGCGGGGCCGTCGTCGAGCGAGCCGAAGTTGCCGTGGCCGTCGACCAGCGGCACCCGCAGTGAGAACGGCTGCGCGAGACGCACGAGCGCGTCGTAGATGGGGGCGTCTCCGTGCGGGTGCAGCTTTCCCATCACCTCGCCGACGACGCGGGCGCTCTTCACGTGGCCGCGGTCGGGCCGGAGCCCCATGTCGGCCATCTGGAACAGGATGCGGCGCTGCACCGGCTTGAGGCCGTCGCGCGCATCGGGCAGTGCGCGCGAGTAGATGACCGAGTACGCGTACTCGAGGAACGACGTCTGCATCTCCGAAGAGACGTCGACGTCCTCGATGCGTCCGTGGTCGGCGGGAGAGGAGTCGGTGCGGGATGCGGGCATATGACCTGAAAGCCTCGGGTGACGGCGGGAGAGAAGGGGCGCTGTCGCGGTGTGCGAGACTGGCCCCGATGTCACTCAGCCTACCCGTGGACCCGCCCCGCGCCCGGAGCCTCACCCGTGTCGTCCCCGAGATGTCGGCGGCCCTGGACGGCGCTTCGGAGTGGTTCGCGCCGGCGCGCAGTGCCATCGTCTGGGTGCTGGACGGACTGGGCGCGCACAACCTCGCCCAGCGCGCGGGCCACGCCCGGTTCCTCTCCGAGGCGCGGACCAAGAGGGATGCCGCGCGCACCGTCTTCCCGTCGACGACGGCCGCCGCCCTCACGAGCCTGCTGACGGGCACGCTGCCCGGCGAGCACGGCATCGTCGGATACCGCGCCCGCGTGCCCGGCACCGACGATGTCGTCAACCAGCTGCGCGGCTGGGACACCGACGGCCTGCCGCTGTCGTTCCAACGTGCAGCGCCCCTGCCGACGACGCTCGGACGCCCCTTCTTCGCGGTGTCCCGCCGTGAGTACGCCGGCACCGGCTTCACCGCCGCCACCCTCGGCGGCGCGGAGTTCCACGCCGCCGACGACCTCGACGAGCGCGTCCGCACGGCCGCCGACCTCGCTGCGCGCAACACCGGCTCGCTCGTCTACCTGTACGCCCCCGACCTCGATGCCATCGGGCACCGGCGCGGGTGGGAGTCCGACGAGTGGGTCGCGGCGCTCGAGAGAGTGGATGCCGCCGCCCGCACGCTCTCGGGCGCCCTCGACCGCGGCACCGGGGTCGTGGTGACGTCAGACCACGGAATGATCGACGTTCCCCGCCACCGGCACGTGCTGCTGCAGGAGGGCGACGAGCTCGTGGCCGGCGTGCGCCTCATCGGCGGGGAACCGCGCATGCTGCATCTGTACGCCGAGCCTGGTGAGGCCGACGCAGTGCTGGCACGGTGGCGCGAGGCCGAGGCATCCCGGTCCTGGGTGGCGTCACGGGACGAGCTGATCGCTTCGGGATTGCTCGGCGAGGTCGCGCCAGAGGTGCGCGACAGGATCGGCGATGTGATCGTCGCCCCGCGCGCAGGCATCGCCTATTACGACGACCGTGTCGCGGACAAGGCGCCGCAGAAGATGGTCGGACAGCATGGCTCGCTCACCGACGAGGAGCGGACGGTGCCGCTCATCCGGCTGGGGGCATTCGCCTGAGTCAGTCCTCGGTGCGCGCGCCGAAGACGATCTCGTCCCACGAGGGCATCGAGGTGCGACCTTTCCGCCGGCCCGCCTCGGCGGCGACGACGGCGGGGGAGGGCGTCTGGAAGTCCGACGGGGTCGGCTCGTCGTCGGTGGACGATTCGTCGTAGCCCGGCTCGAGCGCGTCGAAGAGGGCGACGGGCGCGGACCCGCGGGGCGCGGCGGCCGCTTCTTCGGCGCCGGGCAGCGGCTCGCGCTGACCCCGGCGACGACGGAGCGCCTCGAGGAGGTCGGCCGTCTCGGCGGACGTCACGACGGCGGGCTCGGTCGCGCGCTTGATCGCCGCTTCCTGCACCGCGGGAGCCGCCGGTGCCGGCAGGTCGGGGGATTCGAGGTCGGCGTCGGGAAGCCTGCGCGGACCGAAGGCGCCGCTGTCGAAGCGCGAGTCGTCCTTCGGATGCACGGCGTCGAGTGCCCGCAGCCGGGGGATCAGCCCATCGGGCAGCGACCCCTGGCGCGAGAGCTGCACGGCGTCGGAATTGAGCGGGCTCAGCGTGCTGCGGCGTGGATCGAAACCCCAGCGGGCGTCGTGATCGACCTCCACGGCGGTGAACTCGAGCTTCACGATCCAGCCCGTGGGCTCCTTCCAGCTGGTCCACCGCTCGCCCGCCGCACCCGCCTCGGCGAGCTTGACGCGCAGCGCCGACCCGAAGGTCGACTGACCGTCGCCGTCGAAGTCGCCGCCCAGCAGGACCGGCACGGCCAGCGCCTGGCCGACGATGTGTTCGCGCTCGGCGAGGACGGGGCCCTCGAACCGCTCGACGTCCTCGACGCGGGCGCCCAGAAGCTCTGCCACCTCGCGTGCCGACAGGCCGGCGCGGATGTGCGACTGGATCTCGCGGGGACTGGGTCGTGGCGTCTGCGCCTCGGGGTCGCGATCGCGCCGCGCCTTGCGGAGTTCGATCCGCAGCACGTCGTCGACATCGAGCGAGAATCTGTCGCCCGACTCGGTCGCCAGGATGAGCTTGTCGTCCTCGGTTCCGATGACCTTGAGCTGTTCCATGCGAACGCCCCTTCCAGCTGTCCCGCCCATGCTGTCACAGGGCATACCGTGGGCCGGGAATATCCCACGCGTGGCGCGAGTTTCACGCGAACGCACGGTGTGATGCCGGAACTCCGCATTTGCGAAAACCAGAGCCGTCGTGCAAACTATCGCCGCCCGTAAGGGCGAGCGCAACCGCGATACCCCGGAAGTTGAGATCTTCACGCATGGCCACCGATTACGACGCCCCCCGCAAGACCGAGGACGACAGCGAGTCGATCGAGGCGCTCAAGGAGCGAGTTCCCGACAAGCTCTCGGGCTCGGTCGACGTGGAGGACGCCGACAACCCGTCGGGCTTCGAGCTGCCGGGAGCCGATCTTTCGGACCTCGAGCTCGACGTCGTCGTTCTCCCCGCACAGGAGGATGAGTTCACCTGTGCCAACTGCTTCCTCGTGAAGCACCGCTCGCAGCTCGACCACGAGAGCGCAGACGGTCCTATCTGCGCAGAGTGCTCCGCTTGACCTGAGCCCGCCGCACTGCGGCAGCAAGCCGATCCGGCGTCCGCGAGGAGATCACCCACGCGGTCGTCGGATCGTCTGCGTCTACGACCGGGATCACGACCACGCCGTCGATCCCGCCGCGGATGAGATGCCACGCCCGGGGATCCAGGCCCGCGCCCCGCTGGTGACGCGCGTCGTCGCCGGTGTGCACCGCAGGCTCTCCGAGGAACTCGACGCCGATGTGCGCGCGGCCCGCGCGCAGCTCGCCGTCCTCGACGCGGACCGTGGGCGCCGCGAAGACCATCAGCGCGATCACGAGCACGCTGACGGCGGCGCCGATCACCAGTGCGACCGTGGTGTCGATCGGAGTGAAGACGAGCGCGGCCATCGGGCCGGCCAGAGCCGCGGCCACCAGGATCCACAGCGACGGCCCCAGTCGCTCTCGGTATCGGTCCGCCGGGGCTCGTCCGGCGGCGGCCTCTTCGGGCCCGGCATTGCGCGCTGTGTTCTGCATTACCCTCGTTGGGTGACTGAAACGGTGGACGTCCCCATTATCGCCTCCGACGTCCCGGTGTACGCGCACCCGGGCGACGCCGGGGCCGACCTCGTCGCCGCCGAGGCGGTGCGCCTCGAACCGGGCGCGCGAGCCCTCGTCGGCACCGGCGTGCGCATCGCACTGCCCGACGGACATGTCGCCTTCGTGGTGCCGCGCAGCGGTCTGGCCGCCAAGCACGGCATCACGGTCGTGAACGCCCCCGGAACCATCGACGCCGGCTACCGCGGCGAGATCAAAGTCATCCTGCTCAACACCGACCGCGAGCACGCGCACGACATCGCAGTCGGCGACCGCATCGCACAGATCATCGTGATGCCGGTGCCCCGCGCCCGCTTCATCCCCGTGGAGGAGCTGCCCGACAGCGTCCGCGGCGAGGGCGGCTTCGGCTCGACCGGCTACCAGAAGGACGGAGTCCTCGCATGACCGACCCCACGCCCGCCGACGGCCCCCGCAAGATCGCCCCCGAGGATCGCGCGACGTCCGGACCGTTCGACGAGTCCGAGGCGAACCCGGTCCGCCCGTACATCGACCTCGGCGGCATCAAGATCCTGCCGCGCGAGGGCCTGAACCTGCGCCTCGAGGTCGAGGAGCAGACGAAGCGCATCGTCGCCGTCGGGCTGGACTACGCGGGTTCCACGCTGCAGGTGCAGCCGTTCGCGGCGCCGCGCTCGGCCGGCCTGTGGGAGGAGACGCGCGAGCAGATCCGTCAGCAGATCCGTCAGCAGGGCGGCCGCGTCGAGGAGCGGGACGGGCCCCTCGGCCCCGAGCTGCTCGCCGAGGTCCCCGTCATCGCCGGTCCTGAGGCCACCGCGGGCAAGCGCCTCGCGCGCTTCGTCGGCATCGACGGGCCGCGGTGGTTCCTGCGCGGCGTGATCGGCGGCGCCGCGACGGCCGACGTAGAGGCGGCTGCGGCCGTCGAGGACCTGTTCCGCTCGATCGTCGTCGTCCGCGGCGGGTCGCCGATGCCGCCCCGCGACCTCATCCCGCTGAAGATGCCGGCGACTCCGGGCACCGCGTGAGCGAGGTCCCGCGTCCCGACGACGCGCCGGGCGAGTCCTCGCCCGAGCGTCCGTCCACGACGCCGCCGGATGCACCGTCGTCGACGTCCGAGATCCTCGGCGCCGCCCTCGGCGGCGCCGCCCGTCGTGCGGGCCTCGATCCCGCCAGCGGCAAGAGCACGGGCCACGTCGTCTGGGCCGCGATGGGCGGCTGGCGCGGCATCCTCGAGTCCGTCCTTCCCGGCGTCGTGTTCCTTGTGGTGTGGACCGCGACCTACGACCCGGACCCGGATGTGCGTTCGGGAAACCTGCTGCTGAGCCTCGGGCTGTCTGTCGGGCTGGCCGCGGTGTTCACCGCGGTGCGGCTCGTTCAGCGGCAGTCCGCGAGCGCCGCGATCGGAGGACTCGTCGCCGCCGCCGCGGCGGCCGCGCTGTCGCTGTGGACGGGCCGAGGTGAGGACAGCTTCATCCCCGGCTTCCTCACCAATACGATCTACGGCACGGCGTTCCTGGTGTCGGCCCTGATCGGGTGGCCGCTCATCGGCCTGGCCGTCGGCTTCCTGATGGGGGAGGGCACCGCGTGGCGCGCCGACAAGCGCAAGCGCCGTGCCTTCTTCTGGCTGTCGATCGCATGGGCCGGGCTGTTCGCCGCCCGCCTCATCGTGCAGCTCCCGCTCTACTTCTCGGGCAACGTGACGGCGCTGGGCACGCTCAAGCTGGTCATGGGCCTGCCGTTGTTCGCCCCCCTCGTGGCCGTCACGTGGCTCGCTGTCCGCGCCCTCTACCCGCGCCGCGAGTCGGACGCGAAGACCGGCGACGAGTGATACATTTATCTTGACATCAAGATAAATTTCCCTCACCGGGATTAGGGCGACCTCACTAGCCGAGGGCCTCGCCGCGGGGGAAGATGGGGATGCCGGGGTTCCGGCCAGCTCCCGCCGCCGACGAAGGAGACAGACGTGTCCACGGTTGACAGCTTCGGTGCCAAGGGCACCCTGACGGTCGGCAGCACCGACTACGAGATCTTCCGCATCGCGACGGTCGAGGGCTACGACAAGCTCCCGTTCAGCCTCAAGGTGCTGCTGGAGAACCTGCTCCGCACCGAGGACGGCGCGAACGTGACGCAGGAGCAGATCCGCGCGCTCGGCTCGTGGAACCCCGCCGCCGAGCCCGACACCGAGATCCAGTTCACGCCGGCCCGCGTCGTGATGCAGGACTTCACCGGCGTGCCCTGCATCGTCGACCTCGCCACGATGCGCGAGGCGGTGACCGCCCTCGGCGGCGATCCCAGCAAGATCAACCCGCTCTCGCCCGCCGAGATGGTCATCGACCACTCCGTCATCGCCGACCTGTTCGGCCGCGAGGACGCTCTCGAGCGCAACGTCGAGATCGAGTACGAGCGCAACGGCGAGCGGTACCAGTTCCTCCGCTGGGGCCAGACGGCGTTCAACGACTTCAAGGTCGTGCCCCCGGGCACCGGCATCGTCCACCAGGTCAACATCGAGCACCTGGCCAAGGTCATCTACGACCGCGAGGTGGGCGGAGTGCTGCGCGCCTACCCCGACACCTGCGTCGGTACCGACTCGCACACCACGATGGTCAACGGCCTCGGCGTGCTCGGCTGGGGCGTCGGCGGCATCGAGGCCGAGGCCGCGATGCTCGGCCAGCCCGTGTCGATGCTCATCCCGCGCGTCGTCGGCTTCAAGCTGACCGGTGAGATCCCCGCCGGGGTCACCGCGACCGACGTCGTGCTCACGATCACCGACATGCTGCGCAAGCACGGCGTGGTCGGCAAGTTCGTCGAGTTCTACGGCGCGGGCGTGGCCTCCGTGCCGCTCGCGAACCGCGCCACGATCGGCAACATGAGCCCCGAGTTCGGCTCGACCGCCGCGATCTTCCCGATCGACGACGTGACGCTGGACTACCTGCGCCTCACGGGTCGCGACGAGGACGCCGTGGCGCTCGTCGAGGCATACGCCAAGGAGCAGTCGCTCTGGCACGACGCCGCCAGCGAGCCCAACTTCAGTGAGTACATGGAGCTCGACCTGTCGACGGTCGTCCCCTCGATCGCCGGCCCGAAGCGTCCCCAGGACCGCATCCTGCTGTCGGAGGCCAAGGCCCAGTTCGAGAAGGACATCGTGGGCTACGCCACGCCGTCCACGACCGACGACATCGTCGACCTCGACAGCAAGCACTCGTTCCCGGCCTCCGACCCCGGCAGCGTCCCCGGCGAGGAGACGCCCACGACGCGCCCCGTGCACATCAACAGCGGCGCTCCCGCGACGGCGTCCAAGCCGATCAAGGTCACCACGCCCGACGGCGAGGCGTACATCCTCGACAACGGCGCGGTCACGCTCGCGGCGATCACGTCGTGCACGAACACGTCGAACCCCTCGGTCATGATCGCGGCCGGCCTGCTGGCGAAGAAGGCCGTCGACAAGGGCCTCAAGCGCAAGCCGTGGGTCAAGACCACGCTCGGCCCGGGCTCGAAGGTCGTCACCGACTACTACGAGAAGTCCGGCCTCGACAAGGCGCTCGAAGGCCTCGACTTCTTCACCGTCGGGTACGGCTGCACGATCTGCATCGGCAACTCGGGTCCGCTCATCGAAGAGGTCTCGGCCGCCATCAACGAGAACGACCTGGCCGTCACGGCCGTCCTCTCGGGCAACCGCAACTTCGAGGGCCGCATCAGCCCCGACGTGAAGATGAACTACCTGGCCTCGCCGCCGCTGGTCGTCGCGTACGCCCTGGCCGGCTCGATGAACTTCGACTTCGAGACCGACCCGCTCGGCAAGGACACCGATGGCAACGACGTGTTCCTGAAGGACATCTGGCCGTCGCCCGAAGAGGTGCAGCAGATCATCGACACGTCGATCTCGCGCGAGCAGTTCATCACGCAGTACGCCACGGTGTTCGAGGGCGACGAGCGGTGGAAGAACCTGCCGACGCCTGAGGGCCCCGTGTTCGAATGGGACGCCGACTCGACGTACGTCCGCAAGGCGCCGTACTTCGACGGCATGTCGATGGAGCTGACCCCGGTCGCCGACATCTCGGGCGCTCGCGTCATGGCCACGCTCGGCGACTCGGTCACGACCGACCACATCTCACCCGCCGGCAACATCAAGGCCGGCACGCCGGCCGCGCAGTACCTCACCGAGCACGGTGTCGCGCAGAAGGACTTCAACTCCTACGGCTCGCGCCGCGGCAACCACGAGGTCATGATCCGCGGCACCTTCGCGAACATCCGACTGAAGAACGAACTCGTATCGGCGGTCAACGACGGCCAGGTCGTCGAGGGCGGCTTCACGCGCGACTTCACGCAGGAGGGCGGCCCGCAGTCGTACATCTACGACGCGAGCATGAACTACCAGCAGCAGGGCACCCCGCTCGTCGTCTTCGGCGGCAAGGAGTACGGCTCCGGCTCGTCCCGCGACTGGGCGGCCAAGGGCACGAGCCTGCTGGGTGTCAAGGCGGTCATCACCGAGAGCTTCGAGCGCATCCACCGCTCGAACCTCATCGGAATGGGTGTCGTTCCGCTGCAGTTCCCGGCCGGCCAGACGTGGAAGTCGCTGGGCCTGGACGGCACCGAGATCGTCTCGATCACGGGCCTGGAGCAGCTCAACGAGGGCGTCACGCCCAAGACCGTGCGCGTCACGGCCGAGCCGAGCGAGTTCTCGCCGGAGGGCAAGCAGACCGTCGAGTTCGACGCGGTGGTCCGCATCGACACGCCGGGTGAGGCCGACTACTACCGCAACGGCGGCATCCTGCAGTACGTGCTGCGTTCGCTCGTCTGACAGCCGATTCACGGGGGACCGGATGCCGCGGCATCCGGTCCTTCGTCATGCCGCAGGTAGACTGACAAGGCCCGTCCGGGCCGGGAAAGGAGCGGGGATGTCGCTGTTGTCGTCCATCACCGGACCCCGTGACCTCGATGCTCTGAACATCGATCAGCTCGAGCAGCTGGCGGGCGAGATCCGCGGCTTCCTCGTCGAGAACGTGTCCCGTACGGGGGGCCACCTGGGCCCTAATCTGGGAGTCGTCGAGCTGACGATCGCGCTGCACCGCGTGTTCGACTCGCCGAACGATCCCATGGTGTTCGACACGGGTCATCAGTCGTACGTGCACAAGCTGCTCACGGGCCGTCAGGACTTCACGGGGCTGCGCACCCGTGGCGGCCTCGCCGGCTATCCGCAGCGGTCCGAGAGCCCGCACGACGTCGTCGAGTCCTCACACGCCTCGAGCTCGCTGAGCTGGGCCGACGGGGTCTCCCGCGCGCTCACCCGCACGGGCCGCAAGGACCGTCACGTCGTGGCGGTCGTCGGCGACGGCGCGCTGACCGGCGGCATGACGTGGGAGGCGCTCAACAACATCTCCGACGACAACGACCGCAACCTCGTCATCGTCGTGAACGACAACGGGCGCTCGTACGCGCCGACCATCGGCGGCATGGCACGCTATCTCAATCGCGTGCGGACTGCCGATTCGTACCGCACGCTGCACCGCGGCTCCGACACGCTCTTCCGCCGATTCGGTCCGGCCGGCCGCGCGGTGTACCGCGGGATCCGCGGCGGCACCCACGGCTTCCTGTCGCGGTTCACGAACAACGCCGCGCTGTACTCGAACCTCGACATCAAGTACCTCGGCCCTGTCGACGGCCACGACCTCACGGCGCTCCTCGAGACGCTCGAGCTCGCGAAGTCGTACGGCGCCCCCGTCATCGTCCACGCCATCACCGAGAAGGGCCGCGGCTATGCGCCGGCGCTCGAGGACGAGGCCGATCAGTTCCACGCCGTCGGCAAGATCGATCCCGTCACGGGGGAGTCGCTGGGCGGAGGCGGCGGCACCGCCTGGACCGACGTGTTCGCCGACGAACTGGTGCACGTGGGGGAGGAGCGCCCCGACGTCATCGCCATGACGGCGGCGATGCTGCGGCCGACCGGTCTGCTGCCGTTCGCGCAGCGGTTCCCCGATCGCGTGTACGACGTCGGCATCGCCGAGCAGCACGCCGTGGCCTCCGCGGCCGGGCTCGCCTTCGGCGGCCTGCATCCCGTCGTCGCGATCTACGCCACGTTCATGAACCGGGCGTTCGACCAGGTTCTCATGGACGTCGCGCTCCACAAGGCGGGCGTGACGTTCGTGCTCGATCGCGCCGGGGTGACCGGTCCCGACGGCCCGAGCCATCACGGCATCTGGGACCTCGCGATGCTGCAGATCGTGCCGCACATCCGCATCGCCGTGCCGCGCGACGAGGTCCGGCTGCGAGAAGAGCTGCGCGAGGCCGTCGCCGTCGACGACGCGCCGACGGTCATCCGCTTCCCGAAGGGCGGCGTCAGCGCCGAGATCCCGACGCTGGAGCGCCTGGCCGACGGGGTCGACGTGCTCGTGCGCTCCGACACTCCTGATGTGCTGCTCGTCGGCATCGGCCCGATGGCCCACATCGCCGTCGACGTCGCGGACCGCCTGCGTGCGCAGGGCATCGGTGCGACGGTCGTCGATCCGCGATGGGTGGTGCCCGTGCAGCCGTCGATCGTCGAGCTGGCGGCATCCCATCGCCTCGTCATCACGATCGAGGACGGGATCCGCGTGGGCGGCATCGGCACGCGCGTGCGGCAGGTGCTGCGCGAGGCGGGCGTGGACACCGCGGTCGACGAGCTCGGCGTCCCCGACGCGTTCATCGATCACGCGTCCCGTGAGCAGATCCTCGAGGACGCCGGGCTCACGGCGACGAAGATCGCGCACGACGTCGTGGCGCAGGTGCTGGGCACCCGCATCCCGGTCGCGCGCGGCGCGCAGACGTCGGAGATCGCCACGCTGCCCGGCCTCGCCCGCAGTCGCGACGAGCACAGCTGACGCGACGGATCGCGCTCAGGCCTTGACAGAGGCAACGAGCTCGAGCAGCTCCTGCAGGGGTTTGCGCAGCAGCGGCATGCGCGCGAACGGCAGCGCCATGCGGAGGAGCCGCAGCCCACGATCCAGGAGCGCACGCGTGCGCTCCTGGCCGGGCGAGCGGTCGTACACCCAGAACAGGGCGAGCAGCAGGTGCCCCAGTACGAGTGCGTCCGGCAGGCTCGCCCGGAAGTCGTCGGGCAGTCCGGTGCCCGCCGCGCCGTCGACCGCCTCACGGAAGAGTCCCTCGATCACGCCGAGCGCGGGCGCCGATTCCTCCGACAGCGGGTTGATCGGCGATCGGGGCGACACCGCTGCCGACAGGAACTCGGGCGCGAACGGGTGGTAGGGCGTCAGCTGGTCGAGCCCGGTGCGGTAGACGATCGACAGCCGGTCGACGAGATCCGTGGATGCCGCCAGCGCCGGCTCCGCGGCAGCCCGGTGCTTCTCCTGCACGTCGAGATACAGCTCCTGCACGAGGTGGTTCTTGGTCGCGAAGTGGTAGTGCGTCGTGCCCACCGAGACGCCCGCCTCTTCGGCGATCAGCCGGATGGTCGTCGCATCGTAGCCGCGTTCACGGAAGGAGCGCAGGGCGATGTCACGCAGCCGGGCGCGTGTGCGCTCGCTCTTGGTGGGGAGGATCGCGGGGGTCGAGGCATCCGAACTGAACATGTTCGGAAGCTAGCACGGACACCGGCGTGAAAGCATGGTGACATGACTTCGGCGAACCTCACCCGCGACGAGACGGCCGCCCGATCGGCCGCGATCCGACTGGACACCGTCGAGGTCGACCTCGACGTGCGCGACGCGCCCGACCTGGGGACGCAGACCTTCCCGACGACCGCCACGTTGACGTTCACGGCCGCGGCGGATGCGACCTGGATCGACTTCCTCGGCGACGCGGTCGACAGCGTCACGGTCAACGGCACGGCACGCGACGTCGAATGGGACGGCTCCCGCATCCGCATCGACGGCCTCGCGGCCCACAACGTGGTGACCGTACGCGGTCGCGGTCGCTACAGCACCTCCGGCGAGGGGCTGCATCGCTTCCGCGACCCGGTCGACGGCGCGGTCTACCTCTACACGCAGTACGAGCCCGCCGACTCGCGGCGCGTCTACCCGGTGTTCGAGCAGCCCGATATGAAGGCGAGGTGGCGGTTCACCGTGACCGCGCCGGCCGGGTGGCAGATCCTCTCCAACGGCGCCGAGACGGCCCGCGAGGACGTCGCCGGCGGCGTACGCGTCCGCTTCGCCGAGACGCTGCCGCTGTCGAGCTACATCACGGCCGTCGCCGCGGGGCCGTACCACCGCGTGGACGGCGAATGGCGCGATGCCGCGCGGACCGTGCCGCTCGGCGTGCTCTGCCGCGCCTCACTCGCGCCGCATCTCGACGCCGACGAGATCCTGGACATCACCCGGCGCGGCCTCCAGTTCTTCGAGCGCGCGTTCGCGTATCCGTACCCGTGGGGCAAGTACGACCAGATCTTCGTGCCCGAGTACAACCTCGGGGCGATGGAGAACCCCGGGCTCGTGACGTTCACCGAGGGCTACGTCTTCCGCGGCGCCTCGACGGCGGCGCAGCACGAGGGACGCGCGAACACGATCCTGCACGAGATGGCGCACATGTGGTTCGGCGACCTCGTGACGATGCGCTGGTGGGACGACCTGTGGCTCAAGGAGTCGTTCGCGGACTTCATGGGTGCCCACGCGGCCGTCGTCGCCGGCGGGTTCCCTGACGCATGGGTGACCTTCGCCAGCCGCCGCAAGGGCTGGGCCTACGTCCAGGACCAGCTGCCGACGACGCATCCGATCGTCGCGGACATCCCGGATCTCGAGGCGGCCAAGCTGAACTTCGACGGGATCACGTACGCCAAGGGTGCTTCGGTGCTCAAGCAGCTCGTCGCGTTCGTGGGGGAGGAGGCCTTCTTCCGCGGTGCGCAGCGGTACTTCGCGGACCATGCCTACGGCAACACGACGCTGCCCGATCTGCTGACCGCGCTCGAGGCCGAGTCCGGACGCGACCTCATGGCCTGGAGCCGCGCATGGCTGCAGACGACCGGCGTATCGGAGATCGCCGTCGAGCGCGACGCCGCAGGTGCCCTCGTGCTGACGCAGACCGACGCACGTCCCCACCGGCTCACCTGCGGACTGTTCACCGCCGCCGACGGGCGCCTCGTCCGGCAGGGCGGCCTCGAGGTCGATGCCGTCGACCCGCGCACGCCACTGGTCGGCGCGACGGATGCCGGGATCGATCTCGTGCTCCCCAACGTCGACGACCGCACTTACGCGAAGGTGCGCCTCGACGCCCGCTCCACCGACGCGGCCGCCGCGCATCTGTCGACGATCGACGACGCGGTGGCGCGAGCCGTGATCTGGGCGTCACTGTGGAACGCCACGCGAGACGGGGACCTGCCGGTCGCCCGCTTCGTGGAGATCGCCTCGCGGCATGCCGCGTCCGAGTCGAACGTCGCGCTGGTCAGTGATGCCCTCGCACACGCCGACGTCGCGATCGGGCGCTACGCAGCCGTCGATGCGCGCGGTCCGCTGGCCGACGCGTGGCTCGAGACGTGCTGGGCGGCGCTCTGGGCAGCCGAACCCGGCTCGGACGCCCAGCTGGCCTGGGCCCGCGCCCTCGGCGCTGCTGCGGCGCGGTCCGCGAACCGGGCGGACGAGATCCGGCGGATCCTCGCGCACACGGCTCCCGCGCCGGACGGCCTCCCGCTCGACCCCGAGCTGCGATGGGCATGGCTCATCGCGCTGACCGCCACCGGAAATGCCTCGGTCGACGAGGCTGATACTGAGCTCGCTGCGGACCCGTCGGCCCAGGGACACGTCGCACATCGGACCGCCCTCGCCGCCCGGCCCGACGGCGCCGTCCGCCACGCAGCCTGGTACGCCGCGTGGGACGACGAGACCCTCACGAACGACCACCTCGCCGCGACGATCGCGGGCGTGCGCGCGGGCGATCGTCGTGACCTCGTCGCGGGCCTCGACGCCGAGTACTTCTCGCGGATCCGCCCCGCGTGGACCGCACGCAGCATCGAGATCGCACGACGGCTGGTGGTCGGGCTGTTCCCGTCCTCGGACTCGCTCGCCGACGTCGACACGTGGCTCGCCTCGAACGAGGATGCGCCCGCGGCGCTCCGTCGGCTCGTGATCGAGCAGCGCGACGGCCTCGCGCGCGAGTTGCGAGTGCGCGCCGCCCAGCCGACCGGGCGCTGAACCACACGCCCCGAAACGCGGACGACCCCGGGCATCACGCCCGGGGTCGTCTCATCGTCGGGGTCAGCCGCCGATGCCCTTGATCACCGGGTGGTGGAAGGTGTCGCCGAACACGCGCTGCGAGGCGCCTTCGCGGTCGAGGTACGGCGAGGCCCCGCCGTCGATGAACGGCCAGCCTGCGCCGAGGATGAGGCACAGGTCGATGTCCTCGACCTCGGGCACGACGCCCTCGTCGAGCATCAGCTTGATCTCCTGCGCCAGGCCGTCCTGCACGCGCGCGAGGATCGTCTCGGCGGACGCCGGCGACGACCCCACGGCGGGCTTCAGGAGCTTCTCGGCAGCCTTGGTCCAGCCGGTCACGCGACCGCCCTTGTCCTTCTCGACGACCTCCGGCAGCTCCGCGAGCGCGTGGAAGTTCTCGTTCGCGTAGAAACGGTCGGGGAACGCGCGCACCATCGTGTCCTGCACGTGGGCGGCGACCTTCCAGCCGACCAGATCGATCAGCTGGAACGGTCCCATCGGCAGGCCGAGCGGCGCGAAGGCCTTCTCGACGTCGGCGACCGGCGTGCCCTCGTAGACCGCACGCGCGGCCTCGCCCATGACCTTGGCGAGGAGGCGGTTCACGACGAACCCGGGCGCGTCGGCGGTCAGCACCGCGTTCTTGCCGAGATTCTTCGCGACGACGAACGCGGTCGACAGTGCGGCATCCGACGTCTGGGGCGTCTTCACGATCTCGATCAGCGGCATGACCGCGACCGGGTTGAAGAAGTGGAAGCCGACCAGCCGCTCCGGGTGAGCCAGCTTCGCGCCGATCTCCTCGACCGACAGCGACGACGTGTTGGTCGCGAGGATCGCGTCCTCGGCGATGATCTGCTCGATCTCGCCGAACACCTGCTGCTTGACGCCGACCTCTTCGAACACGGCTTCGATGACGAAGTCGCAGTCCGCGTAGAGACTCTTGTCGGTCGTGCCCGTGACGAGGGCCCGCAGCTTGTTGGCCGCGTCACCGTCGAGACGGCCCTTCGCCTCCAGCTTGCCGATCTCGTCGTGGATGTAGGCCACGCCCTTGTCGACGCGCGCCTGGTCGAGGTCGGTGATGAGCACCGGCACCTGCAGCTTGCGCACGAACAGCAGCGCGAACTGGCTGGCCATGAGGCCGGCGCCGATGATGCCGACCTTGGTGACCTTCTTCGCGAGCTCCTTGTCGGGGGCGCCGACCGGTCGCTTCGCACGCTTCTGCACCAGATCGAAGGCGTAAATGGATGCCGCGAACTGATCGCCCGTGACGAGCTCGGCGAGAGCCTCGTCCTCGCGTGCGAAGCCCTCGGCCTTCGTGCCGCTCTTGGCCTTGTCGAGCAGGTCCAGCGCGGCGTACGGCGACTTCGGCACGGTGCCGATCTTCGACTCGAGCATGCCGCGCGCCATCTTGATGGCGATCGGCCACTTCGTGAGGCGCTCGATCTTGCCGGGCTCGTTCTTGCGCTCGACCTTGACCTTGCCGCTGAGGACGCCGTCGGCCCAGGCCAGCGAGTCCTCGAGGTAGTTCGCCGCCGGGAAGATCGCGTCGACGATCCCGTAGTCGAACGCCTGCTGGGGCTTCAGCATCCGGTTCTGCTTGAGCGGGTTCGAGATGACCACCTCGAGCGCGTTCTCGATGCCGATGAGGTTCGGCAGCAGGTAGGCGCCGCCCCAGCCGGGGATGATGCCGAGGAAGACCTCGGGCAGCGCGATCGCCGCGGCCGAGGCATCCACCGTCCGGTACGCGCTGTTGAGCGCGATCTCGAGCCCGCCGCCGAGCGCGAGCCCGTTGACGAAGGCGAACGTCGGCACGCCGAGGTCGGCGATCTTGCCGAACACCTTGTGGCCGAGCTGCGCGACGAGGCGCGCGTTGTCCTTCGAGCCGACCTTGGTGATGTCGCTGAGGTCGGCGCCGGCGGCCAGGATGTACTGCTTGCCGGTGATGCCGACGGCCTGGATCTCACCCGCCGCGACGCGCGCCTTGAGGGCGTCGAGCGTCTCGCCGAGCTGGAACATCGTGGCCGGGCCGAGCGTGTTCGGGCGCGTGTGGTCGCGGCCGTTGTCGAGCGTGATGAGTGCGAGCACCTTGCCCGACGCGAGACGGATGTCGCGCACGCGGGAGTGCGTGATCACCTCGCCGTCGGTCAGGGCGAGGATCGGCGAGAAGTCGATGTCGTCGTAGTTCGTCATTCGTGCAGGCCCTTACTTGCGCTTCTTGCCGTCGTAGAACGGGTTCTCCCAGATGACCGAGCCGCCCTGGCCGAGGCCCACGCACATCGCCGTGAGGCCGTAGCGGACGTCGGGGCGCTCGGCGAACTGGGCCGCGAGCTGGATCATCAGGCGCACGCCGGATGCGGCGAGCGGGTGGCCGAGGGCGATCGCGCCGCCCCACTGGTTGACGCGCGGGTCGTCGTCGGCGATGCCGAAGTGGTCGAGCAGCGAGATCACCTGGATGGCGAACGCCTCGTTGAGCTCGAACAGGCCGATGTCGCCGATGGTGAGACCGGCCTTCTTCAGCGCCTTCTCGGTCGAGGGGATCGGGCCGATGCCCATGATCTCGGGCTGCACGCCCGCGAAGGCGAACGAGACGAGCTTCATCTTGGGACGCAGACCCAGCTCCTTGACGGCGCCGCCGCCCGCGAGGAGCGACATCGTGGCGCCGTCGGTGAGCGGGGAGGAGGTGCCCGCCGTCACGCGGCCGTGCGGCCGGAACGGGGTCTTGAGCGCGGCGAGGTCATCCATCGTGGTCTGCGGGCGACGGCCTTCGTCCTCGGTGGCCAGACCCCACGAGCCGTCGGCGTCCTTGGTGGCGACCGACACCAGGTCGGGCTGGATCTTGCCGGCGTCGTACGCCGCCTGCGCCTTGTGCTGGCTCAGCATGCCGAAGCGGTCCGAGCGCTCCTTGGTGAGGTGCGGGAAGCGGTCGAAGATGCGCTCGGCCGTCACGCCCATGTTCAGCGCGCCCGGGTCGACCATGCGCTCGGCGACGAAACGCGGGTTCGGGTCGGCGTTGCCGCCGATGGGGTGGTGTCCCATGTGCTCGACACCGCCGGCGAGGGCGACGTCATACATGCCGACGCCGATCGAGCCCGCCATGGTGGTGACGCTCGTCATCGCGCCCGCGCACATGCGGTCGATCGCGAAGCCCGGGACCGTCTGGGGGAGCCCGGCGAGGATCGCGACGCTGCGCCCGAGCGTGAGCCCCTGGTCGCCGGTCTGCGACGTCGCGGCGATCGCGACGTCGTCGATGCGGTCCTTCGGAACGTTCGGGTTGCGTTCCATGAGCCCGATCGTCGCCTTGACGGCGAGGTCGTCCGCTCGGGTGTTCCAGTACATGCCCTTCTCGCCGGCGCGCCCGAACGGGGTGCGCATTCCATCGACGAAGAAGACGTCCGAGATCTCGGCCACTCTGCCTCCAAAAATAGGGATGCCGCCAGCCTAGGAGGGGGCGCAGAGCGACTGGAATCGAGTGGCGGAAACCTACGAAGCCGCTTCGGACGCCCTCGAGGCCTCTTGCACGGAATCCACAAAGGCATCGGCGATCACCTGTGCGGTCTGCTCAATCTGCCACCGGCGCGCGCCGAGTTCTGCGAGAGCGTCGCCGATGGATGCCGCCGACAGCGGCAGCGGCGGTGCCCACGCGACCCGGCGCAGCAGCTCGGGGGTCAGCAGGTTCTCGGTCGGCATGTGCAGCTCTTCGGCGCGGTGCTCGACGAGCGGTCGCGCCGTCTTCAGGCGCGCGTCAGCCTCGGGATTCCGATCGACCCACGCACGGGGCGGGGGGAGCGAGTCGCCACCGCTGGCGCGCTCGAGGGGGAGCTGGGTGACGGCACGGCCCGCCTCCATCGCCGCCCACCAGCGGTCCAGCTGGCTGCGGCTCGCCCGGCCGGTGAAGTCCTTCACCGCGGCCAACGCGCTTTTGGACTTGGGGTCCGCGAGCACCGCGGCGACGAGCGCACGGTCGGGTACCAGTCGCCCGGGGGCGACGTCCTCCTCACGGGCGTACTCCTCGCGGGCCGTCCACAGCTCCCGCGCGACAGCGAGCGCCTTGCGGCCGCGGACGGTGTGCAGTCCGCTCAGGCGCCGCCAGGGCTCCTCCCGCGGTGGCTTGGGCTCGCGCTCGAGCACGGCCTGGAACTCCTGCGCCGCGTACTCGGTCTTGCCCTGCTCGTCGAGCTCGATCGCCAGCTTGTCGCGCACGTCGACCAGGTGCTCGACGTCGAGCGCGGCGTACTCCAGCCAGGACTGGGGGAGCGGACGCGTCGACCAGTCGGACGCGGAATGGGCCTTGGCGAGCGTGATGCCCAGGGTGTCCTCGACGACGGCGCCGAGGCCCACGCGCTCGTGGCCGAGCAGGCGGGCCGCGAGTTCGGTGTCGAAGATCCGCGGCGGCTCGAGGCCGAGCTCCCGCAGCGACGGCAGATCCTGGCTCGCCGCGTGCAGCACCCATTCCTCGCCCCCGATGGCGTCCTCGAGCGGGCGGAAGTCGGCGATGGGCGGCGGGTCGAAGAGGAAGACGCCTGCGCCGCGGCGGTACACCTGCACGAGATAGGCACGCTGCGAATAGCGGAAACCCGACGCGCGCTCGACGTCCACGGCCACCGGGCCCGTGCCGTCGGCGAGACGACGGGCGGCCTCGGCGGCGGCGCCTGCTTCATCGATGACGTCGTAATCAGCCACGCGGCGACCTGCGCGAATCGAGCATCGCGATCCCTTCCGAGCCGGGCGGAAGACCCGCCAGCATGCAAACCAACTCCGCCCATGCTTCCACGTGCGGAGCGATCGCGCCCTCCGGGGACCATGAAGCCCGCAGCTCGATCTGCGCGCCATCGCCTTCTGCGGCCAGCGACCCGAAGCCCTTGGAGAGCGTCTTCGTCGCGGTGCCCGATGCCGAATGGAAGCCGGCGCGGCGCGACTGCAGCGCGTCGGTGAGCCACGTCCAGGCCACGTCGGCGAGCAGCGGATCGATACCGATCTCGGGCTCCAGCGGAGCCTGCGCGAAGCACACGATCCGCCAGGGCCCGTTCCACGGAGCCGGCTCGTCCGGGTCGTGCAGCAGCACGAGTCGCCCGGTGCCGTACGGCGAGTCCTCGCCGGCATCCGACCGCACGTCGCCGGCGATCGCGACGGCGTCGGGGGCGAGTCCCTGTGGCGCCGCGATCTCGCGCACCGTCAGGTCATCGCGGAACACGATCGCACGCAGCTCGTCCGCCGCCTGCTCGAAGGAGCCCGGTGCCGCGGGGGGACGCTGCTCAGCCACGCGGACAGACTAGAGTGATGCCTCGATGGTCGTCTCCAGGCGCGCCGCGAGAGACGGCGCAACACCCACACACAGCCGGCCGAGGGCCTCTCGCCCCGATCGGGCGCTGCGCCCCTCTGCCTACGTGCTGGGCGTCAAGGCTGCGCTCACGGTGCTGAGCCTCGGGCTCGCCGCAGCGCTGGGCGCCCTCGCCGCAGGGTCCGTGGTCATGGCCCGCCGCGTCGTCACCCCGTCGCGGCGCGAGCCCGACACCCGAATCCTCGCCCTCGACACCGCCGCGCAGACGATCACGCTCTCGCGCACGCCTGACACCGAGCTGCCGGGGCGCTACGGCCTGTTCACGACCGGCACATCCGACTACGTGAAGCTCGGGTCGGTGCTGTCGGAGGACGCGACGAGCGTGAAGCGCAAGCTGCTCACCCACGTCGGCTCCGATGCCCGCCTGGAGCCGGAGGCCGCGTTCAGCGGCTGGTACTTCGACCGGCCCGAGCAGCTGCAGCTGCCGTTCACGCCCGAGCTGATCGGCTCGACCGTCGGACCGTGCCCGGCGTGGCTGTTCCCCGCCGGCGACGGCGAGACGTGGGTCATCCAGGTGCACGGCCGCGGGACCACCCGGGCCGAGTGCCTGCGCGCCGTCCCGGTGTTCCACGGCCTCGGCATCACGTCGCTCGTGGTGTCGTACCGCAACGACGGCGAGGCGCCGCGCAGCCGCACCGGCACATACGCGCTCGGCGACACCGAGTGGCGTGACGTCGATGCCGCCGTCGGGTTCGCCCGGCGCCGCGGCGCACGTCGGATCATCGTCATGGGCTGGTCGATGGGCGGCGCGATCGCGCTGCAGCTGTCGCTCAATTCGGCGCACGGCGATGCGATCGCCGGCCTCATCCTGGAGTCGCCCGTCGTCGACTGGCGGGTCGTCCTGGAGTTCCAGGCGCGGGCGGAGCGCGTCCCCAGCGCGGTCAGCCGATTCGCCATCGGAGCGCTGCAGTCGGAGTGGGCGGCACCGCTCGCGCGGACGGGCGGTGCGATCGACCTCGACCGGCTCGACGTCGTCGCGCGGGCGGCCGAGCTGCGGCATCCGATCCTCATCCTGCACAGCGACGACGACGGCTACGTGCCGTCGGATGCGTCGCACGACCTGGTCGCGGCGCGGCCGGACCTGGTGGAGCTGCAGGTGTTCGAGGTCGCCCGCCACACCAAGCTGTGGAACTACGACCAGGAGCGGTGGTCGGACAGCATCCGCGCCTGGCTCGAGCGCCAGGGCCTCGCGGCCGACTGAGGCGCGATCGTCAGGCCGCGGACTTCGCGCGCACCTGACGCTGTGCACGCAGGAGCATGCCGGTCATGCCCGAGATGCGCAGCGGTGACACGACGCGCGTCAGACCGAGCGTCTGCGGGTAGTCGCCCGGGACGGCCAGCGCCTCGGCGGCCGAGAGTCCGGTGAGGCCCTGCACGAGGATGCTCGCGAATCCGCGGGTCGTCGGAGCCTCGGGTGGCGCGGTGGCGTGCATTGCGACGACGCCGTCGGTATCGACGTCGACGATGATGTACACCGGCGACTGGCACTCCACGACGCGCTCGGCGAGCTCGGGGTGCCCCTCGTACTCGGCGGGCACGGCCGGCAGCTCATACGAGTACTCCAGCAGCAGCTGCAGCCGGTCGGACTCGGAGAGCTCGAGGAACTCGTCGCGGATCTCGGCGAGGCGTTCGGGAAGTACGTCAGTCATCTCGACCATTTTCCCACGTGGAGAAGGCGTGGGGTGGATGCCGCCGATCAGCGCCCGGGGACCTCACCGGGCTCGGCGCCCGTCACGATGGGCACGCGCACCGCGCTGCCCCACTCGGTCCACGAGCCGTCGTAGTTGCGCACGTTCTCGAAGCCGAGCAGGTGGGTGAGTACGAACCACGTGTGGCTCGACCGCTCGCCGATGCGGCAGTACGCGACGATCGCATCGCCGTCCGCCAGGCCGGCCTCGCCGCGATAGATGGCGTCGAGCTCGGCGCGGGGCTTGAACCCGCCGTCCTCCGCGACCACGCGCGCCCACGGCACGCTCTGCGCGGTGGGGATGTGCCCGCCGCGCAGCGCGCCCTCCTCGGGGTAAGCGGGGGCGGAGGTGCGCGAGCCGTCGTACTCCTCCGGCGAGCGCACATCGATGAGCGGTCCGGCGCCCAGGTGCGCGAGCACGTCGTCCTTGTATGCGCGCAGCAGCGAGTCGTCGCGCGTGACGACCGGGTAGTCGGCGGGCGCCGGCTTCGAGGCATCCGTCGTGATCGGCCGTCCCTCGGCGATCCACTTGTCGCGGCCGCCGTCGAGCAGGCGGACGTCCTCGTGGCCGAACAGCGAGAACACCCACAGGGCGTAGGCGGCCCACCAGTTGTTCTTGTCGCCGTAGATGACGACCGTGTCGTCGCGCGAGATGCCCTTACTGCTGAGGAGTCGCGCGAAGCCCTCGCCGTCGACGTAGTCGCGCACGACGGGGTCGTTGAGCTCGGTGTGCCAGTCCACCTTCACCGCCCCGGGGATGTGGCCGGTCTCGTAGAGAAGCACGTCCTCGTCCGACTCGACGACCACGAGCCCCGGCCGTCCGAGCCGTTCCTGAAGCCAGTCGCCGGTCACGAGGCGGCCCGGCTCGGCGTACTCGGCGAACTTCTCGGACGACGTGTCGATCTCGACGGACATGGCTTCTCCTGCGGTTCGGTGCGCCGGGATGGCGGCGCTGGTGCGGACGGCGGCCTCACGGCTGACGATGGGCACAGGGCTGACGGTTAGGGTTGAACCGTCGACTCCGACCCTAGATTCCCACGTGCCCGCGCGGCGCCGCGACGTAAGACTCCGTCACAGGCTCCCGTGAGACCGCGACAGAGGACCCGCATGACCGTCTCCGCCACCCGCACCGGCATCGTCCATCTCACGGAGCGCGCCCCGCAGCTCACCGGCGCCGAGATGGTGGCGGCGCTCGTCCCGCCGCCCCAGTTCGCGAACGCGACGTTCGACACGTACCGCGCCGATCCGGCGTACGCATCGCAGCAGGAGGCGAAGGACCTCCTGATCGCCTTCACCGGCGGCGGCACCCCCGTGAAGGGCGGCCTGTTCCGCCGTCCCAAGCGTCCCGAGATCAAGCCGGGCGTCTACCTCGACGGCGGCTTCGGCGTCGGCAAGACGCATCTCCTGGCCTCCGTCTACCACGCCATGCCTGCGCGCCGGAAGTACTTCGGATCGTTCATCGAGTACACCGCCCTGGTCGGTGCCCTCGGCTACCAGAACACCGTCGAGCTGTTCCGCGGCTCGGACCTCCTGTGCATCGACGAATTCGAGCTCGACGACCCGGGCGACACGATGGTCATGACACGCCTGCTCGGCGAACTGGTCGCCTCCGGCACGCGGCTCGCCGCGACCTCCAACACGCCGCCCAACGCCCTCGGCGAAGGGCGCTTCGCGGCACAGGACTTCCTCCGCGAGATCCATGCCATGGCCGCGAGCTTCCAGACCGTGCGCATCGACGGCACCGACTACCGGCACCGCGCCGTCGACGGCCACGCGACCACACTGTCCACCCCCGAGTACGAGGCGGCCCTCGCGGACGTGGCGACCGCTGGGCTGGTGTCCGACGACGACTTCGACGGCCTCGTCTCCCACCTCGCGCACGTGCACCCGTCGCGGTACATCCGGCTCATCGACGGCCTCGCCGTCGTCGGGCTGCGCGGCGTGCAGCCGTTCACGGACCAGTCCGCCGCGCTGCGCTTCGTCGCGTTCATCGACCGCGTGTACGACGCCCAGCTGCCGATCCGTGCGACCGGCATCTCGCTCGATCTGGTCTTCCCGGAGGAGATGCTCGCCGGCGGGTACCGCAAGAAGTATCTGCGAGCCATCTCGCGTCTCGTGGCATCCACTCTCGCCTGAGTCCGCCGCGCGCGGCCCAGCCGGTTCGAGCCCGATTCACGGGCTGCGCGGAGCGTGCCGAAACACGATGTTTACGCTCAGGACCCTCGTGTAACCGACGGGAAACACGGGATGGTCCGCTGCGGAAACGGCGCCTCGCGACACTGAGGGGACCCGACGCTATCCTGCGTCCCCCCGCAGAGAGGTTCTCCACCGAGATGGATCAAGGCAACACCGCATTCATGCTCATCGCGGCTGCGCTCGTCCTGTTGATGACGCCCGGTCTCGCATTCTTCTACGGCGGCCTGGTGAAGGCCAAGAGCGTCATCAGCATGATGATGCTCAGCTTCGGCGCACTCGGCCTCATCGGCGTGCTGTGGGTCGTCTACGGCTACGCGATCGCGTTCCCGGGCTCTGAGGGGCTCATCCCGCCGTGGTCGATCGACTGGTCCGCCATCGGGCTCACCAGCCTGCTGGAGGTTCCGGAAGGCGCCGCCTACCCGCCGCTTGCTTTCGTCGCGTTCCAGGCGACGTTCGCGATCATCACGGTCGCGCTCGTCTCGGGCGCCATCGCCGACCGCGCCAAGTTCGGCTCGTGGATGATCTTCGCTGCGATCTGGGCGACCATCGTCTACTTCCCGGTCGCGAGCTGGGTGTTCAACTTCGGCCTCGCCGATGACGGCAGCTTCGCGTACGGCGGCTGGATCACGTACGGCATGCAGGAGGTCTTCGGCGTCGGGGCGATCGACTTCGCCGGCGGCACCGCAGTCCACATCAACGCCGGTGCGGCAGCTCTCGCCCTCGCCCTCGTGCTCGGCAAGCGCCTCGGCTTCCAGAAGGGCGTGCACGTCCCGCACAACCCGCCGTTCGTCCTCCTCGGCGCAGGCCTGCTGTGGTTCGGATGGTTCGGCTTCAACGCGGGCTCCGAGCTCGCCGCCGACGGCACGGCTGCAGTCGCGTTCGTGAACACCATCGCCGCCCCGGCCGCTGCGCTGCTGGCATGGCTCGTCGTCGAGAAGATCAAGGACGGCAAGCCCACGTCGGTCGGCGCCGCCTCGGGCGCCGTGGCAGGTCTCGTCGCGATCACCCCCGCGTGCGCCTCGCTGACCCCGATCTGGGCCATCGTCCTCGGCCTCGTCGCCGGTGCCGTCTGCGCCCTGGCCATCGAGCTCAAGTACAAGTGGGGCTTCGACGACTCGCTCGACGTCGTGGGCATCCACCTCGTCGGCGGTCTGCTCGGCACGCTGTACCTCGGCTTCTTCGCCAACACGACGGGCCTCATCTACAGCGGAAACCTGACGCAGCTCCTCGTGCAGGCGATCGCCGCCGTCTCGGTGCTCGTGTACTCGTTCGTGCTCGCCTACGCCATCGGCTGGGCCATCGAGAAGACGATCGGCTTCCGCGTGAAGAACGAGGACGAGGTCGCCGGGATCGACACGGTCGTGCACGGTGAGGAGGGCTACGTGCTCGAGGGCGCCCGCGCCTGACCCGTCCCTGACCCCGAAGGGGGCGTCGCGGTTCCCCCCACCGCGAGGCCCCCTTCGGCGTTCCTGCGCCGCCGCCGGCGCGTGGATGCCGCACACGGCCGTTATCGTGATCCCGTGGCCCGCGGCATCCTCTCGTCCCTGTTGAACCTCGTCCTTCCGTCCCGCCGTCCATCGACGCCCACGGCGCCCGCCGCGTCCGGGCACGTCGTGGCCGGACGCTCCGGCGACACGGCGACGCGAGAGATCGACCCGCCGCACCGGTCCGCCCTGCGGATCACCTACAAGCCCGTGCACGACGCGGATCCCGACGCCGGCGAGATCGTCTGGACGTGGGTGCCGTACGCGGAGCGCGACGGTCGCGGAAAGGACCGGCCCGTGCTCGTCATCGGGCGGCGCGACGACGACACGGTGTACGCCGTGAAGCTCACCAGCAAGGCGCACGACGGCCAGCGGGACTTCCTGCCGATCGGGTCAGGTGCGTGGGACTCGCAGGGCCGACCGTCGTGGGTCGACATCGACCAGTTCTACCTCGTGCACCGCGCCGGCATGCGGCGCGAGGCCGCCGCGCTCGACCTGGAGCGGTTCGTCCGCGTTGCGGACGCCCTGCACCGCCGGTACGGCTGGGCTGTGGGGGAGCCGCGCTAGGCTGAGCGCGCCCCGGTCCGCCGACGGAAGGTGCCCGCGTGTCCGAGACCCTGCGCGGTTTCCTCGCCCGCCATCTCGCGGCGGGCACCATGCCCGGAGCGGTGGGACTCTTCGGCGACGACGCACCGTTCGCCATCGGTCGCGACGCCCCGGACGGCAGCGAGATCCGGACGGATGCCGTCTTCCGCATCCAGTCGATGACGAAGGTCGTCACCGCCGCCGCGACGCTGCGCCTGGTGCAGGACGGTACTCTCGCGCTGGACGATCCGGTCGCGACCTGGCTGCCCGAGCTGAGCGCGCCGCGGGTCCTGCCGCACCCGGACGCCCCGCTCGACGAGGCCCGACCGGCACGACGGCCGATCACCGTGCGTCACCTGCTCACCAACACGTCCGGCTTCGGCATGATGACGACCGACTCGCCGCTGCGAACGGCGATGGCCGATGCACGTCTCGAGGCCGGAGCGGAGCCCGTACCGCTCGGAGCGCAGGACTGGCTGGACGCGCTGGCCGCCCTCCCGCTCGCGTTCGAGCCGGGGGAGGGCTGGCGCTACCACCACTCGTTCGGGCTTCTGGGCATCCTCCTGGGGCGTCTGGACGCCGGCACCGCCGAGGAGGTCCTGCGGGCCACCGTCTTCGACCCGGCCGGCATGACCGACACCGGGTTCACCGTCCAGGCGGGCGAGGAGCACCGGCTCGTCGCGGCATATCGGCGCAGTCCGGAGGGTTTCGTCGAGACGGACCCGGCGGCCGCCGGGTTCTTCGTGGATCCGCCGTACGACGTGAGCCACTCCGAGCTCGTCTCCACCGCTGCCGACTTCGGGGCGTTCCTGCGTGCCCTCCGGGACGGCCGTCTCATCGACCGCGCGCTCGTGGACGAGCTGAGCCGCGACCAGGTCCCGGACTCGGCCAAGGCCGACGACAGCTTCTTCCCCGGGTTCTGGGAGGGCACCGGGTGGGGGTACGGCGTCTCCGTCGTGACCGACGGGGAGCACCGAGGCCGCTTCGGGTGGTCCGGCGGTCTGGGGACGGACTTCTTCGTGGATGCCGACGGCACGATCTGTGTCGTCATGACCCAGGTCGAGATGGACGAACAGGTGTTCGCCATGCTCGGGGAGCTGCAGGGCGTCGCCTCGGCGTGAGGCGGGAAACCGAAAACCCCCGGCGAACCGGGGGTTTTCGTGTGGTGGGCGATACCAGACTCGAACTGATGACCTCTTCCGTGTGAAGGAAGCGCGCTACCAACTGCGCCAATCGCCCGTTCCCCAAGGGGGGACGAGTATCGATAGTACCGGATGCCGAGGCATGCCTCGAACCACAACGGTGTGACACGCGCGGGCTGCATCTGGTTTTGCATGCAGCCGAACGTCGGCTAAAGTCTTACAAGTGCCCGGCGCGAAAGCGAAGGGAACGAAATGCGGATGTAGCGCAGTTGGTAGCGCACAACCTTGCCAAGGTTGGGGTCGCGAGTTCGAGTCTCGTCATCCGCTCAAGTGCAGGGATCCTTTCCAGGGATCACAGCACGTGGGGTCAAACCACACGCGGTGGCGTGGCCGAGCGGCTAGGCACCGGCCTGCAAAGCCGTTTACACGGGTTCGAATCCCGTCGCCACCTCGCCGACAACTTAACAGCCTTTTCAGGCGCGATTGGCGCAGCGGTAGCGCGCTTCCCTGACACGGAAGAGGTCACTGGTTCGATCCCAGTATCGCGCACGTACTGAAACCCCCGGTTTACCGGGGGTTTTCTGCATTCCGCTGTGCGGGATTTCCGGCGCGTGGGACATACGTGGGAGATCGCTCACCGGGTTCCCCCTCGCGGTGCATCATCGTCGTGACGTTGCGACAGCGGGAATCGAGCACCGGACGGTGACGATTCGTCGGCGTTGCGCTTCGAACGCATAGGGCACCGCCCGGCAGCCTCCACAGACCCCCCGCACCCCACCGTTTCCGATTTTCGAGTGTGGTATCCGGGCCTGTCCGTCGATACGGACGACCGGTATCCCTGGAGATCGCCGGTGTCCGGCGGGGACACCATCCCCTCATCCTCAGTCGGGTTTCTGTATCCCCATATCGGTGTCTCGGCGGGATACCGTCCAGCCATGAAGCAGGGGCGGAAGCTGCCCGCGGGCAGGGTGAACAACATCGACCGCAAAGCCGTGGAGGCGTGGACGATGCGCGTCGCGGGCTTCACCTGGGAAGAGATATCCCAGCGCGTCGGCTACGCGAACAGGCACAACACCATCCGCGCCGTCCGGGACTACTTCGGGGAGCTGCCACAGATCGACCGCGAAGAGCTGCGGGGCATCGCCAGAGCGCGCGGGGAGTGGCTGTGGCGGCACGCGGCAGAAGACGTAGAGAAGCGGCGCCCCGGCGCGGTGCGGGCGGCCGTGGCAGCCCTGCAGCGACAGGCAGCGTTAGACGGGCTGGACGTGCCTCAGGCGCACGTGCTCGTCACGCCGACGGAAGCGGAGTACCAGATGTTGGTGGCGCGCATCCTTGGCGCGAGCGGAATCGAGGCTCCGACTGAACCCGACGTGCTGGAGCTGCCTGGGCTGGAGAGCACGCTGGATCAGCGCGGGAGCGCTAACCCGTCTTCTTGACGAACTGGTTCACCTTGATCGTGGTTCCTGATGCGGCACACGCTCGCTCCACAGCTGTGAGGCTGTCGTTGAACTCGTCGATGTTCCCGTAGATGAGAATCTCGCTGACTTTCGGCCAGCCATCGACGACCGCGAGCATGCGATCTGACACGGTGCCCTCAGCCGTCAGCGCAATCTCATCGAACGCGTCGCGTGTGTCGTCCCATGCCGTCGCCACGTTGTCTGCGTCCAATGCATCGCCCATCGAGTTGGTCGCAGCTTCGAAGTCTTCGCATGCTTGCGCGTTGGGATCCTGTGTCGGTGTCGGTGTCGGTGTCGCGGCGCCCGATGCGCACCCGGTCAGCGCGAGGAGGAGGGCGATCGCGCAAATGCCAAGTCGGCGCTTCATGGGGCTCAGCGTAGCTTTCGGGGTACACATCCGCAGTGCAGAGCCCTCGTGCGAGGCGCACAGCTCACCAGTGCGCGGGTACCTCCACCTCCCGCTGCGCGCGTTCCTGGGCTCCCCGTTGGCTCAGCTCGCGTCGCTCGTCGTGGATCTGGGCGAGCCCGGGCTGTGCCCATGACCACGCCTGATCGACCCCGGCACAGTCTGCGGCGTGGGATCGGCAGTACGGGGTCACCCGTTCATCGGCCTCACTACCCAGCCCGATCGGCTCGCCGGTGAGCGCCTCCCAGACGACGCGGCGAATGCCCTGCGCATCGGTCGGGGCACCCCGTCGCTGCCAGACGGCGTGACAGACGCCGCACAGCGGCGCTTCGGACCCGTCGGGCCACGTCAGGGCAGCGGCGTGCATCGGCTCGGCGCTGCGGTGCCACCGGCGGGCCTCACGACGCCCACACAGCCCGCACGCGCCGTCATCGGATGCTCCAGGGGTGCTCGCACGCTCCGCGACGCTCAGCGTGTCCAGGAGCTGCCTGCGCTCGTCGTCGGTGACGTGTCCCCACGGCGTGCCGGTGCCCTGTTCGCGTTCGATCGCGAAGACGAACACCCCGACCAGTCGCAGCGGCGTCCCGGCGGCGTCCAGCTCCCACCTGCGCAGCATCGACAGCGCCGCCCGCGCGTCACGTTCGGCCACCGGGCGACCCGCGAGCCGGGAGAACGCCTCAGCAGCGATCTCGCCTCGCCGGGCAGCGTCGGCGCACGTCGCGCAGGCGCGGGTCCACTGCATGGCCCGCGGAGGCTGGGCAGCCGCCCACTGTTCGCGCAGGACCTTCACCGCGCGCTCCGGCGTCTCGCCGCCAGCAGGGTGCGGAGGGATCAGGGGCCGCTCGGGCTCCACGGTGCCCTCACCGGCAGCGGCGATGCCTCCGCAGTACCGGCACCATGCCTCCGGGAGCTGCGCGCGTCGTGCACGCTCGTCAGAGTCCAGCGAGATCCGCTCGCGAGCACGCTGGAGCACACCCCGACGGGCAGGCTTCGGGCTATTGACGGTCTGGTCAGTGTCGGGCTCGGTCATCGGTTCATCCTTCGGGGTCGCGCAGTCGGGGCAGCGGGTGAGGATTGCGACGGCGTGCGATCCGAGCGTGATGACGTCCTGCCGTCCGCCGGCGGTGTCGGCCGCGCCGCACAGCGCGCAGCAAGCGCCGGCCTGCGCCCGCGACAGTGCGCACGTGGGGCACTCACTGGTGATGATCGGCCCGCCGGAAGCGTCAGCGGCGCCCAGAACACGCCACAGCGCCGGGTGCGGGCATTCCACGGGGCTTGAGTCCGCCAGGGTGCGCAGCCACACCCGGGCGCCGTCGTCCAGCTCCGCGGCGCCGACGGGCACCAGACCGGACTCCAGCGCGGCGGTGAACATCAGGTTCTCCGGGGTCTCGTCCATCATCGGCCGGGCCATCCCGCCTCGAACGCATCCAGCGAAGCATCTACCGCGCTGACGCTGCGCTGCGGGTCCAACCCGTGCGCCGTCATCGACTTCCTCAGCGCCGACTCCAGGCGTGCCCGCACCTGCGGCCAGGGCTCGAGCGGTGACGTCGGCCAGGGATCGAGCACGCTGTGTGCAGCGGCGGCCGCGAGCGCCTCCACGGGCACGCTCAGCTCCGCGAGGATCTGCCCGGACGGGCCCACGATGCGCGCGGGCACCATGTCGCGCTCAGGGTCGGTGTGGTCGTGCGTGGTCATCGGTTCTCCTTCGGGGTGTCTCGCCGTCGTGGGCCGGTCAGCCCGTGGATCGCTCTGGTGTCGCGCTCGTCGCCCGGGAGGATGCCCAGCACCGCGCGGAAGGCGTCCGAACCGCAGTCGCGGCAACGCCCGCCATCCCGGCTCCCGCAGCGTTCGCACGTCGGCTGTCTGATCACCGTGTTCTCAGGCATCGCATCTCCTTCACTGCCTCAGATCTCGGGATTCCTCGAGCGGCTGCGTGGACTTCCCTCGTCGCACGGGCTGAGCACATCTGCCAGGGCAGCGCCGGTCGTCGTCGGCTGGCAGGTCGGCAGCGCAGTCGAAGGACGACCGCAGCGCAGCGGAGGTCGGCCGCGTCAACCGAAGCGAAGCGAAGCGCGACAGCCCCGATGCGCGGTCCGGGTGCTGGGAGCTGCCGACAGCCCCGAGCTGGTGCGGCACCGTTGCGTGGGCGCACGCCTGTCGCTCGTCCGGCTGTCCGCCGCTGGGATCGGGTCCGGGATCCCTGGCGCGAGCGTCGTCGACGTGTGCGGTCCTCCTGGCGGGCTGCGGTCTCGTTCATTCTGCCGCCCTGGCGGTGTCGCATGGGATACAGCGGGTCGGGTACAGCTCGCCACGGTCTAGACGTTCGTGCAGTGTCCGGCAGGAACATACCCACTGCCTCCCGTCGTCGGCGTGCAGCCGGTGCTGCGCAGTGCAGTCGTGCGCGCACAGCATCGCAGCGAGCGTCGGCAGGTCGGGTGCGTCGAGCAGCCACCTCTCCCGCAGGCAAGTCACCCACACACGGCATCACCGTTCTCCGCTCTCCAGCTGCGCGATCAGACGGGCCACCAGCGCCAGATCCACCCTGTCCGCCAGGTCCGATCCGGGCGGGCTGTTCGCGGCGATTCGCGCACGGATCTCCGCGAACCTGTCACCGGCCATCCCCGGCTCCGCAGGGTCATCGTCAGGGCTCGCCGAGACCCCGGAATCAGCGTTCCGCGCGCCGCCAAGAAGGGGGTCTCCGTGGGCGCGTTCAGAGGCGACCACAGAACGCGCGCGAGGCCCGCTCTTAACGGAATCGCCTGTGGTTACTTCATCTGTAGCGGAAGTGACTACCCCTGAGGTAGCCACAATCGGGGGTTCCGCCTGACGCCCGGTCTCAGATTGTGACTCTCTCTCTGAGTCACAATCTGGGCCATTTGTGACTACCCCTGAGGTAGTCACAAATTCCACCGTCCCGGAGGCTCTGAGGGCATCCTCCGGCAGTGCCGCGTCGCCGTCCCCGGGATCCCTCCCCGATCCGTGCCCGGTTGGGTCCGGTGGGGCGAGGTCGAGCAGCACCGGGGCATCCGGAAGGACGTTCGGGGGAGGGGTGTCGGGCGGAGCGCCGTCGCCGCCATCCGGGACGGAATCGACAGCTACCCAGTCGGACGAATCCGGCGGGAGAACCGCGCGCCGGGTCGGAGCTTGGAGAGTGCTCTTCCGCAGCGGTACCGGCATCCGACGCGGGACCCTGTACCCCGTCGAGAGCGCACCGCGAGGATCGCACTCGATCGAGATCAGCTCCAGCTCGATCAACCGAGCGAGCTTGAGCTGCACGGTGCGCAGACTGAGGTTGATCTCCGCTGCCAGCGTCCGCGCGGCGACCGTCGCGTCACCGTCGGGGTCGGCGTGCGCGCACACCGCGAAGAGCACCAGCGCCTCCGTCGCCGACAGGCCATAGACCCGCGGCGCGCGCTCGCGGATCGCCCACTGCACATGCGCCCAGCTCATCGGCACTCACCAACTTTCGGCCAGGTATCCCGGTAGTAGGCCAGCCGTTCGCGCCGATCGAGCGTCAGCGTGAGATCCGTGAACGTGGCTTCCACGCAGCACTCGGTGATCGCGAACGACCGCAGCACGCCAAGCCCCACGAACTCCACGCCGACGTGTCGCGGGGTGAGCCCGTACGCGAACAGGCTGGTGATCCGCAGGCGTTCCTGGGCGTCCTTCACGCTGACGCTCATCGCAGACCGCCGGGGGAGACCTGACCGGACGCATCGAGCATGCCCAGAGGCGGGCGCCCGGCTTCCAGCTCGTGCCCCGCGTGGCCCGCAAGCGGACGCGCGGAGTCCGCAGAGGTGGTGACCACGGGCGATCCCTCCAGCCCCGACACGTCGCCGCCCGCAGAGGAGTCGACGTTTCGGGGGTCTGTGAGGCGATCGCGCTGCGCGTCATGCGACAGCGCCACCGATCAGCCCGCCTTGCGAGCAGCAGCGCCGCCGATCGGCACGCCGATGCGGTCGGGGGAGACCTGGCGCAGGTCAAGCCGGACATTGCGTGCACCGACGCGGTACGCCGTGATTCGCCCAGAGGCGATCCACCGGCGAATGGTCGAGAGCTCCACCGTGGCCCGCTCGGCGGCCTCCGCCATGGTGCCCCACTCGGGGCGGTCGTCGGCGGGGTCCACGGGGGACGCGGGGAAGTGAGCGAGACTGGTCATGCGGACTCCGGGAAGGTAGCGCAGATACCCCAGCACCCGAACGGGTGGAGGGTGCTCCTTCCAGGGAGTCGCGTGCAGTTGCCTGCCAGCTACTGACAGATTAGGGCGCTCCTCGAACGAAGGCGAGAGGGGCACCGGCGAGTCTTCGCCTGGTGCCCCTCTCGTCGCGAGTCGCTACGCCGTCCCTGCGTTGCGGCGCATCATCCGCGCGGCGAGTTCGTCGTCACGGTTCCCCGCATGCTGGTAGCGCATCGCCGCACCCAGCGACGCGTGCCCCAGCCGCGCCATCGTCTCCCGGGGCGTCGCGCCAGCCTGCGCGTATCGCGTGCCCGCGTAGTGCCGCAGCGCGTGGAACGGCATGTCGCCTCGTCCTGCGACCACGCGCGCCCGGTTCCAGTGCCGCCAGAATGCCGACTCATTCAGGAAAGACACCCCGTCGGCAGCGGGCCACAGCAGCGCATCCCCGATGAGCCCTCGCACATGGTCCGCAACGATCTCCGCGTCGGGCCCGAAGATGGCCACCGACCGCTCGCCCGCCGCGCTCTTCGTCGAGCCCGCGACGATGCCGGAGCTGGTGCGCACCGCGCCCCGCTCCACGCGCAGCCGCACCGACACCACAGCGCCCGCGTCGTCGCGCTGCACGGTCACGTCCTTCGCGCGCAGCGCCGTCGCCTCCCCGTACCGGAGGCCACCGACAGCCGCAACGATCACCAGTGCGCGGAACCGGGGCAGGATCACCTCCAGGATGCTCTCCAGCTCCGCATCCGTCGGCGGGATCACCTTGCGCCCCGTGCTCGTGACCTGCCCGCCCTTGATCGTGCACGGGTTGCTGGGCAGTAGCCCGTCACCGACCGCGGTCGCCAGGATCGACGACAGCAGCCCGTACGCCCGGGACGTCTGCGTCTTCCGCCCCGTCGCGAGCTGATCCGACCGCCAGCCACGCACCACCTGCGGGGAGATCGCCGCGAGTGGCATCCGCAGCAGTGCTGCCAGCGGACCGCCCGCGTCGCCCTCGCCGGAGGACGGGCGCAGCAGTCTGCGGTACTCGTCCAGCGTGCGGGGGCGGAGGTGATCGCCCTTCGCGTTCGTCCGCGACGTCAGCCATCCATCCGCGTACGCCTGGAGCGTCTGCGCGCGCTCTGCGCGGGCGGCTGCGGCGACATCGGGAGGACACCAGATTCCGGTGGCGATCTCGGTGTGACGGGCCGCGAGCCATGCGCGGGCGTCGGTCATGGTGTCGAACGTGGCCGGTGCGCTGTGCCGGTTGCCGTCGGGCCCGGTGTAGCGCGCCCGGTACCGCCCGCTCGGCAGCTTGTCGAGCTGCCCGAATGTCTCGCGTCGCTTGCGCTTGGTTGCTGGCATGTTGCTTGACCCGATCGTTGATTGACCCCCGCGCGTTGAACCGCGCATGCGAACCGCCCGGGCCGGTGCCCGTGGGAGATCGTGGGATATCTTATGCCGGTTCGTGGGATATCGTGCCTTCTCCTGCCACATGTGGTACCTAGCGCGTCCCCAGTGCTAGCAAGGGATCCGGCCCGATTCGACGGGGGAACGAACATCCCGTGCGTACTGGTTCGATCCCAGTATCGCGCACAGAAGAAAACCCCTGAGAGATCAGGGGTTTTTTGCTGTTCCAGGGACCGGTACGGTGAGCCCGTGACCCTCGCCGAAGACATCCGCTCCGCGCTGCGCGAGGCCGCTGATCCGGACCGGGCGCCCGGCCAGCAGGCGTACATGAAGTCCGACATGCCGTTCCTCGGCGTCCGCGTGCCCGATGCGCGTCGCGTCGCCAAGAGCCGGGCGAAGGGGAGGGATGCCGCCGCCCTGCGCGCCACTGCGCTCGAGCTGTGGGATGCCGCGGATCACCGGGAGGAGCGCTACGCCGCCATGGCGCTGCTGTCGCTCGCGCCCGTGCGCGCCGACCCGGCAGTCGTCCCTCTCGTTGAGCACATGGTTCGCACGGGGCAGTGGTGGGACTACACCGACGAGCTCGCGCACCGTCTGGCCGAGCTCCACGATGCTCGGCCCATCGAGACCGCCGCGCTGGTGCACACGTGGGCCCGGGATCCGGACCTGTGGATCCGGCGCATCGCGATCCTGTCGCAGCTGGGGCGCGGCATCCGTCTCGATCCTGCGGTCCTCGCCGACACGATCGCCCCCAGCACCGCCGACCCCGAGTTCTTCCTGCGCAAGGCGATCGGGTGGGCGCTGCGCGAGTATGCGCGCGTCGCCCCGGAGTGGGTGCGCGCCTACGTGGACGAGCACGAGGTCAGCCCGCTCACGCGCCGCGAGGCGCTCAAGCACGTGGGCGCCGGCCCCGGCCCGGTCACTGGGTAGAATCGACGCGTGGAACTCGTCTGGTCGACCGCTGCAGCGGCACTCAAGACCATCACGCGAACGCTCGGCGCCTGAGCGGGCGGGGCGTGGCGTGCGCCTGAAGCTGAGTAGCCTTGATCCGAGCCATTCCCAGGAGAGTTTCCGTGACTGACGCTGTGCCTTATCCCGCTGACGGCTTCGCCCTGTTCCCCGACCGATCGGTGGTCGCACTGAGGGTGAACGGCGAACTGAAAGACCTCGCGACGGTGGTGACCGAGACGGATGCCGTCGAGCCGGTCACCATCGACAGCCCCGACGGGCTGGCGATCCTGCGCCACTCGAGCGCGCACGTGCTGGCCCAGGCGGTGCAGCGCATCAACCCGCAGGCCAACCTCGGCATCGGCCCGCCCATCACCGACGGCTTCTACTACGACTTCGGCGTGGAGCACCCCTTCACACCCGAGGACCTCAAGGCCATCGACAAGGAGATGCAGCGCATCATCCGCGAGGGGCAGCGTTTCGTCCGTCGCGTCGTGACCGACGAGGAGGCGCGCGCCGAGCTTGCTGCGGAGCCGTTCAAGCTCGAGCTCATCGGGCTGAAGGGCGGCGGCGCCGAGAAGACCGAGGGCGCCTCGGTCGAGGTCGGCGCGGGCGAGCTGACGATCTACGACAACGTCGACCGCGACGGCCAGACCGTGTGGAAGGACCTGTGCCGCGGGCCGCACCTGCCGAACACCCGCCTGATCGGCAACGGTTGGGCGCTGCAGCGCATCGCCGGCGCCTACTGGCGAGGCAGCGAGAAGAACCCGCAGTTGCAGCGCATCTACGGAACCGCGTGGCCCACGAAGGACGAGCTGCGGGCGTACCAGACCCGCCTCGAGGAGGCGGCCAAGCGCGACCACCGCAAGCTCGGCAAGGACCTCGACCTGTTCTCGTTCCCCGACGAGATCGGCTCGGGCCTGTCGGTGTGGCACCCGCGCGGCGGCATCATCCGCGGCGAGATGGAGCAGCACGCGCGGCGACGCCACATCGCGGGCGGCTACACCTACGTGTACACCCCGCACATCTCGAAGCAGGACCTGTTCCTCACGTCGAACCACCTCGTCACCTACAAGGAGGGCATGTTCCCGCCCATCGTGATGGACGAGGAGCGCGACGAGCACGGCGAGATCACCAAGCAGGGCCAGGACTACTACCTGAAGCCCATGAACTGCCCGATGCACATCCTGATCTACAAGGAGCGTGCGCGCAGCTACCGGGATCTGCCGATGCGTCTGGCCGAGAACGGCACGGTCTACCGCAACGAGCTCTCGGGCGCGCTGCACGGCCTCACCCGCGTGCGCGGGTTCACGCAGGACGACTCGCACCTGTTCGTCACCCCCGAGCAGCTCGAGGGCGAGGCGACCCGCGTGCTCGAGTTCGTCATCTCGATGCTGCGCGACTTCGGCCTCGACGACTTCGAGCTCGAGCTGTCGATGCGCGACGACGAGAAGGACAAGTGGATCGGCTCGGACGAGTTCTGGGAGTACTCGACGAACGCGCTGCGCAACGTCGCGGTCGCCAGTGGGCTGAAACTGACCGAGGTGCCCGGCGAGGCGGCGTTCTACGGTCCCAAGATCGACCTCAAGACCCGAGACGCGATCGGTCGGACCTGGCAGCTGTCGACCGTACAGGTCGACCCCAACCTGCCGGAGCGCTTCGAGCTGGAGTACACCGACCGCGACGGCCAGAAGAAGCGGCCGATCATGATCCACCGCGCGCTGTTCGGCTCGATCGAGCGGTTCTTCGCGATCCTGCTGGAGCACTACGCGGGCGCGTTCCCGGTGTGGCTGTCGCCGGTGCAGGTCGTGGGCATCCCGGTCGCTGAGGAGTTCGCCGACTACCTCGGCGAGGTCGTCGACCTGCTGAAGGCCGAAGGCGTCCGCGCCGAGCTCGATCACTCCGACGACCGCATGCAGAAGAAGATCCGCACGCACACCACCCAGAAGGTGCCGCTGCAGCTGATCGCGGGCGCACAGGACCAGGCCGCCGGCACGGTGTCGTTCCGCTTCCGCGACGGGTCTCAGGAGAACGGCGTGCCGATCGCCGACGCGGTGCGTCGCGTGCGCGCGGCGATCGCCTCGCACGCACTGGTGAACACCGCGGAGGACTTCGCGTGAGCGACGACCCGCTTGCGGGGAGTCGCGAAGGCGAAGTCACGGTTCCCGAGCCTGTCGAAGGGCGCGTGACGAACGTCGACGAGCCCGGGTCGGGCGTTCCCCAGGGAGATGCTCCTGACGCGGCCCTCGTCGACGCCGCCTCGTTCGCGGGTGTGCCGGACGAGTTCCAGCGTCTGTGGACGCCGCACCGCATGGCGTACATCCAGGCAGGTCCCGAGGTGCTGCGCAAGGAATGCCCGTTCTGCGAGGCTCCGCGCAAGTCCGACGAGGACGGCCTGATCGTCTTCCGCGGCCGGACCGCGTACGCGCTGCTCAACCTGTTCCCGTACAACTCGGGACACCTGCTGGTGTGCCCCTACCGCCACATCGCGACGTACGACCAGGCGACCGACGAAGAGGTCGCCGAGATCGCCGCGCTGACCCAGCAGGGCATGCGCGTGCTGCGTCAGGTGTCGCGGTGCGACGGCTTCAACATCGGCATGAACCAGGGCCAGGTGGCCGGGGCAGGCGTCGACGAGCACCTGCACCAGCACATCGTGCCGCGGTGGGCGTCCGATGCGAACTTCTTCCCGATCATCGCCCGGACCAAGGCGCTGCCTCAGCTGCTCGGCGACGTCCGTCGCGCGATCTCGGACGCCTGGAACGTGTGAGGACGTGAGAAGGGGATGCCGCGAGCCGCGGCATCCCCTTCTTCACAGCCTTCAGCGCACCTGCTGGACGGCGAACTGCAGGCGCGGGTTGGCGTAGGCGTCCTGCGACTCGATGAGCTGCAGCTCGCGCTCGCCCGATGCGTGGGTGCGCTCGAGCAGGTCGTACACGCTCGAGGTGGTGCGGGCGAGGGCGTCGGCCGCGTCGCCGGTGCGGCGGTAGTGGGCGGTGAAGAGTGCCGCGGTCACGTCGCCGGAGCCGTTGGCCTTCATCGGGATGTGCGGGGTCTGCACGATCCACGCGCCGTCGTCGGTGACGGCGAGCATCTCGATCGTGCCCTCCGGGCGGTCGGGACGCTCGACGCTCGTGACGAGCACCGTGCGCGGACCCATCTCGCGTGCGAGGTCGGCGGAGGCGAGGGTGGACTCGAGGTCGGCGGGCTCGGTCTCGGTGAGGAAGCCGAGCTCGAACTGGTTCGGCGTGATGATGTCCGCGGCAGGCACGACGCGGTCTCGCAGGAGCACCGGGATCGCCGGGGCGACGAAGCAGCCGGACTTGGCGTTGCCCATCACGGGATCGCACGCGTAGACGGCATCGGGGTTCGCGGCCTTCACGCGCGCGACGGCGTCGAGGATCACGTCGGCGATGCCCTCGCCGCCCTGGTAGCCCGAGAGGATCACGTCGATCTGCGGGAACGCGCCGCGATCCTCGATGCCGACGATCACCTCGCGCACGTCGTCGGGGCTGATCATCGGACCGCGCCACGCGCCGTATCCGGTGTGGTTGGAGAAGTTGACCGTGTACACCGGCATGACCTCGACGCCGATGCGCTGGAGCGGGAACACGGCTGCCGAGTTGCCGACGTGGCCGTAGGCGACCGCCGACTGGATCGAGAGGATCTTCACCGGTCGATCATCCCACTTCCCGCACGCGGGCCCGGCCGCGCGCCGCTGCCACGGCGGCCGCCAGGTCGGCAGCCAGCTGCCCGGCTGCGGCATCGTCGAGGTCGTGGACGGTCAGTCGCAGCCGGTGCGAGGGCTCGTCGCCGGCCAGCACGAACTCGTCGCCGGGCCGCGCCAGCCAGCCACGCCGCATGAGCTGCTCCGAGACCGCGCGCGCCGGCACCGGGAGCGGGATCCACAGGTTCAGCCCGTCCCCGGCGTCCGCGTCGAGCCCGTGCGCGCGCAGGCGTGCGAGGAACGCCTCGTTGCGCGCCGCGTAGTGCGCCCCGGCGCGTCTGATCGACGCGGCGGTGGCGGCATCCGTCACCAGCGCATGCGTGAGTCGCTGCAGCAGATGGCTGACCCACGTGGTGCCGGGCGTCAGGCGCATCGCGAGCCGCTCAGCGGTCTCGGGGTCCGACGCCGTCACGGCCAGGCACATGTCGGGCCCGAGGAACTTCGACACGGATCGCACGAGCGCCCAGCGGCGGTGGTCGGGCGAGATCAGCGAGTGGAAGGGCTGCTGCGACAGCATCGAGAAGTGGTCGTCCTCGATCACGAGCACGTAGGGGTGATCGCGCAGGACGTCGCGCAGCAGCGCCGCGCGGCCGGCCGACAGGCTCGCACCCGTCGGGTTCTGCGCGCGCGGCGTGTGCACGACCGCCCGGACGCCCTGCTCGAGGGCGGCGCGCAGCCCCGTCACCGTCATGCCCTCATCGTCGACGGGCACCGGAACGGGCCGATAGCCGCCGATGCGGACGGTGTGGATGCTCGTGAGGAAGCAGGGATCCTCCAGCGCCACCGCGTCGTCGCGGGTGAGCGCCTGCGCGAGCAGCCGCTCGACGGCGTCGGCCGCGCCGCTCGTGATCGTGAGCCGGAGATCCTCGGCGGCGAGTCCGTCGCTCATCCAGTCGCGCGCCCAGCCCTCCAGAGCCGGGTCGATGACCGGCTCGCCGTACAGGACAGGTCGCCCGGCCATGCTCGCCAGCGCTGGCGCGATGTCGGGGATGAGGTCCGGATCGGGGTTGCCCGTGCCGACGTCGCGCAGCACGCTGTCGGCGGCGAAGCCCTCCTGGGCGACGGGGGAGAGTTCCGCCACGCGCGTGCCGCCACGACCGCGTGTCACGACGACCCCCGCCTGCGTCAGCTGACGGTAGGCAGCCACCACCGTGTTGCGGTTGACGCCGAGCTCGTCGGCGAGCGACCGCACCGGGGGGAGCGCATCGCCCGCGCGCAGTCGTGAACGCTCGATGAGGGCGCGCACGCTGTCGGCGATCTCGGTCGCGGATCGGCCGCGGATGTCGGAGGTCATGGCACCGTCCCTGCTGTTCGCCGGTCCGCCGATTGTAGGACGCAGTCCATGCTATCTTTTGGCCTAGGTCAATGACTGCATTGTCCTCATCCGTCGCGCTGACGGCGGGACCCGCCGAAATCCAGATAAGGGAGAACCCTCGTGACCACTGCCGACACGGGAACCGACCGCGTCAAGCGCGGCCTCGCCGAGATGCTCAAGGGCGGCGTCATCATGGACGTCGTCACGCCCGAGCAGGCCAAGATCGCCGAGGACGCCGGCGCCGTCGCCGTCATGGCGCTGGAGCGGGTCCCCGCGGACATCCGCGCCGAGGGCGGCGTGTCGCGCATGAGCGACCCCGACATGATCGACGGCATCATCGAGGCCGTCTCGATCCCCGTGATGGCCAAGGCCCGCATCGGCCACTTCGTCGAGGCGCAGGTGCTGCAGCAGCTCGGCGTGGACTACATCGACGAGTCCGAGGTGCTCTCGCCCGCCGACTACGTGAACCACATCGACAAGTGGAACTTCACCGTGCCGTTCGTGTGCGGCGCGACCAACCTCGGCGAGGCTCTGCGCCGCATCAACGAGGGTGCCGCCATGATCCGCTCCAAGGGCGAGGCCGGCACGGGCGACGTGTCCGAGGCGACCAAGCACATCCGCAAGATCAACGCCGAGATCAACGCGCTGCGCTCCATGAGCAAGGACGAGCTGTACGTGGCCGCGAAGGAGCTGCAGGCCCCCTACCAGCTGGTCGCCGAGGTCGCCGAGACGGGCAAGCTGCCCGTCGTGCTCTTCGTGGCCGGCGGCGTCGCGACGCCGGCCGACGCGGCCATGATGATGCAGCTCGGCGCCGACGGCGTCTTCGTCGGCTCGGGCATCTTCAAGTCCGGCAACCCGGCCGAGCGCGCCGCCGCGATCGTCAAGGCCACCACGTTCTACGACGACGCCCGGGTGATCGCCGACGTGTCGCGCGGCCTCGGCGAGGCGATGGTCGGCATCAACGTGGCCGATCTCCCCGCCCCGCACCGGCTCGCCGAGCGCGGCTGGTGAGGATGCCGCGCGTCGGCGTCCTCGCACTGCAGGGCGATGTCCGTGAGCACGTGCGCGTGCTCACGGACCTGGGCGCCGACGTCATTGCCGTGCGTCGGCCGGAGGAGCTCGCCACCGTCGACGGCCTCGTGATCCCGGGCGGCGAGTCGAGCGTCATCGACAAGCTCGCCCGAGCGTTCGGGATGCGGCATCCCCTCCGCGAAGCGATCGCCGACGGGATGCCGGTGTACGGGACGTGCGCCGGCCTCATCCTGCTCGCCGACCGAATCGCCGACGGCGCGCCGGGGCAGCAGACGTTCGGCGGGCTCGACGTGACGGTGCGGCGCAACGCGTTCGGCAGCCAGGTGGACTCTTTCGAGGTGGACCTCGACGTGCCCGTGCTGGGCGACCCGCCCGTGCACGCGGCGTTCATCCGGGCGCCGCTCGTCGAAGAGATCGGCCAGGGCGTCGAGGCGCTCGCGACGCTCGACGACGAACGGATCGTCGCAGTGCGCCAGGGGGCACTGCTCGGCACGTCGTTCCACCCCGAAGTGACCGGAGATCACCGGTTCCACCGACTGCTGCTCGATCTCGTCGACGAGCGCGTGCGCCGGGCCGGCGCGGACGACACCGCGAGGTAGATTCGGAGCCATGACGATCAACGACTGGTGGCGCGAGCACCCGGAGGAGCGCTACTGGATGATCGCGCCGTCGCGCGGCATCGTCGGAGACGCACTGTCGGCTCCCAAGGCGCGGGACGAGCACCGGTTCGAGTGGTCGCACGAGCTCGTCGGGTTCACCGAGCCGGGTGACACGCTGTTCGTATGGGACCGCACGCTCGCGGTGCCGGGGATCGCGGCCTGGGGCCGTGTGCTCGGACCGCTGGGCGAGGAGACGCGCGACCGGCGCGGCGACGATCTGCCGCACTGGCGCATGCCGATCAGCGACACGCTGCGCCTGGCATCGCCCATCACCCTGCCGAGCCTGCGCCGCGTCGGGTCCGAGATCGTCGCGGTGCGCGACCGGGTCGAGACGCTCACCGACGGGCCGGTCTACTTCCCGTTCATCGGTGCGCCCGACACGCTGGCACCCGCACCGGCGTACCTCACGAAGGTGCCGCGCGACCTGGTCGCGCTGCTGTCGTCGCGGTTCGGTTTCGAGTTCGCCCTGTAGCCGGGGGATAAACTAGTCCGTCGGGCGAGGCGTTGACGCGTCTTCCGCCGACGAGCGTAATTCAGGAGGACCATGTCCGGGCATTCCAAGTGGGCAACGACCAAGCACAAGAAGGCGATCATCGATTCGCGCCGTGCCAAGTCGTGGGCCAAGCTCATCAAGAACATCGAGGTCGCCGCGAAGCTGGGCGGACCTGACCTGCAGGGCAACCCGACGCTGTTCGACGCCGTGCTCAAGGCGAAGAAGACGTCGGTCCCGAAGGACAACATCGACCGCGCCATCAAGCGCGGCGCGGGCATCGGCGGCGAGTCGGTCGAGTACGCGTCGATCATGTACGAGGGCTACGGCCCCAACGGCGTCGCGCTCATGATCGAGTGTCTGACCGACAACAAGAACCGCGCGGCCGCCGAGGTGCGCACGGCGCTCACGCGCAACGGCGGCACACTGGCCGACCCCGGCAGCGTGGCGTACAACTTCACCCGCAAGGGCGTGATCGTCGTCGGCGGCGAGGGGACCAGCGAGGACGACGTCATGCTCGCGGTGCTCGAGGCCGGCGCCGAAGAGGTCGAGCCGCACGCGCAGGGCTTCGAGGTCATCACCGAGGCGTCCGACCTCGTCGCGGTGCGCTCCGCGCTGCAGGAGGCCGGCATCGACTACGAGTCGGCCGACGTCGAGTTCGTCCCCAACCTCAAGGTCGAGGTCGACGCCGACACGGCACGCAAGGTGTTCCGTCTCATCGACGCGCTCGAAGACAGCGACGACGTGCAGAACGTCTACAGCAACTTCGACCTCACCGCCGAGGTGCAGGCCGAGCTCGAGTCCGACGAGGACTGACAGCACGCGGACAGGCGGATGCCTCGGCCCGGCGCAGCGCGCCTGGCCAAGGCATCCGCCTCTCTCATCTAGCGTGGGGGAGTGCGAACCGGCAGCTCGCGCGGCACTCTCCGCGTCCTCGGAATCGACCCCGGCCTGACCCGCTGCGGCGTCGGAGTGGTCGACGTGGCCGCCGATCGCTCGGCGCAGCTCGTGCACGTGGGGGTCGTCAGATCTGACGTGGACGCGCCCATCGAGGAGCGCCTGGCCGTCATCGCGGCGGGGCTCCGGGCCGTGCTCGAGGCGCACGCCCCCGATGTCGTGGCCGTCGAGCGCGTGTTCGCCCAGCACAACCGGCAGACCGTCATGGGCACGGCCCAGGCGAGCGGCATCGCTCTCCTGGTCGCGGGGGAGCGCGGCATCCCCGCGGCCACGCACACCCCCTCGGAGGTCAAGGCGGCGATCACCGGCTACGGGAACGCCGACAAGCGCCAGGTGCAGACGATGGTGGCCCGCGTGCTGCGGCTCGAAGAGCTGCCGAAGCCCGCCGACGCAGCCGACGCGCTGGCGCTCGCGCTGTGCCACGCGTGGCGAGGCGCACCGGTCGCGACCGCGCGGTCGTCGTCCACGCTCACCCCCGCCCAGCGCGCGTGGGCCGACGCCGAGCGCGTCGCCCGGCGCTGAGGTCATCGACGCCTGCGCGTGCGTGTCGCTCGAACAAACGTCCGAACCAGCCCGTAGGCTCGCAGCATGATCTCCTCAGTCCGCGGCACCGCCGTGCACGTCGATGCGGATTCGGTCGTCGTCGAGGTCGGGGGAGTCGGGCTGCACGTCGCGGTCACCCCCCAGATCGCCCACGCGACCCACCTCGGCGACACCGTGCTGCTGCACACGACCCTGATCGTCCGCGAGGACGCACTGTCGCTGTTCGGCTTCGAGTCGCGCGAAGAGCTGACGGTGTTCGGACAGCTGCTGGGGGTCACCGGCGTCGGCCCGAAGTCCGCGCTCGGCGTGCTCGCCACCCTCACCGTGCCTCAGATCGCCGACGCCGTCGCCTCCGACGACGACGCCCCTTTCCGCCGCGTCTCCGGCATCGGCCCCAAGACGGCGAAGCTCATCGTGGTGCAGCTCGCCGGCAAGATCGCCGTCACCCGGCCCACGGGGACGAGCGGAGGGGATGCCGCCACCTCGGCGGCCGTGCCGGCACAGGTCGTGCAGGCCCTGGTCGGCCTCGGCTGGTCCGAGCGCGTGGCGGCCGAGGCGGTCGAGGCCGCGGCATCCGACGCGTCCGAGGGCGACCGCTCGTCGGTGCCCGCGCTGCTGCGCCTGACGCTGTCGGCGCTGGGGCCGGCACGGAAGGAGACGGTCGGTGGTTGACGTCCACGACGACGCCGAGCCCGTCGACGAGACCGAGCTCGCGATCGAGGGCGCGCTGCGTCCGACGTCGCTCTCCGAGTTCGTCGGCCAGCAGAAGGTGCGCGGGCAGATGCAGCTGCTGCTTGACGCCGCACGCATCCAGCAGCGCCCCGCCGACCACATCCTGCTGTCGGGGCCTCCCGGACTCGGCAAGACCACGCTCGCGATGATCGTCGCCCACGAGAGCGGCCGCCCGCTGCGGCTGTCGAGCGGTCCCGCGATCCAGCATGCGGGCGACCTCGCGGCGCTGCTGTCGAGCCTCACGCCCGGCGAAGTGCTGTTCATCGACGAGATCCACCGGATGGCGCGCTCGGCCGAAGAGATGCTGTACCTCGCGATGGAGGACTTCCGCATCGACATCATGGTCGGCAAGGGGGCCGGCGCCACCAGCATCCCGCTCGACCTCGCGCCGTTCACACTCGTGGGCGCCACGACGCGGTCGGGACTGCTGCCCAACCCGCTGCGCGACCGGTTCGGCTTCACCGCACACCTCGAGTACTACGAGCCCGAGGAGCTGGAGCGTGTCATCGAGCGCTCCGCGGTCATGCTGGGGGTGTCGCTGCCGCCGGCCGCCCGTGCCGAGATCGCGCGCCGATCGCGCGGCACCCCTCGTATCGCCAACCGCCTGCTGCGCCGAGTGCGCGACTACATCGTGGTGCACGGGCGGACGGGGGCGGACATCGCCACCGTCGACGCCGCGCTGGACCTCTACGACGTCGATTCGATCGGCCTCGACCGCCTGGACCGGGCCGTGCTGGACGTCATCGTCCGGCGCTTCCGCGGCGGGCCCGTGGGGCTCAGCACCCTCGCGGTGGCCGTCGGCGAGGAACCCGACACGATCGAGTCGGTGGTCGAGCCGTACCTCGTGCGGATCGGCTTCATGGGACGCACTCCGAGGGGTCGCATCGCGATGCCCGAGGCTTACGCACATCTGGGCGTGGCGAGCGTCGAATCGGTGCTCGGATTCGATGACCTATAATCACTGGAGGCTCTCGCCTACCCCCCTCCTGCAAGGCAGCGCCGCCCCGGCGCGTGCCTGACCCGAAAGGTGCCACCGGCTCCATGGACTTCGCTGCCTTCCTGAGCAACTACGGCCTCATCATCCTGCTGGTCGTGCTCCTCGTCTTCATGTTCTGGAGCTCCCGCCGCCGTATGCAGAAGCAGAAGGCCGAGCAGGAGCAGAAAGCGCGCCAGACGGTGCCCGGCTCGGAGGTCCTCCTCCAGGGCGGCCTCTACGGCACGATCGTGTCGTACGACGCCGACAACCTCGACCAGCCCGCGATCGTCGAGCTCGCGCCCGGCGTCGAGATCAAGGTCCACAGCCAGGCCATCCTGCGCGTCGTGACCCCTGGCGCCGACTCCGTCACCGAGGACGAGTACCTCGAGGCCGAAGAGAGCCACGCCGAGTATGCCGAGGGCGTCGCCAACGGCGACATCAGCTCGATCAGCGACGACGCCGCCAAGGCGAAGGACAAGGACGCCGACAAGGGCGACGCCGATTCCGGCACAAAGGCCCAGGACTAAGGTCTGACCGTTCGCCCGTTCGGGCACTCCAGAAAGCGAAGACGTGGCGACATCCACTCCCGTCCGGCATGCGTGGCGCGCGCTGACCGGCCTTCTCGTCATCACCGCGATCCTGTTCGGCATCAACGCCCTCGGCGTCTATGTCTTCGGGAAGAGCTCGTGGACGCCGTCCCTTGCGCTCGACCTGCAGGGCGGCACGCAGATCGTCCTCGAGGCGCAGACCGAGAACGGCGCCGACCCCTCTGCCGAGCAGATGGAGCAGGCGGTCACGATCATCCGTCAGCGCGTCGACGCCTCCGGCGTCGGCGAGGCCGACGTGACCACGCAGTCCGGCAACCAGATCGTCGTGCAGATCCCCGGTCAGGCCGATGAGGAGACGCGCAACCGCATCGAAGCGTCCGCGCAGCTGCAGCTGCGCGCGGTTCTCTACACCGGCGCGCCCGCGAACACCTTCGTGGGCGACGACGGCAACGAGACGCCATATCCGACGCCCGACCCGTCGCTGCAGGCCACGCCCACCACGTCGCCCACCAACGGCAGCGACACCGCGTGGATCACGCCGGCGCTTCAGGCCGAGTACCTCGCGTACGACTGCTCCGACCCGGCGAACGACCCCGCGAACGCGCCCAAGGACGAGCCGCTCATCACCTGCGACGCGGACGGCACGGTCAAGTACATCCTCGGTCCGGTCGAGCTCGACGGCTCGTCGATCGACGACGCGACGTTCGGCCTGCAGACGAGCAACAACCAGTGGGCCGTCAACCTGCAGTTCGACGACGAGGGCACCACGACCTTCGGCGAGATCAGCCAGCGCCTGTACGGCGCCACCGCACCGCTGAACCAGTTCGCGTTCGTGCTCGACGGCTACGTGCTGTCGGCGCCGTCGATGAACGGCGTGATCATGGACGGCAAGCCGAGCATCACGGGCAGCTTCACCCAGGAGAGCGCGAAGGTGCTCGCCGACCAGCTCAAGTACGGTGCTCTGCCGCTGAGTTTCAGCGTGGTCAGCTCGGACTCGATCTCGGCGACGCTCGGCTCGCAGCAGCTCATGATCGGCCTCATCGCGGGTCTGATCGGTCTGGCACTCGTCGCGATCTACTCGCTGATCGTCTATCGCGCGCTCGGCTTCATCATCATCGCGTCCCTCGTGGTGATGGCGGTGCTGACGTACATCACACTGTGCATCCTCGCCTGGCGCATGGGCTTCCGCCTGTCGCTCGCCGGTGTCGCGGGCCTCATCGTGACGATCGGCTTCACCGCCGACTCGTTCATCGTGTACTTCGAACGCATCAGGGACGAGCTGCGAGACGGCAAGTCGATCACGTCCGCCGTCGAGGACGGCTGGGGTCGCGCCAAGCGCACGATCTACATCTCGAAGTCGATCAACATCCTCGCGGCCGTCGTGCTGTACATCCTCGCGGATGCCACGGTCAAGGGCTTCGCCTTCACCCTGGGTCTCACGACCGCGATCGACGTCCTCATCTTCATCCTGTTCACCCACCCGGTGCTGCAGCTGCTGGCGCGGACGAAGTTCTTCGGCTCGGGACACCCGCTGTCGGGTCTCGACCCCACGGCCCTCGGTGCGGTCTACCGCGGGCGCGCGCAGTTCCGCGACCCCGTGCTGACGACGGGGACCGCCGGACGCCGCAACGCGAAGTCCCGCGGCGAGGCGGCGCGTCGTCAGACGATCGCCGAGCGCAAGCAGGCGGAGCAGGCGGCCGCTGAGACCAGCAAACCCGTCACGACCGTCAAGGAGGGAGACGACTGATGCGCTCCATGAGCCAGCTCGGCAACGACCTCTACTCCGGCAAGACGTCGTTCCCCTTCGTCGGCCGCCGGCGTCTGTGGTTCCTCATCGCCGCGATCCTCGTGATCGCGTCGGCGCTCGTGCCGCTGTTCCGCCCGATCCAGTTCTCGATCGAGTTCACCGGCGGTTCGCAGTTCACGGTGACCGGCCTGTCAGCGCCCATCGACCAGCTCGCCGCCACCGAAGCGGTGCACTCGGTCGTCCCCGACGCAACCACGAAGGTCGCGACGGTCGGCGACAGCGCGATCCGCGTGCAGACCGACCAGCTGACCGATGCCGAGAGCCGTGAGGTCTCGGCGGCCCTCGCAGACGCCTACGACGTCCCCGCCAGCGAGGTCAGCGCGTCGTTCATCGGCCCCAGCTGGGGAGCGGACGTCACGCGCCAGTCGCTGTGGGGTCTGGCGATCTTCCTCGCTCTGACGTTCCTGATCCTCGCGCTGTACTTCCGCACCTGGAAGATGTCGGTCTCGGCCATCATCGGCCTGGTGGACGTGCTCGTGATCACGATCGGCGTGTACGCGCTGTTCGGCTTCGAGATCTCGCCCGCGGCCGTCATCGGCTTCCTGACGATCCTGTCGTACGCGCTGTACGACACGACGGTCGTGTTCGACAAGATCCGGGAGAACACCAGCGAAGACGGCGAAGTATCGGGACGCACATTCGGCGAGTCGGTCAACCTCGCGGTGAACCAGACGCTCGTGCGCTCGATCAACACCACTGTCGTGGCGATCCTCCCGACCGGCGCGATCCTGTTCATCGGCATCGTCTGGGTCGGCGCGCAGACGCTCACCGACCTGTCGCTCGCGATCTTCGTGGGCACGATCGTGGCCGCGTACTCGACGCTGTTCGTCGCATCGCCGCTGTACTCGCTGCTGCGCGAGAACGAGCCCGCGATCAAGTCGCGCGACACGCGCGTGCTCGACGCGCGCGCACTCGCGGGCACCCCGGTCTGAACGCGACGCCTGGGCCGGTATGACCGGCCCAGGCGTCCGCGGCCGGGTGCCCCCGGTCGCGGGCGTAGGATTGTGGGATTCGGCGGAGGGGAGGGGATCGTATGACCGAGACCATCCCGCCCGCCCAATCGTCCTCGCTGCGCCGCCTGGTGCCGAGGATCTTCTCGCGTTCGGCCCGGCGCGACGACGTCGAGCAGCTCCTTCGGACGGTGCGCACGCACCATCCGAAGGGCGATCTGTCGATCATCGAGCGCGCCTACTCCGTCGCTGAGCGCGCGCACTCCGGCCAGGCTCGTCAGAGCGGTGAGCCGTACATCACGCACCCGCTCGCGGTGGCGCAGATCCTGGCCGATCTCGGCCTCGGGCCGCGCGCGATCGCCGCCGCCCTGCTGCACGACACCGTCGAAGACACCGAGTACTCGCTCGAGACGCTGACGGCCGAGTTCGGCGACGAGGTCGCGATGCTCGTGGACGGCGTCACGAAGCTCGACAAGGTCAAGTACGGCGAGAGCGCGCAGGCCGAGACGGTCCGCAAGATGATCGTCGCGATGTCGCGCGACATCCGGGTGCTCCTCATCAAGCTCGCCGACCGGCTTCACAACGCCCGGACGTGGGGCTTCGTGCCTCCCGAGAAGGCGCGCAAGAAGGCCACCGAGACGCTGGAGATCTACGCTCCGCTCGCGCATCGGCTCGGCATCCAGGCGATCAAGTCCGAGCTCGAGGACTTGTCGTTCGCCGTGCTGCAGCCCAAGCTGTACGCCGAGATCGACAGCCTCGTCAAGCAGCGCACCCCGCAGCGCGAGCAGTACGTGCAGAACGTGATCGACGCCGTCGACAGCGATCTGCGCGAGCTGCGCATCCGCGGCCGCGTCATGGGACGCCCGAAGCAGCTCTACTCCGTGTACCAGAAGATGGTGGTGCGCGGTCGCGAGTTCGACGACATCTACGACCTGATCGGCATCCGCATCCTCGTGGGCAGCGTGCGCGACTGCTACGCGGTGCTCGGCGCGATCCACGCGCGGTGGACGCCGCTGCCCGGCAGGTTCAAGGACTACATCGCCACCCCGAAGTTCAACCTCTACCAGTCGCTGCACACGACGGTGATCGGTCCCGGCGGCCGTACGGTCGAGATCCAGATCCGCACGCACGAGATGCATCAGCAGGCCGAGTACGGCGTCGCGGCGCACTGGAAGTACAAGGAGCGGATGAACGGCGGCAAGACGGACTCCAAGTCCGTCGACACCGACATGGCGTGGCTCGCGCACATCTCGGACTGGCAGGCCGAGACCGCGGACCCGGGCGAGTTCCTCGACTCGCTGCGCTTCGAGATCGGCGCGAAAGAGGTCTACGTCTTCACGCCCAAGGGTCGCGTCATCGGGCTGCCCGCCGGTGCGACCCCGGTCGACTTCGCGTACGCCGTGCACACCGAGGTCGGCCACCGCACGATGGGCGCGAAGGTGAACGGCCGCCTCGTGCCGCTGGAGTCCGAGCTCAAGAGCGGCGATGTGGTCGAGGTGTTCACCTCGAAGAACCCCGACGCCGGGCCGTCGCAGGACTGGCTGGGCTTCGTCAGGAGCACGCGCGCCCGCAACAAGATCCGCGGCTGGTTCACCAAGGAGCGGCGCGAAGAGGCGATCGAGCAGGGCAAGGAGTCGATCGCGCGCGCGATGCGCCGGCAGAACCTGCCCCTGCAGCGCCTCATGAGCCAGGACTCCTTCTCCGAGGTGGCGCACCTGCTGCGCTACGAGGACGTCTCGGCGCTGTACGCCGCGGTCGGCGAAGGCCACGTCTCGACCCAGTCGGTGATCGAGAAGGTCACCGCCCTCGTCGCGGCCAACGACACCACCACCGGGCCCATCGACCTTCCGCCGGTCGGCCGCTCCCGGGCGCCGCGCGGCGGCGACTCGGGCATCCTGGTGCGCGGTGCGCCCGACATCCTGGTCAAGCTCGCCAAGTGCTGCACCCCCGTGCCCGGCGATCAGATCGTCGGATTCGTGACGCGCGGCAGCGGCGTCTCCGTGCACCGTGCCGACTGCACGAACGTGAAGTCGCTCATGGAGGACCCGGAGCGCCTCATCGACGTCGAGTGGGCACCGACGACCAAGAGCGTGTTCCTCGTCCAGATCCAGGTCGAGGCGCTCGACCGCTCGGGCCTGCTGAGCGACGTGACCCGCGTGCTCAGCGAGCACCACGTCAACATCCTCTCCGCGACGGTGTCGACGACCAACGACCGCCTGGCGCTCAGTCGCTTCGTCTTCGAGATGGGCGACATCGTGCACCTGGACCGCGTGCTCAACGCGGTGCGGCGCATCGACGCGGTCTACGACGTGTACCGCGTCACGTCCTCCTGACGCTCTGCGACAGCTCGGCCTCGACGGCGCGCAGCACGACCAGCGCGGCGTTCTTGTGCGGCAGCGTCCCCTGCTCCAGCCGGCGGATCGCCGGCCCGACCGCCCTCGGATGCGCACTGGCGAGCAGGCCGGCGGCGCGTGCATGGGCGGCATCCGTCGTCCTCGCGAGATCGATGAGGGTTCGCACGGTCGTCGCCACCCGGACCCCGCCGATCAGCTCCAGGTCCGCCGCGGGCACGGCCACATCGCGGTAGACGACGTGGCGGTCGGGCATCACGTGCAGGCGACGCGGCACGCCGCGCTGCACGGTGTGCCGCGCGGGCGGCTGGGGGAGGCCACCGTGGATCCAGGCCGCAGTCAGATGCGTGGCGGCCAGCGTCTCGCCCAGCAGCCGGGACAGCGCGCCCGCACGCAGAGCCGTCGTCTCGACGGCGTCGGCCGGGATGTAGGCGTCGCCGAGCTCGACGAGGTGTCCGTCCAGGCACGCGGCCGTCAGTTCGGCACGCGACAGACGGTCGTCGGCGAAGTACAGGAACGGCGAAGCCATGCGTGAAGTGTGCCGCACTCACGCGGGTCGACGGAGGCTGCGGGCGCCCGACTGTGGAGAACCCGCGCACGAAAAGGGCCTCCGGCCGGCACGCGGTGCCGGCCGGAGGCCTGAATTCGATCGTGCTCGACGTCAGCCGCCGAGTGCCTTCAGCCACGACTTGCGGGCCTCGAGCGCGTCGGACGCCTGCGCGATGGCCTTCTTGTCGCCGGACTTCTTCGCGGCGGCGAGTTCGTCCTCGAGCTTCTGGATCGCGTCGGTGAGCTGACGCGTCATGTCGTTGGCGCGCGCCTTCTGTTCGGGGTCGTTGCGCTTCCAGTCCGCGTCCTCGCGCCCGCGCAGGGCGTTCTCGATGCGACGCAGCTCGTCGTCGAGCGAGCGCTCGGCGTCGCGCGGGAAGATGCGGCCGATCTCGTCCCACTGACGCTGGATGGCCGTGAGGATCGAGCGGGCCTTCGCGATGTCGCGCTCGTCCCCGACGACCTTGGCCTCATCGAGGAGCGCGCGCTTGGCGTCGATCTTCTCGCGGGAAGCCTCGGCATCAGCGGCCTCGCGCTCGACGCGCGCACCGTAGAGCGCGTCGCCGGCGGCCTTGAACCGCGCCCACAGCGCGTCGTCGACCTTCTTGCCGGCCCGGCCGGCCGTCTTCCACTCGTCGAGCAGGTCGCGGTAGGCGGGGATGCCGTCCTCGCCCTTGGGCGCGAGCGCCTCGGCCTTCTCGACCAGGCGCGTCTTGCGGTCGCGGACGCCCTTGTGCGCTTCGTCCAGCTCGGCGTAGAACGCGCGACGGTGCTTGTCGACCGTGGCGCGCGCGTCACGGAATCGCTTCCAGAGCTGCTGGGCCGTCGACTTGGGAAGACGCGGCCCGTTCTGCTGCTGCGACTGCCACTGGTCGAACAGGCCGTTGATCTCGGCTGTCGCCTGCTTCCACTGCACGGTGCGCGGGTCACGAGCGGCGAGGGCCTCGGCCTTCTCGACGAGCTCGGTGCGCGCCTTGACGGCATCGTCGACGGCCTCACGCGCGGCGACGGCCTCGGTCTCGGTCTGCGCCGCGAGCGCCTTCGTCAGCGCCGCGACACGCGCCACGAGGCTGGCGAGGTCGCCGACCGCCGCAGCGTCGACGAGCTTGCCGTTGATCGCGCGTGCGGTGGCGCGCAGATCGGACGCGGATGCGCCGCCGCGGCGGTGACGCACCTCGAGGAGGGTCACCTCGCTCGCGAGGTCGGCGTACTTGCGCTCGAAGTAGGCGAGCGCCTCTTCGGAAGAGCCGTCGGGGTACTGGCCCACGACGCGCCAGCCGTCCGCCTCGCGCACCGACACCGTGCCGTCGTCGTCGACGCGGCCCCACGGCTCGTCCGAGCCGGCGGCCGCCGGAGCAGCGTGCTCGACCACGATCTCGGTCACCTCGACGGCGACCACGTCGCCCTCGGCGTCTTCGACCACTTCGACGATCTCGACCGCTTCGACCTCGACCGCCTCGACCTCGACCACCTCGGCGTCAGACGCCGCGGCGTCAAGGGCCTCGACGTCGATCGTCTCGGCATCGGAAGCCTCGGCGGCCTCGGGGACGTCTGCGGCGTCGGTCGCGGCATCCGCCTCGACCGCGTCGTCGGCGACGGGGGTCTCGGCAGGATTCTCGGCGGGGGCGGACGTCGTCTCGGGCTCGGGGAGCTCGGGGGCGTCGGTCTCGGGCTGGGGGTCTGCTGCGGCAGTCACGGGATGCACCTCATCGCGGCTTGCGCCGTCTGTGGGAGTAGGACGGCTCACAGCCTAGTACGGCGGATGCCCCATCCCGATGCTGTTGCGCACGGCGTCGGCATCCACGGCCGACCGTCGCCGTCAGGGCGTGGGTGTCGGCGTGGCGCTCGGGGTCGGCTCTTCGGTGGCCACGGGCGTCGGCGACGGGGTGGACGTCGAGGTCGGCGACGGCGCCGGCGCACCGGGTCCGGCCACGAAGTAGGCCGTCTGGATGCCCACGATGCCGAGCACGAGGATGCCGCCGACGATGCCGGCGATCAGGTTGTCGCGGGTGCGGCGACGGGCCTGATCGTCGTGGAACTGACGACGGGCCTGATAGGTCCGCGTCCGGTCACGTGCGGCACGTGCGTCTCGATCCTTGCCACCGCCGGCCACGGGGCCTCCTCTTGTCGTCGTCCCAGGCGCTCACCGGTCACAGGCCCGGGGCGGGTTGATCCTACGGCCCGGCGCCACGGCGGCCAAACCGGACGGATCCGCTGTCGTGCCCCCGGGATAGCCTGGGACGGTGACTTCGCCGACCGCACTGTTCCAAGGCCTGACGCCGTTGGCCGTGCGGATGCGTCCCTCGTCGCTCGACGAGGTCGCGGGCCAGTCCCATCTGCTGCGGGCCGGGTCGCCGCTGGTGACGCTGGCGAACCCGGATGCCGCGGCCCGAGCCGCGACGTCGGTGATCCTCTGGGGTCCTCCGGGCACCGGCAAGACGACGCTCGCACAGGCGATCGCGCGCTCGTCGGGCCGCCGCTTCGTCGAGCTGTCGGCGGTGACGGCCGGAGTCCGCGACGTGCGCGAGGTCATGCAGGAGGCGCTCACCCAGCGCGACCTGTACGGCCAGTCCACGATCCTGTTCCTCGACGAGATCCACCGCTTCACCAAGGCGCAGCAGGACGCGCTGCTCCCCGGTGTCGAGAACGGCTGGGTCGTGCTTATCGCTGCGACCACCGAGAATCCCTCGTTCTCCGTCATCTCGCCCCTGCTGTCGCGCTCCCTGCTGCTCACCCTGAAGCCGCTCACCGATGCCGACCTCGCCATGCTGCTCGACCGCGCGGTGACCGACGCACGGGGCCTCGCCGGCGCCGTGCGGCTCGGAGACGATGCGCGCGATGCACTGGTGCGGCTCGCGTCGGGCGATGCGCGCCGGGCCCTCACGGCGCTCGAGGCTGCGGCATCCCTCGCGACCCCCGAGGAGCCGGACGAGGAGGACGACGCGGACGCGGATGCCGACGCCGCCATCCCCGAGATCACGGCCGACCAGGTCGCACAGGCGGTCGACCGGGCGCTCCTGCGCTACGACCGGCAGGGCGACGAGCACTACGACGTCATCAGCGCGTTCATCAAGTCGATCCGCGGCTCGGACGTCGATGCGGCCATGCACTACCTCGCGCGCATGATCGAGGCGGGGGAGGACCCACGCTTCATCGCCCGTCGCCTGATCATCTCGGCCGCCGAAGACATCGGCCTGGCCGACCCGCAGGCGCTGCCGATCGCCGTCGCCGCAGCGGACGCCGTGCAGTTCATCGGGATGCCCGAGGGGCGCATCCCGCTCGCCGAGGCGACCGCGTACCTCGCGACGACGGCGAAGTCGAATGCCGCCTACCTGGCCATCGACGCGGCGATCGCGGACGTGCGCTCGGGCGGCTTCGGCCGTGTGCCGATGCATCTGCGCGACGCGCACTACCCGGGCGCCAAGCGGCTCGGCCACGGCAAGGGGTACGTGTATCCGCACGACTCCGAGATCGGCATCGCAGCGCAGCAGTACCTGCCGGACGAGCTGCGCGGCCGCCGGTACTACGAGCCGAAGGCGCTCGGCGCCGAGCGCGACGTGCAGGCACGGCTGGAGAAGATCCGTCGCATCCTCAGCGGCGCCTGAGGTCCTGAACGTCGGCTGACCGGGGCGAAAGCCCACGTCTGGTAGGCTTGAGCGGCTCGAAACGACGTTTTCGGGCATCCCCTCTCTTCTTGACCTACCTTCCGGCATGCCCCGGCGTGCAGTCCGGACAGGGCGAAGACAGGGCGATACGTCCGCGGGCCGTGAAAGACACGGCCGCGTCATCGAAAGGAACACTTCGTGGCAACGAAGTCCCAGGACCGCCGCAAGGTCCGTCTGTCCCGCGCTCTCGGCGTGGCCCTCACCCCGAAGGCCGCCAAGTACCTCGAGAAGCGCCCCTACGCTCCGGGTGAGCACGGCCGCACGAAGCGCAAGCAGGACAGCGACTACGCCGTCCGCCTCCGCGAGAAGCAGCGTCTGCGCGAGCAGTACGGCATCCGCGAGAAGCAGCTGCGCATCCAGTTCAACGAGGCCCGCCGCACCCAGGGCCTGACGGGTGAGAACCTCGTCGAGCAGCTCGAGATGCGTCTGGACGCCCTCGTCCTGCGCGCCGGCTTCGCCCGCACCACCGCGCAGGCGCGCCAGATGGTCGTGCACCGCCACATCCTCGTGGACGGCCAGCTCGTCGACCGCCCGTCGTTCCGCGTGAAGCCGGGTCAGCTCATCCACGTCAAGGCCAAGAGCGAGGGCATCGAGCCCTTCCAGGTCGCAGCTCTCGGCGGTCACGCCGAGGTCCTGCCCCCGGTTCCGGGCTACCTCGAGGTCGAGCTCGACAAGCTGCAGGCCCGTCTCGTGCGTCGCCCCAAGCGCGCCGAGGTCCCCGTGGTCTGCGACGTCCAGCTCGTCGTCGAGTACTACGCAGCTCGATAAATCTGCGAACACGCGAAGGGCGTCGGGGTCACCCGACGCCCTTCGTCGTTTCCCCTTACGATGGAGGGATGCCGCGCCCCGGCGGCCCGCGAGGAAGTGGTGACATGAAGAACCTGGTGTGGTTCCTGCTCGGCATCGCCGGAGGATTCGTCGTGGCGCACTTCATGAACAAAGACCCGCGCGGACACGAGATCCTCGCCGACGTCGACGCGCGCATCACCGAGTTCACCGATCGCATCGGCGACGCCTACCGCGAGCAGGAGGCCCGGTTCGCCGGCATCGTCGACGACGTGCGGGATGCCGCGGCCGAAGCCGCCGGCACCGCCAAGGACGCGGCATCCACCGCCGCGGACGCGGTCGTCGACGCCGCGAAGAGCGCGGCCGACAAGCTCACCGACTGACCCGCCGCACATCCGCTCACCGGCAGAGCCGGAGAGTCGGCGTGCCGCCCGATACGCATCCGCACGCACAGAAGGACCCGCATGAAGACCGCCGAGATCGCGCAGCGCTACCTCGATTACTTCGAGAAGAACAGCCACACCATCGTCCCCTCGGCGTCGCTCGTGACCGACGACCCGGCGCTGCTGTTCACGGTGGCCGGCATGGTGCCGTTCATCCCGTACCTGTCGGGCGACGTGCCCGCCCCCTACGCGCGCGCGGCCGACAACCAGAAGTGCATCCGCACCAACGACATCGAAGAGGTCGGCAAGACGCCGCGTCACGGCACCTTCTTCCAGATGCTCGGCAACTGGTCGTTCGGCGACTACTTCAAAGAGGGCGCGATCCGCTACGCGTGGGAGCTGCTGACCAGCTCCGAGGCCGACGGCGGGCTCGGGTTCGACCCGAAGGACCTGTGGGTCACCGTCTACGAGGAGGACGACGAGGCCCGCGAGCTCTGGCTGCAGCTGACCGACCTGCCCGCCGAGCGGATCCAGCGTCTCGGCAAGGACACGAACTACTGGAGCACCGGGCTCCCGGGCCCTGCCGGTCCGTGCTCCGAGATCTTCTTCGACCGCGGTCCTGCGTACGGCGTCGACGGGGGCCCTGCGACCGACGACGACCGCTACGTCGAGATCTGGAACCTCGTGTTCATGCAGTACGAGATCACGAACGTGCGCTCGAAGTACGACTTCGACATCGTCGGCGAGCTGCCGAACAAGAACATCGACACCGGCATGGGCCTGGAGCGCATCGCGTTCATCAAGCAGGGCGTCGACAACATGTACGAGACCGACCAGGTGCGTCCCGTGCTCGACAAGGCTGTCGCGCTCTCGGGCCGCACGTACGGCGCGAACCACGAGGACGACGTGCGCTTCCGCGTCGTGGCCGACCACATCCGCTCGTCGCTCATGCTGATGTCGGACGGCGTGACGCCCTCCAACGACGGCCGTGGCTACATCCTGCGCCGCCTCATGCGCCGCGCGATCCGTTCGATGCGCCTGCTGGGAGTCGACGGGCCGACGTTCGACGTGCTGTTCACGGCATCCCGCGACGCCATGAAGAGCGCCTATCCCGTCGTCGAGGCCGACTGGGCCCGAATCTCGCAGTACGCACTTGCCGAAGAGGCCACGTTCCTGCGCACGTTGGCGGCGGGGGAGTCGATCCTCGAGGAGTCGCTCGTCGAGACCAAGTCCTCAGGCGGCACCACGATCGCCGGCTCCGAGGCGTTCCTGCTGCACGACACCTACGGGTTCCCGATCGACCTGACGCTGGAGATCGCCGAGGAGGCGGGCCTGTCGGTCGACCGCGCCGCGTTCGACAGCCTCATGCAGGAGCAGCGCGCCCGCGCGAAGGCCGATGCCCGCGCCCGCAAGCGCCAGCTCGCCGACACGAGCGTCTACCGCGACCTGCGCGCGCTCGGCGAGACCGGGTTCACCGGATACTCCGACCTCGAGACCGAGTCACGCGTGCTCGGCATCCTCGTCGACGGCGTGTCGGTCGACCGCGCCACGACCGGCCAGATCGCCGAGGTGATCCTCGCCGAGACCGCGCTGTACGCGGAGTCGGGCGGCCAGGTCGCCGACAAGGGCGTCATCGTCGGCCCGGGCTACGAGCTCGAGGTGCTCGACGTGCAGAAGCCCGTGCCCGGCCTCATCAGCCACACCGTCGAGGTGTCCTCCGGCGAGGTCGGCGTCGGCCAGCCGGCGACGTCGGTGGTGGATGCCGCCAACCGTCGTGCCGCCCGCCAGGCGCACTCGGCCACCCACCTCGTGCACGCAGCGCTGCGCGACACGCTCGGCAAGACCGCGACGCAGGCGGGATCGCTCAACCGCGCCGGCTACATGCGCTTCGACTTCTCGTGGGGCCAGGCGCTGTCGGACGACACCAAGAGCGAGATCGAGGAGATCGCCAACAACGCGGTCCGCGACAACCTCGAGGTGACCACGCGGGTGCTGCCGCTCGACGAGGCCAAGTCCCTCGGCGCGATGGCGCTGTTCGGCGAGAAGTACGGCGACACCGTGCGCATGGTCGACATCGGCGGTCCGTGGTCGCGCGAGCTGTGCGCCGGCACCCACGTGTCGACGAGCGCCGAGATCGGCCTCATCAACCTGGTGGGCGAGTCGTCGGTCGGCGCCTCCAACCGCCGTGTCGAAGCCCTCGTCGGCCTCGACGCGTTCCGGTCGCTGGCGGCCGAGCGCGCGCTCGTGTCGCAGCTGACGTCGTCGCTCAAGGCGCCGCGCGAGCAGCTGCCCGCGCGCATCGCCGAGCTCCAGGCGAACCTCAAGGCCGCCGAGAAGAAGATCGCCGCGTTCGAGGCGAAGGCGCTCGGCGACCGGCTCCCCGCCCTCGCCGCGGCAGCCACCCGGATCGGCTCCACGCTCGTCGTCGCCGAATCGCTCGGCTCGGCGGCGTCGGCGGACGACGTGCGTTCGCTCGCGCTTCAGGTGCGCGACCGCCTCGGCTCCGACGCGGCCGTGATCGCGCTCGGCGCGGTGGTCAACGACCGGCCCGTCGTGATCGTGGCGACCAACGACGCGGCCCGCGCCGGAGGAGCCAAGGCGGGTGTGCTCGCCAAGACCGCAGCCGGTGTGCTCGGCGGCGGTGGCGGCGGACGCGACGACGTCGCCCAGGGCGGCGGAACGGATGCCGCGGCCCTGCCGGCCGCGCTGACCTCGGTGAAGGACGCCCTCGGCGCGTGACTGACTTCAGACGGGGCACCCGGCTCGGCATCGACGTGGGCAAGGCCCGCGTCGGGGTGGCCAAGTGCGACCCCGACGGCCTGCTCGCAACCCCCGTCGAGACGGTGCCCCGCGACGACGCGTCGGTGGCGCGGATCGTGGCGCTGGCGGAGGAGTACTCGACGTTCGAGCTGTACGTCGGGCTGCCCCTCAACCTGCGCGGCGAGGACACGCCGTCGACGCAGGACGCGCGCGATTTCGCCGCGGCGCTGGCCGCGGCATCCGGGCTCACCGTGCGCCTCGTCGACGAGCGGCTCTCGACCGTCTCGGCACACGCGGCGCTGCGCAGTTCGGGCAGATCCCAGCGATCGTCGCGTAGCATCGTTGACCAGGTCGCCGCTGTCGTGCTGCTTCAGCAGGCGCTCGACGTCGAGAAGAGCACCGGCCGGCCGCCCGGAACCCCCGTCTCCCAGGAGCCCGCCTGATGCCCGACTCATCGCCCGACGGCGCCGCAGCACCGCTGTCGCGCCGTGCCGCCCGTGAGGCCGCCGCTCGGCAGGCGGCGACCGGAGCGACGCCGGTGACGCCGCAGGCGGAGTCCGCACCGGTGCCGGTGTCGGCGGCATCCCTTCCCTCGGCGCACGCCCCGGCCACGCCTGTTCCCGCGCAGGCGCAGTCGTCCGCACCGGCTCCCGCAGCCGCTCCGGTGTCGTGGGAGTCGCTCATCACCGGTGCGACGCCCATCGTCGGGAGCGGTCCCACCGCCCCGCACTCCCCGCACTCCCCGGGCGCCACCGTCGCCCCCGCCGCCCCGGCTGCGGAGGCCGCCCCCGCGGATGTGTCCGGCAGCGGCTTCCAGCCGGTGCCGCTGCGCGCCCCGCGGCCGACCCGCACCGACGCCGACGCCACGCCCGAGAACGATCCGTGGCTGTTCTCAGGAGACACCGCGCCCGCGATGCCCTACAGTCGGGGCAACACCGGCGCGACCGCGACGGTGACCGCCACGGCGACCCGAACGGCGACGCTGCCGGAAGAGCCGCCCGCACAGGCGCCGCAACGCCCCGCCACGGGCACGCTCGACGATCTGTTCAGCGGTTCGACCTCGACGGACGACATCGGACACGTGCCACCGCCCAAGAACAAGAAGCGCCGCCGCATCGGCGGGTGGATCGCGCTCGGCGTCGTGCTGCTGGTCCTCGGCGGGATCGCGGCAGGCGGCCTGTACGTGTGGAACACGTACGAGGACAAGATCCGCGAGGTCATGGGCTGGGAAGAGCCCAAGGACTACGAGGCGGGTCTCGCCAACGGCGAGACGAGCGTCACGATCTCGTCCGGCGACACCGGTCAGCCGATCTCGGAGGCGCTCCACGCAGCCGGCGTCACCAAGACGGCGGACGCGTTCTACGACTACCTCATCACGACCGACCAGAACCCCATCTTCCAGCCCGGCGTCTACAAGCTGCAGAAGCAGATGACGAGCGAGGCGGCCCTCGCGGCCCTCCTGGACCCCGCCAACCGGCAGGAGTTCACTGCGCAGATCCCCGAGGGCTACACCGTCGACGGCACGCTGCAGCGTCTGTCCGAGGGGACCGGCATCCCGCTCGCCGACCTGCAGGCGGCCGCCGCGGACCCGGCGGCCTACGGCGTCCCCGTCGACCCCGCTGTCGCCGCCGCGGGCGGACAGCCCCTCGAAGGCTGGCTGTTCCCCGCGACGTACACGTTCGACCCGGGCGTGACGGCCCAGACCGCCATCCAGACGCTCGTGAACCGCACGATCGAGTCGCTGGATGCCGCCGGCGTGCCCGCCGCGGATCGTCAGCGGGTCCTCACGACGGCCTCGATCATCCAGCGCGAGGCACGGTTCGAGGCCGACATGCAGAAGGTCTCGCGCGTCATCCTGAACCGGCTCGACCCGAACAACCAGGAGACGTTCGGCCTGCTGCAGATGGACTCGACCGCCCAGTACGGGTACGGCGAACTGCACGCCGGCAGCGCGAGCACGTCGGACGAGGCCCAGAACGACCCCAACCCGTGGAACACCTACGTGCACGCCGGGCTGCCGATCGGCCCGATCGCCAATCCCGGCGACGTCGCGATCGACGCGGCGATGCACCCTGCCGACGGCCCGTGGCTGTACTTCGTGACGGTCAACATGGACACCGGCGAGACGATCTTCTCCGAGACGTACACCGAGCACCTGAAGTACGTGAAGCAGATGCAGCAGTGGTGCTCCGAGCACCCGGACTCGGGGTGCTGAACCCCGCAGCCGCCCGCCTGGAGGTGTGGGGCGACCCCATCGCGCACAGCCGCTCGCCGCAGCTGCACGCCGCCGCGTACGACGTGCTGGGGCTCGACTGGAGCTACGGCCGACGTCGCGTGGACGAGGCGTCGTTCGGTGCGGAGCTGGCCGGACTCGACGGGTCCTGGCGTGGGCTGTCGCTCACCATGCCGCTCAAAGGGGTCGCGCACGCAGCCGCCGTGAGCCGCGATCGTCGCGCCGAACTCACCGGGGCCGTCAACACGATGCTGCTCGACACGGACGGCCCGCGCGGCTTCAACACCGACGTCGGCGGCATCGTCCGCGCCCTCGCCGAGGAAGGCGTCACCGCGGTGCCCCGTGCGCGGATCGTCGGCGCGGGAGCGACGGCGACCTCCGCCCTCGTGGCCCTCGGCGAGCTCGGCGCCGACACCGTCGAGATCGTCGCCCGCCGCCCGGAGGCCGTCGAGCCGCTGACGGTGCTCGGCGGACGCCTCGGCATCGAGGTCACGGCCGCACCGTTCGCCGCATCCCCCTCGCACGACGTGCCGCTCACGATCGCGACGCTCCCCGGCGATGCGCCGGTGGGGGATGCCGCCGCCGATGCGCTCGCGCAGACCGGCGGGCTGCTGCTCGACGTCGTCTACGGTCATTGGCCGACAGCGCTGTCCGCGGCGTGGGGGCGTGCCGGCGGGACGGCCCGATCAGGGCTCGGGATGCTGCTGCACCAGGCCCTGCTGCAGATCCGGATCTTCGGCCACGGCGACCCGGACGCGGTCCTCGACGCCGAGCCGGAGGCCCTGCAGGCGATGCGCCGAGTGCTGGAAGCACCCGCGACGGCGTAACCCCCGTCTCGGGCGTGGGAGACTGGAGCAATGCTCCGCGTGCTCACGGCCGGCGAATCGCACGGCCCCGAACTCGTCGCCGTCATGGAGGGTCTGCCTGCGGGCGTCCCGATCTCGCGCGCCGCGATCCAAGCCGATCTCGGGCGCCGCAAGCTCGGCTACGGCCGCGGCTCGCGCATGAAGTTCGAAGAGGACGAACTGACCATCTCGTCGGGCGTCCGCCACGGCTACACGCTCGGCAGCCCGATCGCCCTGCGCATCGGCAACACCGAGTGGCCGAAGTGGGTCGAGGTGATGAGCCCTGAGCCCATCGAGCTCACCGACAAGTCCCGCGGCCGCGGCGCCGCGCTCACGCGCCCCCGCCCCGGCCACGCCGACCTCGTCGGCATGCAGAAGTACGGGTTCGACGAGGCTCGCCCGATCCTCGAGCGCGCCAGCGCACGCGAGACCGCGGCCCGGGTCGCCCTCGGTGCGCTCGCCCGATCATTCCTCGGCGAGCTCGGCATCCGCCTCGTCAGCCACACACTGTCGATCGGCCCGGTGCAGGTGCCGGCCGGTTCCGCGCTGCCCACGCCCGACGACGTCGACGCGCTCGACGCCGATCCGCTGCGCTGCTTCGACCCGGCCACGAGCGCCGCGATGGTCGAAGAGGTCGACGCCGCCAAGAAGGACGGCGACACGCTCGGCGGCATCGTCGAGGTGCTCGCCTACGGCCTGCCGCCCGGGCTCGGCTCCCACGTGCAGTGGGACCGCCGCCTCGACGCGAAACTCGCGCAGGCCCTCATGAGCATCCAGGCGATCAAGGGCGTCGAGGTCGGCGACGGCTTCGAGACCACCCGCCGCCGCGGCTCGGCCGCGCACGACGAGCTGTACACGGCCGAGGACGGCATCACCCGCTCCAGCGACAAGGCCGGCGGTACCGAGGGCGGCATGTCGACCGGCACCGTGCTGCGCGTCCGCGCGGGCATGAAGCCGATCGCGACCGTCCCGCGGGCGCTCCACACCGTCGACGTCGCGACCGGCGACGCCGCGCAGGCGCACCACCAGCGCTCCGACGTGTGCGCCGTGCCCGCCGCGGGCGTCGTCGCCGAGGCGATGGTCGCCGTGGTGCTCGCCGAGGTCGTGCTCGAGAAGTTCGGCGGCGACAGCGTCGCCGAGACCCGCCGCAACCTCGAGGGCTACCTCGCGGCGATCCCCGACGCCCTGCGCACCGCCGCCGAGAGCGACACCGCCCTGACGGGCGACGTCGCTGTCAGCCATGACCTCGCCCTCTGACGCGGTCGTGCTGATCGGCCCGATGGGGGCCGGCAAGACCAGCATCGGCAAGAAGGCCGCGCGCGCCCTGGGTGTGCCGTTCTTCGACACCGACGCGGCCGTGGTGCGCGACCACGGACCCATCGAACGGCTGTTCGCCGAGCACGGCGAGGCGCACTTCCGTGCGCTGGAGCGCGCCGCGGTCGCCGAGGGGCTCGCCACGGGCGGCATCGTGTCGCTCGGCGGGGGAGCGGTGCTGCATCCCGAGACGCGCGCCGACCTCGCGCAGCGTCGCGTCGTGCTGCTGACCGTCGCACCGCGCGTGGTCGCGGGCCGCGTCCGCGACTCCCAGCGCCCGCTCCTGCAGGGCGATGACGCGATCGAACGGTGGACGGCCATCTACGAAGAGCGCCGCCCCGTGTACGAGCAGCTCGCCGACGTGACATTCGACACGTCGAGCGGCCCCATCCAAGACATCGTCGACGCGCTGGTCGCGTGGGTGCGCGGCGAGGACGACCCGGAGGAGACGGCATGACGGATGCCACGACCATCACCGTGCGCGGAGACGCGAGCTACGACATCACCGTGGGCCGCGGCATCCTCTCGTCCCTCGGCGAGGCGCTGCCGCCCGCGGCGCGAAAGGTGCTCGTGATCCACCCGCCGACCCTCGCCGCCGAGGCGGAGCGTCTGCGCGCTCAGCTGGTGAGCGACCGCGAGGTGCTGCTGGCCGAGATCCCGGACGCCGAGGCGGGAAAGCGCATCGAGGTGGCGGCCTTCTGCTGGCAGGTCATGGGCAAGGCCGACTTCACCCGCACCGATGCCGTCGTCGGCTTCGGCGGGGGTGCGGTGACCGACCTCGCGGGATTCGTCGCCGCGACGTGGCTGCGCGGGGTCGAGGTCGTGCAGGTACCGACGACCGTGCTCGGCATGGTCGATGCGGCCGTGGGCGGCAAGACGGGGGTCAACACCGCCGAGGGCAAGAACCTCGTCGGCGCGTTCTGGGCACCGCGCGCCGTTCTGTGCGACCTCGACCTGCTCGACACGCTGTCGCGGAACGAGCGCGTCGCGGGCTACGCCGAGGTCGTGAAGGCGGGCTTCATCTGGGCGCCGGAGATCCTCGATCTCGTCGAGGCCGACCCCGAGACGGCCGTCGATCCGCAGAGCGCGGCGTTCCGGCGCACGATCGAGCTCGCGATCGACATGAAGGCGCGCGTCGTCGGCGAGGACCTGCGCGAAGCAGGGCTGCGCGAGATCCTCAACTACGGCCACACGCTCGGCCACGCCATCGAGCACGCCGAGCGCTACCGCTGGCGCCACGGCGCCGCGATCTCGGTCGGCATGGTCTTCGCCGCAGAACTGTCGCGCCTGGCGGGCCGGCTTCCGGATGCCGCAGCCCAGCGCCACCGCGACATCCTCGAGTCGCTCGGACTGCCGACGAGCTACCGCCCCGGCGCCTGGCCCCAGCTGCTGTCGACCATGCAGCGCGACAAGAAGAGCCGCGGCGGCATGCTGCGCTTCATCGTGCTGGACGACATCGCCAAGCCGACGGTGCTGCAGGCGCCGGACGAATCGCTGCTCTTCGCGGCGTACCAGGAGGTCGCGGGATGAGCATCCCGGCGGTGCGCCGCATCCGGGCCGACGAGTGGCCTGCGGTGCGCGCGCTGCGCCTGGAGTCGACGAGCGACCCCGATGCCGCCATCGCGTTCCTGGAGACCCCGGAGCAGGTGGCCGCACGCACCGACGACTTCTGGCGCGACCGCACCCTGCGGGCCGCCGAGAGCGAGATCGCCGCGCAGTTCGTGGCCGAAGCCGACGGCGCCTGGGTCGGAAGCCTGTCGGTGCTCATCCGCGCCACCGGGCAGACCGACCACCTGGGGCGGTTCGTCGACGATCGCCGGGCCGACGCGGTGGGGGTCTACGTCAGCCCTGGATACCGCGGCACGGGCACCGTCGACGCGTTGTTCGACGCGGCGGCCGCGTGGGTCGCATCCCAGGGTCTCACCCGGCTCACGCTCGACGTGCACGCCGACAACGCCCGCGCCCAGGCCGCCTACCGCCGGAACGGGTTCACCCCGACCGGCGTCGCCTTCACCGGGCCGATCGGGCCCGAGATCGAGATGGCGCGCACGCTCTGAGCCGCCGGCCGAGGCAGTCGCCGCACGAGCGGTGATGGCATGCCGGCGGTCCGACTGCCACAATGGCGACGCGCACCACCCGCGGGTCGGACGGAGACGGCATGAGCACCACCACCACCACCGCGCCGGCCCGCGCCGGTGCGATCCTGTCGACGCTGATCATCGTCGCGGCGGTGGCCAATCTGCCGCTCGCGGTGGCGAATGTCGCGCTCCCCGACATCGGCAGGGCCTTCGACGCGTCGCAGACGCAACTCGACCTCGTGGCCGTCGGCTACTCGCTGGGCCTCGCCGCGTCCGTGCTGTGGCTCGGCGCGGTGGGCGACCGCTACGGCCGCAAGATGATGCTGCTCATCGGCGTGCTGCTGTCGCTTCCCGCGTGCCTCGTCTGCGCCTTCGCGCCGTCCGTCGAGGTGCTCATCCTCGCGCGCATCGTGGGCGGCGTCGCGGCGGGCATGGCGTATCCGACGACCCTGGCGCTCATCACCGCGCTGTGGTCGGGGCCCGCGCGCACCCGGTCGATCGCCCTGTGGTCCGCGACCGGCGGGGCGATCTCCGCGCTCGGGCCGCTGCTGGCGGGGCTGCTCCTTGCGAAGTTCGCGTGGGGATCGGTGTTCCTCGTCACGCTCCCGCTCATCGTGGTCGCCGTCCCGCTCATCATCCGGCTCGTCCCGAGCCATGTGAACGAGTCGACCGAGTCGGTCGACCACCTCGGCGGCGTGCTGTCGGTGATCCTGGTCGGCGGCGCGATCCTGGCCATCAACTTCGCGGCGGTCCCCGGCAAGGGGATGCTCGTGCTCGGGCTCGCGATCATCGGCATCGCGGCGATCATCGCGTTCGTCATCCGTCAGCGCCGCGCGAAGAACCCGCTCTACGACCTCACGATCGCGGCACGCCCGATCTTCTGGGTGGCCGCGTGCGCCGGGATGATCGTCTTCGGCTCGCTCATGGGTGCCATGTTCATCGGCCAGCAGTACCTGCAGAACGTGCTCGGCTACTCGACGATCGAGTCCGGGTTCGCCATCCTCCCCGCGGCGGTCTTCATGGTGCTGCTCGCGCCGCGCTCGGCGAAGCTCGTCGAGGCTCGCGGCGCACGGTTCACCCTGCTGGTGGGGTACGCGGCCGTGCTCCTCGGATTCCTCACGATGCTGATCCTCTGGCGCGGCGAGGCGCCGTACTGGGTGGTCGGTCTCGGCTACGCCTTCGTCGGTGCCGGCGTGGGCCTCGCCGGTACCCCCGCGTCGCGTTCGCTGACGGGTGCGGTCCCGGTGCGCCGCGCCGGCATGGCGTCCGGCACGGCCGACCTGCAGCGCGACCTCGGCGGCGCCGTGATGCAGTCGATCCTCGGCGCGCTCCTTACCGCCGGGTACGCCTCGGCGGCCGGAGCGCAGATCGCCGACGCGCCGAACGCCGATCAGATCACCTCGTCGGTGCAGGCGCAGCTGACGCAGTCGTTCTCCAGCGCGGCGAACATCGCGCAGCAGTACCCGCAGTACTCCGACGCCATCATCAAGGCCGCGCGCGCGTCGTTTGAGCAGGGGCAGAACTGGGCGTACCTGGCCGGTCTCATCGCGGTGCTCATCGGCGCAGCGCTCGTCGCCTGGAAGTTCCCCCACGCGGCGCGGGAGCGCGAGCTGCTGGCGCAGTACCACGCGGAGGACGAACCGTCTCCGCAGGCCCCGGACGCAGCCTGAGGCGGCGGTAGGGTGGGGCGCGTGACCACGCCGCGCCGCCTGCTCCTCGTCAACGGACCCAATCTCAACCTGCTGGGCACCCGCGAACCCGACATCTACGGCACGCAGACGCTCGCCGACGTGGAGCAGACGACAGTGGATGCCGCCGCCCGGCGCGGCTTCGAGGTCCGGGCCGTGCAGAGCAACCACGAGGGAGTGCTGCTGGACGCCATCCACGCCGCCCGCGAGGACTGCGCCGGCATCGTCATCAACCCCGGCGGCCTCACCCACACGTCGGTGGTGCTGCGCGACGCGCTGTCGGGCGTAGGACTGCCGGTGGCCGAGGTGCACATCTCCGACGTCCGCGCGCGCGAGGAGTTCCGGCACCACTCGTACGTCGCGGACGTGGCCGTCGTACACGTCGTCGGCGAGGGAGTCGCCGGGTACGCCACGGCGACGGCACGCCTGATCGACATCCTCACCGGCCAGGCGGAGGGCTGAGTCCGCAAATTTGAAGTGTACTCATTTTTGAGTACACTCATTTATATGAACGCGGACAGTGCGGAGTCCCACCCGGCGGGGCGGCGCGAACGCAACAAGGACGCCAAGCGCGCAGCCATCTTCGACGCCGCCGCGACGCTCTTCGAGGCTCACGGATTCGCGGCCGTCACAACCCAGCAGATCGCCGAACACGCCGACGTCGCAGCCGGCACCGTGTTCCGCTACGCCTCGTCGAAGGCGGAGCTCCTCCTGATGGTCTACAACGTCGAGTTCGAGCGCGCCGTCGCGCGCGGGCAGGACGCGGCCGTCCGCCACGCGGCCCGCGAGGCCGCCGTCACCGCGCTTCTCGCCCCCCTCCTCGAATGGGGGAGCACGCACGCCGAGAACACGCTGGCCTATCAGCGCGAGCTGCTGTTCGGCACGGCGAACGAGCGATACCGGGCCGAGGGCCTGGAGCTCGCAGCCGATCTCGTCGCGCGCATCGCCGCGATCATCACCCGCCCCGAGCCGTCCGGCGACGACGCCCTCCAGGCCGCCCGTTCGGTGTTCGGAGCCCTTCATCTCGCCCTGATCGAGGTCGCCACCGGCGTCTGGCACATCGCCGATCCCGTCGCGACCCTGTCGACCCAGGTGCGCCAGATCATCGCCGGAGCGGACCGCGTGGCCCGGCATCCCGACGATCACGGAAAGGAAGCACAACCATGACCGACAACAAGATCACCACGGTCGCCGTCCTCGGCACCGGTGTACTGGGGGCGCAGATCGCCTTCCAGACCGCTTATCGCGGCTTCCCGGTGACCGCCTACGACATCAGCGACGAGGCGCTCGAAGGCGCCCGTGAGCGCTTCATCCGCCTCGGCCACACCTACGCCGCGGAGGTGGAGGGCGCGACGCCCGACACCATCGAGGCCGCGCAGGCCCGGCTGCACCTCACGACCGATCTTGCGGTGGCCGCCCAGGCCGACCTCGTCATCGAGGCCGTGCCCGAGGTCCTCGACCTGAAGCGCTCGACGTTCGAGAAGCTCGGCGCCCTGGCGCCGGCATCCACGATCTTCGCCACCAACTCGTCGACGCTGCTGCCGAGTCAGATCAGCGATGCGAGCGGTCGCCCCGGCCGCTTCCTCGCCCTGCACTTCGCCAACCGCGTATGGCAGTTCAACACGGCCGAGGTGATGGGCACTCCCGAGACGGATCCGGCCGTGTTCGACGAGGTCGTCCGCTTCGCCACCGACATCGGCATGGTGCCGATCGAGCTGCACAAGGAGAAGGCCGGGTACGTCCTCAACTCGCTGCTCGTGCCCCTGCTGAACTCTGCGATCGCACTGGCTGCCGGCGGGTACGCCGAGGTGGACGACATCGACCGCACGTGGCGCATCGCCACCGGTGCGCCGTTGGGTCCGCTGCAGATCCTCGACATCATCGGGCTCACCACTCCGTACAACATCCTCACCCACGGGTCGGGCGCCGACGCGGAGCTGGCGTTGTGGCTGAAGGAGAACTACATCGACAAGGGCCAGCTCGGTGTGGCGACAGGGCAGGGCTTCTACAGCTACGCCTGACGTCGCGGACGGGGGTTGCGCCGCCTGTCGGCCGGCGCGCCCCCCCCCCCCCCCCCCGGCGGCGCCCCACCCCGGGGTCCCGCACCAGCCGCACGC